>CAMNPN010000010.1 GCA_946548085.1 uncultured Prevotella sp. | reverse complement strand
CGGAGAGAACAGGATTCGAACCTGCGAACCAGTTTTGCCGGTTACACGCTTTCCAGGCGTGCCTCTTCAACCACTCGAGCACCTCTCCTTGTTGATTAGCGGCTGCAAAGGTACTATAATTTATTTAAAATTCGCAACTGGCAATTGATAATTTATGCTTTGTTAACGGTCGCGTCACCGCACAGTACTCGACAGGCCGTTGCAGTGGTTTGTCGATCAACCTCTTCAGCTGTCACACCATAGACCTCAGCCAATTTGCGACAGACATGGGTCACGAAGGCAGGCTCGTTCCGCTGACCACGCATTGGCACAGGAGCCATGTAGGGGGCATCCGTCTCGAGCACAATCCGCTGCAAGGGTACGGCTTCAGAGAGAGTCTCTGGCAGTTTTGATTTCTTGAACGTCAGCACGCCACCAATGCCCAGCACGAAACGGTCGAACTGCAACAGTTCATGCGCTTCGGTCGCATTGCCCGTAAAGCAATGAAACACGCCGCCAGGCAAATCGGCCTTATACTTTTTTAATATGGCAAGCATCTCGTTCTGCGCCTTCCGGCAATGGATCATCAGGGGCAACTGGAGTTCGACCGACCATCTCACCTGTTCCTCAAAGGCCTGTAACTGAGCCTCCTCGAACTCACGGCTCCAATAAAAATCGAGTCCCACCTCACCTATGGCATGTATTTTCGGGGAGGGAGAAATGACCAGGTGATTCCTGATTGCGGCAAGGACGTCTCGCCAATCGTTGCGCACCTCCTCTGGATGGAGGCCATACATAGGGATACAATAGCCTGGAAAGCGCTGGCAGAGGGCCTTGATGGTATCACAGGATTTCAGGTCGATACCAGGCACACCGATACACGTTACACCAGCTTCACGAGCCCGTGCAACAACTTGCTCCAAGTCGCTTGCAAACTCTTCGCCATCAAGATGGCAATGCGTGTCAATCATTTAAAATCGAAAGTATCATAATTGAATGACTAGCTCTGTCGCTTCATCATCGAAGCGGCATATGCCTTGAGGATAGCCTTGCGCTCGTCACTTACCGAGACCTTTGCCAGATGCTCGAGACCTATTTCGTAGCAAGCCTCCATCTTCTGCTCACAGAGCTGGCGGATGCCGATCTCATCGTACAGGCGCGTAACAGCCTTCACCTTCTCTTCACGGTCGAAAGTCTTTGCGTCAATCCATCTCATCAGCTCCTCACGCTGCTGGGCGTTAGCACGGTTCACTGCATTGATGAGCATGTAGGTCTTCTTGTTCGAAGTAATATCGCCTCCGATATTCTTGCCAAACACCTTGGGGTCACCATACACGTCGAGCAGGTCGTCTTGCAGCTGGAAAGCGAGGCCAATTTGTTCCCCAAACTTATAGATACTGTCTGCATCCTCTTTCGAAGCACCAGCGAGGATGGCACCGATCTTCACGGCACAGGCAAGCAGCACGCTCGTTTTCAAGCGGATCATCTCTATATACTCCTCCTCCGTCACGTCGTTGCGTGTCTCAAACTCCACGTCGAACTGCTGTCCCTCACCTATCTCATAGGCCGTCACAAGAAACACCTTGAACACCTCCTGAAGTTTATCAGCCTCACACGACTCTATGCGCTCGAAAGCCTGTAGGAGCATGGTGTCTCCTGAGAGGATAGCCTGGTTGGCGTTCCATTTCTTGTGCACAGTCTCGTGACCACGACGCATGTCGGCATTGTCCATCACGTCGTCGTGCAATAGTGTAAAGTTGTGATAGGTCTCCAGTCCGAGAGCTTGCATCATAATGCGCTCAGGATCGTCTTTCCACAGGTTGTAGGCCATGAGCATGAGTACAGGTCTGATGCGCTTACCGCCGAGTGAGAGCACGTAGCGGATGGGTTCATACAGCGAGGCAGGCTTGCGGTCGTAGGGCAGTTGCTCCAGGGCCTCGTTCACCATTTTTAATAATTCTTCGGGTTTGTACATATTATATTTATTAAACTACTCAATAATTATCTACATATTGAACACGACGGGTATGCACACTTTCGTACGACAGGGTTTAGCGTTCATCAACCCTGGCTGCCACTTCGGCATCATCCGCAGCACACGCAGCACCTCGTTATCGCAGGCACGGTTCAGGTGCTCCGTCAGCTCTAGGTCTGTTACGCTTCCGTCACGATTGACAATAAACTGAGCCACCACCCTACCCTTTATGCGCTGTTGCTGGGCCGAGGGGGGATAGTGCAAGTTCTTCGTGAGCCACTTCATAAACTCAGCGGCACCACCAGGAAACTGCGGCAGGTCTTCTACGACACGGATGTCGACAGGCTCGTCGTACATGTCGACCACCTCTGGCTGCTCTGGCTGTTCAGGATCAGGCTGTTCTTCGGGCATCTCCGTAGGCTGCTGCTCAGCCATCTCGGGCGCGATTTCCACATCGTCTTCCACCAGCCGCAGCTCTTCACTTTTGGGTTGTTCAGGCGTCTTCTCCTGTGGCAGCATCATGGGGATCTCGTCTTTGTCACGCTGAAGCGGACTTAGTTCCAGTTCTGCCTCCAAGTCATCATCATCATCGAAGAAAGCCCAACCAGTATCAGAGCTGTTCCACTCTAAGGCGACAAAGATCAGGGCAAGCACGACGATGATTCCGAGCAGGAATCCCTGCACGCGCTTTCCCTCAAGGTCGGCCTGTCGACTTTTCTTCTCTTCCATAATAAATTCGACTTTCTTCCGTTTATTTTGATGAATGGTCTTGCAAAGGTACAAATAAAATCATAATTCATATTTCATAATTCATAATATTTTAGTAAATTTGCAGCGATTTTAGAAATAAATGAAGCAAACAGGCATCAAATACGATATAAAACCATGCTGGCGGCAGTACCTTCTGCCTGCCATCTGGCTGTTGTCACTGCTCTCCCCCCTCACCTGTCACCTCTCACCGTTAAAAGCGCAGGAGAGTGAGACGGCCTACAATTTCCTCCGTCTGCCCGTCAGCGCCCATGTGGCTGCTCTCGGCGGGGAGAATATCACCATCAGCGACGACGACGTGACGGTGATCTTCCATAATCCTGCCCTCATCAACGGTGTAGCCGACCGAACCATCGGCCTGAACTACATGACCTATATGGAAGGTGCCAAAACGGCCAGTGCTGCATTTATCCGTGGTGTTGGCGATCGCGGCACATGGGGCGCTATAGGCCAGTATATGGATTACGGCACGATAAGACAGACTGCTGCCGACGGTACCAGCCAGGGCGAATTCTCTGCCAGGGATATTGCCATCGGAGGGTCGTTTGCCTATGCTCTTACAGAGACGCTCAATGCAGGTATCACCGCCAAGGTTATCTCCTCGCATATCGCTGGATACAGTTCACTGGCCGTAGGCGTGGACCTCGGACTGAACTATTTCGACGAAGAGCGCGACCTGAGCCTCTCGGCCGTGGCCAGGAACCTCGGCGGGCAGGTGAAAGCCTACGACGACACGTTCGAGAAGATTCCCCTCGACCTACAGGTGGGCATCACCAAGGGTCTTGGCAACGCACCGCTGCGCTTCTCGCTCACCATGAGCCGGCTCAACGACTGGAGCGAGGCCTTTGGCCGCCATCTGGCCGTGGGTGTCGACGTGCTGCTCTCCCAGCAGATCTACGTGGCGGCTGGCTACAACTTCCGCCGCGCCAGTCAGATGAAGATCAGCGAGGGTGACGGTTCCTCGTCGCACGGTGCTGGTCTCTCCGTCGGCGCGGGCCTCTCGCTGGAGCGGTTCAAACTCCATGTTGCCTACGGCAAGTACCACGTCAGCGCATCATCATTATTATTCAATATCTCATACACATTATGAAAAAGATTACAATTGCCATCGACGGCCACTCTTCGTGCGGCAAAAGCACGATGGCCAAGGACCTGGCCCGTGAAGTGGGCTACGTCTATGTTGACACGGGCGCCATGTATCGCTCCGTCACCCTTCATGCCCTGCGCAACGGCCTGTTCCGCGAGGACGGCAGCGTTGATACCGAAGCCCTTGAGCGCGCGATGCCAGACATCCATATCTCGTTTAAGTTCAATTCGGAGACAGGCCGTCCCGACACTTATTTGAACGGGGAGTGCGTAGAACAGCAGATCCGCTCGCTCGAAGTGTCAAACCATGTCAGTCCCGTTGCCGCCATCCCATTCGTCCGTACAGCGATGGTGGCCCAGCAGCAGCAAATGGGCAAGGACAAGGGCGTCGTGATGGACGGCCGTGACATCGGCACCACCGTCTTCCCCGATGCCGAACTGAAGGTCTTCGTCACCGCCTCCGCCCAAGTGCGTGCCCAGCGCCGCTACGACGAACTGAAGGCCAAGGGCATGCCTGCCGACTATGACGATATCCTGAAGAACGTAGAGGAGCGCGACTATATTGACTCCCACCGTGAGGTATCACCCCTACGCAAAGCCGACGATGCCCTTGAACTGGACAACTCCGATATGACCATTGCCGAGCAGAAGCAATGGCTTCTCGACCGCTTCCGCGAGCGTACCTCCGACGCAGAGTAATCATCCGTAAACCATAACCATTAAACAACAAGCAAAATGGAACGACTATCCATTTCCTTAGCCCTGGTTCTGGGCACTGCCCTGGCCGCTCATGCCGGTGGTCTGATGACCAACACCAACTATCACATTGCATTCGACCGTATGTTCGCCCGTGGTGCCACGACGGAGATCGATGCCGTATTCTCCAATCCTGCAGGTCTCGCATGGGGACATGAAGGGCTCCAGTTCTCGCTCAACTTCCAGAAGCCCTGGCAGCGCCGCAACATCGAGTTGAACGGCACCACCTACGAGGGTGTCGCCTCAGCACCCATCGTGCCTGCCCTCTTCGCTGCCTACAAGAAAGACCGTATCGCCCTCTCTGGCATGATCGGCATCGTAGGCAGCGGCGGATTTGTGGAGTACAGCAACGGTGTACCCATGTTCAACGTGCTCATGCAGGGCATGCTTGCTGCCAACGGCATCGCCCCCGACCAGTACACCCTCGACTCTGAGATGAAGGGCAAGCAGTATATCTATGGCGGACAGTTCAACTTCACCTATAAGTTCCTCGACTGCATCTCGGCTGCCGTGGGCCTGAGAGCCAACTACTACGACGGCTACTATCGCGGACACGTCATAGCCAAGAACCATCCTGTGCTGGGCGAGGTGTCGAAACTCCTGCTCGACGTTGATCAGAAAGGCTGGGGCTTCACGCCTATCGTCAGTATCGACTATCACCAGGGGTCACTGACACTGAGCGCACGCTATGAGTTCCGTACCAAACTGAACCCCAAGAACGATACCAATATCCTTGAGGCTGGACTGGGCGAAGCCACTGTGGCTGCACTCGTCGCTGCCGACCCTCAGGCAGCACAGGCCAAACTGACGGCATTACAGTCGCAACTTGGCGGCTATACCGCTCCCTATCAGGACGGTGCCTGCACACGCTATGACATGCCTGCGTTGCTCGCCGTCGCTGCCGGCTATGAGTTCACACCCAAGTTCCGCGCTGCCCTCGAGTATCACTTCTTCGACGATACCCACGCCAAGATGGGCGGCGACCGTCAGAAGGAACTCACCCACGGCACTCACGAGATCCTGGCCGGTGTGGAATACGACATCAACGAAAAGTTCACTGTCAGTTGCGGCGGCCAGCGCACAGACTACGGTCTCAGCGACGGCTACCAGCAGGACACGTCCTTCGCCTGCGACAGTTACTCTGTAGGACTTGGCGGCGCCTGGAACATCAACGAGAAAATTCGGCTGAACGTCAGTTATTTCTGCTCGCTCTACAGCGACTACCAAAAGCAGGCCTCCTACGGCCTCGAGACCTTCTCACGCACCAATCACGTCGTTGGTGTCGGCCTCGACTACAAGTTCTGATTCGACAATACGTTTTGTTTAAAAGTCCCGCTGAAATAAAAGGAATCCTTTACCCCATCCGGATGCGTGCGTCGACGGCGATGACGTCGTGCTCGTTAGCCAGCAAGGGATTAATATCGATTTCCTTGATTTCAGTGGCAAAACGCAGCAAGGTAGAGAGGCGTACGATGATCTCGGCGTACTTCTGCTCGTTGATGCCCTTCTGCCCGCGCGAGCCCTTGATGATCTTGTAGCTGCGCAGGGAGCGTATCATGGAATAAGCCTCGGTATAGGTAAGCGGTGCGAGGCCTGACGACACGTCTTTGAGCACCTCAACGAAGATGCCGCCGAGACCACAGAGTACGACATGCCCGAAGCGCTCCTCGTACTTCGCACCGATAAAGAGCTCCGTACCCTTCAGCATCTTCTGAACCATGACGCCCTCGGCACCCTCGATCTGCATCATGCGGTCAAACTCGAGTGAGAGATGCTCGGCTGTGCGTATGTTGAGTGCCACGCCGCCTACATCACTCTTGTGCACAGGACCTACAACCTTCGCCACAACGGGATACCCCACCCGCGAGGCGAAGGCTGTGAGTTCCTCGCGCGAGGTGCTTACCATCTCGGGCACCATTGGTATACCAGCGCATGCCAGTATCTCACGCACGCAGTCAGGTGAGAGCCAGCTACTGTCCTTTCCCTCGAACTTCAGTCGGCGGGTCTCGCGAAAGATGATGTTGTGCAACTGCGAGATGTCTACACCGTAGAGTTCCACTTCATGAGCGGCGGGCAGCGGGGTGTGTATGATCTGCGACAGCGTAGTGGCCAGGGTCACCTCGTCGCTGAAGTTCACGTGGCCCTTTGCCAGAAAGTCTGCGACCTCTGGCCCTGCCGTCACCATGCTGGGCAGGATGGGGAAGATGGGTTTTCGACACTGGCGAATCTTCTGGTCGAGCACGTCGTAGGCCTCATAAAGCTGCGTGAGTCCAGGCGTGCCATAGATCACGGCGATGGCGTCAATCTGGTCTAACCGCTGGTCGCAGTAGTCGATGACCGTTCCAAGCTGAGCCGGTGTGCCAGTGGCGAGGAAGTCGATGGGGTTGCTGACGGATGATCCCGGGAAGAGCTGCGCCTTCAACTCGTCGGCAATGGTGCCCTCAATCTTCGGCACGTTCAGTCCACCCTTCGATAAGGCGTCGGTGAGCATCACGCCAGGCCCTCCGGCATGGGTGACGATGGCGAAGTTCATCATCGCCCCGTTCAGGGGCAGTGTCTGACTGCCTTGCACGGTGAAGATGCATCCTGCCGTGGTGAGTTCCTCACGCGAGAAACAGCGCACGATGCCTGCCTTGCGGAACAGTGCCTCGACAGCAGCATCGCTGGAGGCGATGGCACCCGTATGACTGGAGGCTGCCCTACTGCCACTCTCGCTTGAACCCGCCTTGATGGCTGCTATGCGGCAGCCTTTGCGGATGAGGCTACTGGCGTGATAGAGCAGCTTGTCGGGGTTCGCGATGTTCTCCACATAGAGCAATTTTATTTTCGAGTCGCGCTTAGGATCGAAGTTGTCGTCCATATACTGGAGCACATCCTCGATGCCTATCTGCTTGCCGTTGCCAACACTCCATACCGAGTTGAACTGCAAACCTTTTACGACGGCGCTCTCAAGTATGAATACAGCCGTTGCCCCAGAACCGCTAATGAAGTCGGCACCCTTGGGATCCAGGTTGGGTATGGGGAGCGTGAAGACGCTGTGGTGATTGCGGTTCATCAGACCGATACAATTGGGGCCGATGAGGGCGGCGCCATACTGTGCGCAGGTGTCGAGGATGCGCTGCTCAAGGGCTGCTCCTGCCTGCGTCTCCTCGCCGAAACCTGCCGAGATGATGACGAACGCCCTCACACCCTTCTCGGCTGCGAGGAAATCAACATAGTCTGGACAGTACTTCGCCGCCACCACCAGGATGGCAAGGTCAGTCATGGGAATTTCCTTTGCATCATGGAAAGCCTTGATGCCTTGAATCTCGTCTTCCTTGGGATTGACGATGCGCAACTCGCCCTTGTAGCCGCCATTGATCAGATTGCGCACAATGGAGCCTCCGGGCTTATGAACGTTGTTCGAGCCGCCGATGACGACGATGCTCGCCGGATTGAGTAATTGTTCATTTATCATGATGCAAAGATAATATAATAATTCATAATTTCCAAATGATTTTAAAAGAATTTATATACCTTTGCACAGTTAAACATAAATTGTGGTGCAATGATTAAGAAGTGGTTCGCCTTATTGATAGTTATTATGATACCTGTTTTCTTGTTCGGAGAGTCATACTCTTCCCTTTGGAAGAAAGTTGAGAATGCCTACGAGAAGGACCTTCCCAAAAGCGAGTATGAACTGCTGGAGAAAATCGTAGCCAAGGCTGAGAAGGACAGAGACTACGGTCAGCTGCTGACAGCAAAGCTGCGAGGTGTGAACGTGATGTCGCGCATCGCTCCCGATTCGCTACAGCCGGCTATAGTCCGTCTGCAGAAGCGATGTGAGGACACATCAGATGAAGTGCTGCGAACCGTACTGCAGACTGTGCTGTACCAGGTGTCAAGCGAGAACAGCAATCTCGGCATAACCATTGAGGCGCCAGAACTGACACCATCGCTCTGCGAGAAACTTGCAACCGTAAGGGATGCCGAATACAGCCCGTTTGTCGTGAAAGGCATCAACAGCAGCATCTTCAACAACGACCTGCTGCACGTAATAGGCTATGAACTTGACATGAGCAGCAGCTACAGGGCCATGCACGACTACTATGATAAGGTAGGCAACCGCAGGGCTGCCTGCGTGACGGCAGCCAAGGTGTACCACTACGCCTCGAGAGAGATGCTCGACTCCGTGATACGAGTCTATGAGGATCTGCCTGAGGCTGGAGAGCTGGCCTTGGAACGCTATCACGACATCGGCTACGACAAGAAGGGAGAGAAGCTCGCTTATATCGAAGAGGCACTCGGCAAGTGGGGCGACCGATGGCCACGAATGAAGAATACCCTGCAGAATGCCCGTCAGGAACTCACCAATCCACAGCTGCACTTCTCGGTGGCTCAGCAGGTTGTGATGCCAGAACAGGCACAGGAAATCTCGCTGAGCGACGTCAGGAACCTGCGTTCCGTGGCGCTGAGCGTGTACAAGGTAAACGTGAATGGTGAAACAACGATATCCCCAGACAACCCGAAGGGCTATAGCGAGATTAAACCGTTGCTGGGCGATGTGGCCTTCGAGACATCGAGACAGTACACCGGCAAAACTCCTTACGACCTATACGAAGATACCATCACACTGAAAGGGCTTCCCGTGGGCGTGTATATGTTGGAATTGAAATCAGATCCTGCCACAGAGATTATCAGGAAGCTGTATTTCGTAACCGATGTCTATACCATCGCCGAAGAGCAGCCTCACGGCAAGGGTGTGCGCTATGTTGTGGTGAGCAGCAAGACAGGGCAGCCCATAGCAGGTGCCCGTCTGCACATCAAGGAGTACATAAGCTATAATCGCTATGTCGAGTATGATGGCATCGCCGACGAGCATGGGGAATATCTCTTTAACACCCAGCATGCTGGCAAGAGGAGGACAGTCTTTGCCTCGACGGATGCAGATGCAGCCTGTCCGCCATTGAACGAAAACGGTGATTACAGCTACTACGGCAATGAGAAACTGGTGAAGCGCACATGTGTATTTACCGATCGCGCCATCTACCGCCCAGGGCAAAAGGTCTTTGTCAATGCCATCCTCTATCAAGTGGAGAACGGTATGGAACAGACAGTGATGCCACAAGCAGACGTACACTTCGAACTGAGAGACGCCAATGGCAAAGTAGTGGCAGAGCAGAAAGGAGCTACAGACGACTATGGAGCCTGCACGGCTGAGTTCACCCTGCCTAAAACGGGGCTCACTGGCATATACGCCATCCAAGTGAACGGACAGTATCACTCCATCCGAGTGGAAGAATACAAGCGTCCGACATTCCATGTGGATTTTCCACCAGTAAAACAGGTCTACGCCGCTGGCGACACACTGACAGTGAAGGGCAACGCGACATCGTATGCAGGAGTGCCTGTGCAGGGCGCGAAAGTAAACTATAAGGTAATACGTAGAACGGCTTTCTGGTGGTGGTCGTACAGCCGATACTGGAACACGGGCATCGTTGGGCATAGAAGCGATGGCGAGGAGATTTTCAAAGGCGAGGCCGTGACGGCTGCCGACGGAACGTTTGATGTGACGATGCCGCTGGTGATGCCGCAGACGGACTATCCGATGTATTACCATTTCGTTGTGACTGCCGATGTAACAGACACAGCAGGCGAAACTCACAGTGGTGAACTCTCACTGCCATTAGGAAACAGACCGCAAGCGCTGAGCGTGGAGTTGGAGGAGAAGGTACTCATCGATGACAAGCCAGTGATGACCTTCCACCTGACTAACGCCGCAGGAAAACATCTTGATGCCAAGTTGAAATACCGCATCGATAGCAACCCCTGGCAGACAGTGGCAACAAATACCAAAATACAGCTATCAGACTTCAGTCTGGAGAGTGGCAAGCACATTGTGGAAGCCATCTGCGAGCGTGACACACTGAAGCGCGAATTTGTCATTTTCTCGCTCGACGATGAACGTCCGGCAGCAGAGACCGACGACTGGTTCTATCAGTCGCACACGAAGTTCCCCACCGACGGATTGCCTGTTACGATACAGGTAGGCTCTTCTGATAAGGATGTGCACATCGTGTACAGCATCTTTGCTGGCAATGAGGTGATAAAGCAGGGGGCTGCAGACAGAAGCAATCAGTTGCTGAACCTGAAACTGACCTACGAGGAGCAATATGGCAACGGTCTGCTGCTGACTTTTGCCTGGGTGAAGAACGGCAAGTGCTATACCCACTCAGCACAGATTCAGCGACCGCTGCCCAACAAGCAACTCACGCTGTCATGGACTACTTTCCGCGACCGTCTGAAGCCTGGTCAACAGGAAGAGTGGACACTCTCTGTCAAAGACCCACAAGGCAATCCCGCTGATGCCCAGGTGATGGCAACACTCTACGACAAGAGCCTTGACATGTTGCAGCTTCACTCATGGTCGCTCATACCCTATGTCGACCTACCCATCCCATATAATCATTGGATTTATGCAAGGCCGTTCAGAATAACAGATATGGTGCGTCACAACTGGAGCTCAGACCTTGTGAAGGACCTAAAGTTCAGCAGATTCAACCATGATATCTATCCCAATCGCTATTACCGTCACATCCATCGATCCTCCCGTGGCGGCATGCTCACTAAAGGAATGGTACACGAAGAGATGATGCTGGCAGCAGAGCCTATGATGATGGCCAAAGAGATGGACGAATCTGCCAAAGCTGCTAATGATGCGCTCGCCACAGCTGATGTGAAGTCAGAGGCAGAGGGCGGCGATGGTCAGGTACAGGTAAGAGAGAACCTGAACGAGACGGCCTTTTTCTATCCCCAGCTGACTACCGACAAGACTGGTTGTGTGGCTTTGAAATTCACTCTGCCCGAGAGTCTCACCACCTGGCGCCTTATAGGTCTGGCCCACACGCGGGACATGTACTATGGTTCAATCCAAGGAGAGGCCGTGGCACAGAAGGATGTGATGATCCAGCCAAACGTACCTCGATTCCTGCGTGAGGGAGACCAGGGCAACATCGCTGCCAGGATCTCAAATATGGGTGAGAAGCACCTCTCTGGCAAGGCCTCGCTCAGACTGCTGAACCCTGAAACCAATGCCGTGATCTACGAACAGTCTCTGCCCGTCAGTGTGAAGGCTGGCGAGACAGAATCCGTTGTGTTCGCCTTCAATCCTACGAGTTCAACACCAGCGCTACTCATCTGTCAGACAACAGTCAGTGGCAAGGGGTTCTCTGATGGAGAGCAACACTATCTGCCAATCCTCCCAAGTCAGGAGAGGGTGACGGTGACGATGCCTGTCACACAGCACAAGGCCGGTACGACGCAGATAGACCTGACAGCCCTCGTACCAGCCGACGCCAAGGGCACCAAGCTGACCTTCGAATACACCAACCAGCCAGCATGGCTCATGATCCAGGCACTGCCGACAGTGGGTAATCCTATCGATGATAATGCGATCTCGCAGGCAGCCTCGTTCTATGCCAATTCGCTGGGTCGCTATATCCTTCAGCAGAATCCGAAGGCCAGAACAGCTTTCGCACTATGGAAGAACGAAACGGGTGAAGAGACCTCCCTGAGTAGTGCTCTGACGAAGAATCAGGAGTTAAAAGACCTGTTGCTTAATGAGACGCCATGGGTGCTCGACGCTGACCGTGAGACAGAACAGAAGCAGCGCTTAGGCAACTTCTTCGACGAGAACCTGTTGAACTGCCGGCTGAATGATGCCGTTGAGAAGCTCAACAAACTGCAACGAGCTGATGGCTCCTGGTCGTGGTGGCAGGATATGCCGGGATCATTCTATATGACCGTTGCCGTCAGCGAGATGCTTGTCCGTCTTAACGCGATGGCTGGCGAACAACCAGAGACCAAGGACATGCTCACAAATGCCTTCGACTTCATGGGCAAGGAGATCATCAAAGAGGTTGAGGAGATGAAGAAGTGGGAGAAGGAAGGTCACGAGGTGTCGTTCCCAAGCTTCAAGGCATTGGAGTGGCTTTATCTATCTACACTTGATGGGCGCCGGCTATCTGCCGAAGTGATGCAGGCTAACAGCTATCTGCTGAAATTTCTAAAGAAAGATATTAAGTCGCAGTCTATATATGAGAAGGCGCTTACGGCTATCATCCTCTCGAAGAGCGATCCTCGGCGTGCCCAGGAGTACGCACAATCGTTAAAAGAGTGGACGGTTTATCGCGAAGATATTGGCCGTTATTACGATACTCCACGAGCTGGCTACTCATGGTGTGACTACAGGATTCCCACGCAGACCGTTGCCATCGAAGCCCTGCTGCACCTGTCGGCCAGCGACCATCAGACGCACGATGAGATGCGGCGATGGCTCCTTCAGGAGAAACGGACACAGGCTTGGGACACACCTATCAACAGTGTCAATGCCATCTATGCCTTCCTTCAGGGGGGAAACCTGACGCTTACTGCCGACAATGCCGTAGTGCAAGTAGACGGTGGGATGCTCGCCCTCCCAAAGGCCACAGCAGCCATCGGCTATGTGAAGACCGTCGTTCCTACCACAAGCCGCACACTAACCATCGATAAGACCAGCGATGGCACCTCGTGGGGTGCCGTCTATGCACAGTTCGTGCAGGCGACTCACAACATTGCGGCCTCGGGCAGTGGTATCACCGTCAAACGTGAACTTATTATCAATGATAAGAGTGTTCTTTCGCCTCTCACATCTCACCACTCACCTCTAAAAGTTGGCGATCGTGTGAAGATGCGTATCACCATCACTGCCGACCGTGACTACGACTTTGTGCAGGTGGTGGACAAGCGCGCTGCCTGTCTTGAACCCATACGCCAACTAAGCGGATGGCATCGAGGAGCATACTGCGCACCGAAGGATTACACCACGAACTACTATTTTGACTGCTTGTCAAAGGGTACACATACCATCGAAAGCGAGTATTTCATCGACCGTGTAGGACAGTATGAGACTGGCACATGCGTCGTTGAATGTGCCTATGCGACTGAGTTCCGTGGCGTTGCCCCTTCAGAGACACTCACTGTCGAACGTTGATAGATTTTAATTGAACATGTAAATCATAGTATAAATTGAAACAATATAAAAATGATAGGAACAATAAGAATAGTGTTTAAAAGTGATTTGAGAAAGGCCTTTTTGGCCACATGTGTACTGTGTTCATCCTTCTGCCCTGAGTCTTCCCAGATCCAGGCACAGAAACTTGTCGTCAGCCAGACCACCGTTGAGTGTGGACGTACAGGGTATCAGCAACCCATTACGGCAACATTCCAACTGCGTAACAAAAGTTTGAAACGACTCGTGATCGAGAGCGTTAACCCCGACTGCGGATGTACGGCAGTTGAATTCCCCCGTGAGGTGGGAGCCAATGACAAGTTCACCATCCGCATGACCTACGATGCCCGCCAGCTTGGACATTTCCAGAAAATGGCAGCTGTCAAGACCAATGCCTCTTCCAAGCCTGTTTATCTTACGATGAAAGGAGTGGTACTTGCCGAGGTGCTCGACTATACAGGTACCTATCCGCTGGCTATGGGAAACCTGCTGCTTGATAAAGACGACCTTGAGTTCGATGATGTAAACAAGGGAGACGCTCCCGTACAGGAGATTCATATCCTGAATAACGGGCTGGAAACGATGACTCCTCGGCTGATGCACCTGCCCTCATACCTCGACGCAACGGTCACCCCTGAAACACTTGCGCCTGGCAAGAGCGGCACAATCAAGGTAACCTTGCGCTCTAATCAACTGCGTGACTACGGCCTCACCCAGTCGCAGGTGTTCCTTGCACAGCAGCTGGGAGATAAAGTGAGTGCCGATAAGGCTGTCGATGTGACCGTCACCCTCTTGCCTGATCTGAAGCAGTTCGAGGGAGTTAGCCGTGCCCAGGCGCCACGATTGCAAATCTCTGAGACAGAGCTCGACTTCACCGATTTCCAGAAGCGCCAGAAAAAGTCCATCGACGTGAAGTTGACGAATACCGGAGCCTCCAAGCTCACCATCTCCTCGATGCAGATGTACACCAAAGGACTGAAGGTTACCCTCGACAGTCGCGATATAGAGCCAGGGGAGTCTACAGATCTGAAGGTTACAGGCTATGCCGATGAACTCGCCAAGGTGAAGGGCCGCCCCCGTATTCTCATGATTACCAATGACCCAGATCATGCCAAGATTGTAATTAATATCAAGAAATAGAGCCCAAAGAAGAAAAAGTATGGAACATCCTGAGAACAGTTCAGAATATGCAGGCCTGCAGGTCAATAGCGGAGTAGCGCAGCCTTCTATCATCAACCCCTATCTGCAGCGCAGCCGTTTCCGCCGGCGAGCGCTCACCGTTGGTGAGATGGTGGAAGGCATCCTTAAGGGTGATATCACCATCCTCTCGCAAGCCGTCACACTTATCGAGAGTGTAAACCTCGACCATCAGGTACGTGCTCAGGAGGTCATCAACAAATGTCTGCCTTACAGTGGCCACAGCATCCGTGTGGGTATCAGCGGCGTTCCCGGAGCAGGCAAGAGCACCTCTATCGACGAGTTCGGCATGCATGTACTGCGAGAGAAGGGTGGCCGACTGGCCGTCCTTGCCATCGACCCTTCGAGTGAACGCACGAAAGGCTCTATCCTCGGCGACAAGACGCGCATGGAGAAACTCGCACAGCATCCCGACTCGTTCATACGGCCTTCGCCATCGGCCGGCTCCCTCGGCGGCGTGGCCCGCAAGACGCGTGAGACGATCATCCTCTGCGAGGCGGCAGGCTTCGACAAGATCTTTGTCGAGACCGTCGGCGTAGGGCAGAGCGAGACGGCCTGTCACTCCATGGTCGATTTCTTCCTGCTCATTCAGGTGGCCGGAACGGGTGATGAACTGCAGGGTATCAAGCGTGGCATCATGGAGATCTCTGACGGTATCGTCATCAACAAGTGCGACGGCGACAATGTCGATCGCTGCCAGATGGCTGCCACCAACTTCCGCAACGCCCTCCACTTCTTCCCCATGCCCGAGAGCGGCTGGACGCCGAAGGTGCTCTGCTACTCCGGATTCTATGGCTACGGTATCAAAGAGGTGTGGGATATGATCTACCAGTACATCGACTTCGTGAAGGCCAACGGCTACTTCGACTACCGCCGCAATGAGCAGGCCAAGTACTGGATGTACGAGAGCATCAACGAGCACCTGAGGCTAAATTTCTACAACAACCCGCTCATCAAGTCTCAGTTGGCATCCGCCGAGCAGGCAGTCCTCGCTGGCCAGAAGACCAGCTTCGTCGCCGCCCAGGATCTCCTCGACGGTTATTTCTCTGAACTTAAGAACAATAGCTGAACAGTAAACCAAATAATAAGGTATTATGATTCAGATTGAAATAGATGAAGGCAGTGGCTTTTGCTTCGGCGTTACCACTGCTATCAAGAAAGCCGAGGAGGAGCTGGCCCAAAGCACCACCCTCTACTGCCTCGGCGATATCGTACACAACGGCATGGAGTGCGAACGGCTCCGCCAGATGGGGCTCGTCACGATCAACCACGAAGACCTGCGCCAGCTCCACGACGTGAAGGTGCTGCTGCGCGCCCACGGTGAGCCGCCCGAGACCTACGAGCTGGCCCGCCGGAACAACATCGAGATCATCGATGCCACCTGTCCCGTGGTGCTCCAGCTCCAGAAACGCATCAAGAAACAGTTTGAGGCAGGTGGCGGACAGATCGTCATCTTCGGCAAGAAAGGCCATGCCGAGGTGCTCGGACTCGTCGGGCAGACCAAGAGCACGGCCATCGTCATCGAGAGCTTCGACGAGGTGGCCAAGCTCGACTTCTCGCGCGACATCTATCTGTATAGCCAGACCACGAAGTCGCTCGACGAGTTCCACCGCATCATCGACTATATCCAGGCCCATATAGCGCCCGAGGCCACCTTCAGGAGCTTCGACACCATCTGCCGCTCCGTGGCCAACCGCATGCCGAATATCTCCAGCTTCGCGGCCAAACACGACCTGATCCTGTTCGTCTGCGGTCGCAAGAGTTCCAATGGCAAGGTGCTCTTCAACGAGTGCCTCCACGTGAATCCTAACAGTCATCAGATTGAGGATCCCCAGGAGATCGACCCCGCCTGGCTTGAGGGCATCCGCACCGTCGGCATCTGCGGTGCCACCAGCACGCCCCGCTGGCTCATGGAGCAGTGCCGCGATGCCATCCTCCAGATTATCAGTCCGTAATGAACAGTCTGTCATTGAAGTCATCTTGCTATAGGGCAGCTGTCTGCCTCCTGGCCTGTCTCTGGCTTCCTGCCACAGGACAGGCGCAGAAACTGTTGCGACTGGTCAGGTATGCTGACAGCCTGCTGAACGAGCGCTATCAGAACCCCGACATCGATACGCTGTACATCACCCGCCCGAAGACGAAGTGGACCTTCACGGCGCGCATCAATGTCTCTGGCGCCACGCTGGAGACGAGGGGGGTGGACAATGGCTTGCCGTTCCGTTCGGAGATGAATGCCGACTACAAGTCGACAGTCAGTCTGGGCGTAAACTATCTCGGCATGGCACTCAGCCTAAGTCTGAACCCAGGCAAGCTCCTGGGGCGCTACCACGACTACGAGGTGGGTCTGAACTCCTACCGGAACCGCTGGGGCTTCGACTTTTTCTACCAGGATGCCAGCAACTTCACCGGTTGGTACGAGGGCAATGGCATGCCCCGCATTGAGCTGCCCCCCGAGGTATTGTCGATGAAGTCGTTCAACGTTAATGCTTACTATGCCTTCAACTACCGACGGTTCTCCTATCCGGCGGCGTTCAGCCAGAGCTTCGTGCAGCAGCAGTCGGCTGGCAGCTTACTGCTGGGCTTCTCGCTGCAGGGTCAGCGCTCACGGACCGAGGGCAACTACGAGTCGCTGCTAAAGGTGTTCAACGTGGGGCTTGGGGCCGGCTACGGCTACAACTGGGTGCCCCACCGCCGCTGGCTGTTCCACCTCTCGGCGCTGCCAACGCTGACCGTCTATAGCAACACGTCGCTCTCTGTCGACGATGACCGCATCTCGCTCGACTATCACTTTCCCGAGGTCATCATTACCGTCCGTGGGGCCATCATCCGACAGTTCGGTAATATGTTTGCTGGCGCCACGATGGTGTACAACTTCACCAACGTCGGCGACCACAACAAGCTGTCCGTCTACCATAGCAAGTGGCACCTGCGCCTGCTATTCGGCTACAGGCTGTAGCTTGTCGACCAATGCCTCTTTGGACTACCTCTGAAAGTGGGGGCGAAAAGCAAGGTGACCTGATCGCATGCTGATGCCTTCCACGAGTCGTGCAAGGCATCAGAACAACTCGTGGAAGGCATCAGAACAACGCATGGGGTAATTCCATGAAAGGATTTGGATAGCCGTAAGCAGGCGTGGGAAGAAAGACTTTAGTACGCCTGGGTGTCTCGCTCAAACAGCTTTCTGATGGTCATCCAGATGATGCGCAGATCGAGCCAGATACTCCAATGCTCCATGTACCAGATGTCACGGCGCACACGTCCCTCCATCTGCCATAGCTGGCGCGTCTCCCCGCGATAACCCGTCACCTGCGCCCAGCCTGTCATGCCTGGCTTCACGAAATGACGCACCATGTATTTGTCGATCAGCTTGGAATAGACCTTGGTGTGATGGAGCATATGCGGACGTGGGCCCACAATCGACATGTCGCCACGAAGCACGTTCCAGAACTGTGGCACCTCATCGAGATTCGTGCGCCGCATAAAGTTGCCGAAGGGAAACTTGCGGGGGTCTTCTTCCGTGGCCTGCAGGGTGTCGCTCTGGGCGTTGACATGCATTGAGCGGAACTTCAGCATCGTAAACGTCTTGCCATCGAGCCCTGTCCGCTGTTGCCTAAAAAGCAGTGGGCCTGGACTTTGCGTCTTGATCTTAAACCACACAAGCGGGAAGAGGAATGCAGACAAGAGCAGTCCTAACGAGGCCACGACAATGTCTGTAAAGCGTTTCAGGATCTTATTCAAGGGGTTCTGCAGCGGATTCTCGTAGGTGGTAAACACCTGCATGTCGTTTATCATTTCGCCCTTGAGGTTGAGCTCGATGGCCTCTGAAGAGACTGGTACATAGAAAAACCTCACCATCTGGCGGTCGCACATCCGGGAGATTCGCATGACGGTATCACGCTCGCGATGAGACACGCAGAGATACAACTCGTCACCTAAGGTGAGTTCCTCGGGAGTATCGATCTTCGCCAGGAAGTCATCCATCGAGCCCATCCGCTCGATATCAGCGGTAAACGTCGTGTCACCATAGTATCCGAGAGCCTCATAGCCTGTCGTGGGATCGTTTACCAATTGATTATACAGCGATACCAGCTCTGGATCGGAACCTACGAAGGTGATGTACCTTGTATTGCCGCCACGCTGGCGATACCACTTGATGGCCGTTCGCTCGGTCAGACGGGCAAACAGCAGCACAACAAACAGCACCATCCCCTGCTGCAGCAACAGCCTCGCAAGCGAGATACGGTAATCGGTCGCCTTGAACAACAGGTAGACCACTATCACCCACATGATGACCATATAGACTACGCGACGGAGGGACTCGCCTCCTGACGGCAGTCGCTCATGAATAATGGTATGATATCGCCCCTGTCCGATAATGAGGGCAACGTTGCAGAAGATAACGAAAAGACGCATCCACGTGCCACTCCATTCAGCCATACCCGGATGCCAGACTGCAAATGCTGCCAGCATCACGTTGAGCAACAGGAAATCACCTAAGATCACCAGCCACTTGATGAACCTGTTTGTCTGGTTGTTCCTACTTTCCATGGCTTGTCTACGACTTGCGGAGGTCCTTGAGCTTCTGCTTGTAAGCCTTGCGAAGCTTGCGGATGGCCTTGTCACGGATCTGCCGCACACGCTCCCGTTTCAGACCCATATCCTCAGCAATCTCGGCCATCGTCTCGTGGTCTTGCATGATGCCGAAATAGGCGTTCACCACCTGGCTCTCACGCTGACTCAGCGCGAGCAAGGCGAACTCGACGGCATGCTCGATAGCCTCCGAATGCACCCGCTCATCGGCCATCGGCGCATCAGGGTTTACAAGCACCGAAAGTAGGCTCATGTTGCTGCGACGACCTAATGGTGCGTCCACAGAGAGTGCCCTGCTCTGCTGATGGGCAGTCGCATCGTCGGCAGCGTCCCTGGGCACCTGATAGAGTCCTGACTGCTGGGCGATGGCCTTCTCGATCTGATGGCGCACATGTCCTGCGGCGAAGTTAACGAACCTCACGCCTTTGTCGCCATCGAATTTCGAGGCCGCCTTCATCAGACCGATGTTGCCCTCGCTTATCAGATCCTCCATGGCCAGGCCGCTGCCTTTGTACTTGCGGGCTATGACAACCACAAACTTCAGGTTGCCCTCTACCAACCGGGCCAGGGCCTTGTCGTCGCCCTGACTGATTCTCCTTGACAGTTCTCGCTCTTCCTCGTCACTGAGCAGGTCGTTGCGCCCAATCTCGTCAAGATATTTGTTCAATACGCTGTCTTCCATAATCTTTCATTTTTCGTTTTTATCGTCACAACGAGATGCTCTCGATGCGGAGCTTCATCATGCCGGCAGGAACGCGTACCTCGACGACGTCGCCCACCCTCTTATTTAATAGCGCCTGGGCAATAGGTGATTTGACGGAGATCTTGCCCTCGCGGAGATTGGCCTCGTTAGGACTGGCGATGGTATATGTCATCCGTGCATTGGTAGCGAGGTTGGTCATCTCGACCTTGCTGAGCAGCTGCACGCTGTCTGTGCCCAACCGCGACATATCGATGACTCGCGCATTGGCCAGCACCTTCTGCTTGAAGCGTATTCGCCCCAACAGCCTTGCCTGCTCGCGCTTGGCGGCATGGTACTCGAAGTTCTCGCTGAGGTCACCCTTGTCGCGCGCCTCGGAGATGGCATCTCTTACTTGCGGCAATTCAACACTCTCCATATGATGTAGTTCGGCCACGAGCTTGTCGTAGCCCTCTTGCGACATATACTCCATGATTCTGTTTTTCTGCAAAAATAATTCTTTTTCTGTCAAAGAAAGGAAAATCAGCGCTTCTTTAACAATCATTATGATTTTTGGATAAAAAAGCCGCTGAATCCGAGAATCCAGCGGCTTCTATAAGAGTCGGGGCGACAGGACTCGAACCTGCGACAGCCTGGTCCCAAACCAGGAACGCTACCAACTGCGCTACGCCCCGATCGTTATGATTTCATTCGTCTCTGTCCGTCACTCTTTGATGATACCCTGCTCCACGAAAATCTTCTTCAGAGCCTTTACCGAGCGCTCCACCTGCTCCTCGGTATGGGTGGCCATCAGTGCATAGCGCACGAGCGTGTCCTGAGGAGCACATGCTGGCGGTATGACGGGATTGATAAACACACCTGCCTTGAATGCAAGAGCCGTGACAAGGAAGGTCTTATTGGCATCGCGCACATAAAGCGGAATGATAGGACTCTCTGTATCTCCGATTTCGAAGCCCTCCTCGCGGAAACGTCTCAGCGCATAGTTTGTCACTTTCCACAGGCGCTCGATACGCTCGGGCTCGGCCTGGATGATGTGCAGAGCCTCCATGGCGGCTGCCGTAGCTGCTGGGGTGTTCGAGGCAGAGAAGATATATGAGCGCGTATTGTGACGAAGGAAATTGATGGTCTCCTTGTCGGAAGCAATAAAACCACCGATAGAGGCCAGTGACTTCGAGAAGGTGCCCATGATAAGGTCTACCTCATCAGTCAGTCCGAAATAGTCACAGACACCACGTCCCTGACGACCGAAAACACCTATGCCGTGGGCCTCGTCCACCATGATCGAGCAGTTGTACTTATGCTTCAGTTTTACAATCTCAGGCAGCTTGGCCAAATCGCCCTCCATTGAGAACACACCATCTACGACAATGAGCTTGATAGCCTCGTAGGGCAGTCCCTGCAGCAGCCGCTCCAGGTCGTCCATGTCATTGTGCTTGTAGTGAAGCTGCTTGGCAAATGACAGGCGACGGCCGTCAACGATAGAGGCATGGTCGCGATCGTCACAGATAATATAGTCGTCCTTGCCTGCCACCACTGCGAGAACACCTTGGTTCACGGAGAATCCTGTGGAGAAACACAAAGCCTCGTCCTTACCGATAAATTCGGCCAACTCATTCTCGAGTTGAACATGAAGGTCAAGTGTTCCATTCAGGAAACGGCTTCCAGCGCAGCCAGAGCCATATTTATCGAGAGCAGCCTTCGCAGCATCGATGATACGCTGGTCACCAGTAAGACCTGTGTAAGCATTCGAGCCGAACATCAGCACCTTCTGACCGCCCATCTCAACTTCTGTACCCTGCTTGCCCGTGATGGCACGGAAATAAGGGTAAACATCGTCTTCCATGAACTTCTGAGGCACACGGTAGCTCTTAAATTTCTCTTCTAATTGTCCCATTTCTATGATAGGTAATTCTTGTCCTTGATTCTTTCAGCGTGCAAAGTTACACAATTTTTATCAATTCGTGCAAGTTTTTCTTAATAAAAGTGCTATTTTTCCATTTTTCTTGCATATTTAGTTGGATTATTAACCGATTTTCGTAATTTTGCATGTAGTTATGAATAAAAAGAAGATCGTTTTCATCATCAATCCCATTTCGGGAACACACTCGAAGGATGAGATACCCGACCTGATTGAGAAGCGGTTGGATCACGAGTTGTATGACTATGAAATCCAGCTGACGTGCTATGCCGGCCACGCTGCCGAGATAGCCAAGAGCTGCGTGGAGCGACAAGCAGACGTGGCAGTAGCCGTCGGCGGCGATGGTACCGTCAATGAGGTGGCCCGATCGCTTACACATAGTCAGACAGCGCTGGCCATCATGCCCTGTGGCTCTGGCAACGGACTGGCCAGGCATCTCTGTATCCCCATGGACCTGAAAAAATCAATCGACATCATCAATGCGAACAATGTCGAGGTGTTCGACTACGGTATTATCAACGAGCTGCCCTTCTTCTGCACCTGTGGCATGGGCTTCGATGCCTTTATCTCGCTGAAGTTTGCAGAGTCTGGCAAGCGGGGGCCGATCACCTACGTGGAGAATGTGCTTAAAGAAGGGCTGAAATACGAGCCGGAGACCTACGAGGTAGCCTCAGACGACGGGGCTCATTGCTACAAGGCCTTCCTCATTGCCTGTGCCAACGCGTCGCAATACGGCAACAATGCCTATATCGCCCCGGGAGCCACCATGAAAGACGGCGAGATGGATGTGATCATCATGGAGCCTTTCAACACCCTCGAAGCACCACAGATAGCGGCCGACCTGTTTATGAAGACACTCCCCAACAACTCGAAGATTAAGACTTTCCGTACCAAGCACCTTCATATCAGTAGGAAACAGCCTGGAGCCATCCACTATGACGGTGACCCAATCATGACGGGCAAGGAGGTTGACGTGCATATCGAATCGCAAGGCATACGTATCCTTACCGATCCGAACATGACTGAAGACACAGGACAGCCAAACTTCTTGCTCAATGCCTTCAGCGACTTCTTTAATAATATAAATAATGTACGCGAGGATATAGAAAAGAGAGGGCACAGGATTCAAGTGATCAACAAACTACTGTTGAGAAAACTCACAAAACTGTAAGCAGGCCTGGAAACTATGCAGTTGTGCGCAACCATCGTCATCATAGCTATTGCCATCGCCTATGCGTGCTACCGGGTCTACCTGGTGCTGACAGACGAGAATGAGGCCTGTAAAGGGTGTGCTTTGGCGAAAAATTGCACAAAGAAACGAAAAAAACGAGAAAACATTTGGCGGTGTCGAGAAAAAACGCTACCTTTGCACCCGCATTCATAAATGGTGACCAGATCATTAGATCTCGACATCTTACTCGGTGCCTTGGATGAGTGGCTTAGTCAACGGTCTGCAAAACCGTCTACGGCGGTTCGAATCCGCCAGGCACCTCAAAGAAGAATTCGGAAACCTCGATAAATAAAGGGTTTCCGAATTTTCATTTCTATAGGGCTTTAAAAAGTTATAGCGCATTTGTAGCGCATACTAAGAAAGCAGGTGACAGGCATACCTCACTCGAAGGCAACTTTGCTGCGGCATACCTCGATGGGGCCGTCGGGAGAGTCTTTCGTGATGCGTACTGAGACCTCGCCGCCCTCACCTTCCTCCTGAAAGAACGAGAGACGGTCGCCCTGATGGGCCTCGGCGACGTAGGCAATCTCGAAGCGGCGCAGACGATGGGTGCGGTACCAATCGATGGGCCAGAGGTCGAGCACGTGCTCGATGTACTTCACGGAGTTGATGTGGCCGTTGATATCGACATCGTTGTAATAGGTGTCGATGGTACGCACGAAACGAGCCTCATCGGTCATCTTCACGCGACCGCCCTTGTCGATGGGACATGCCTTATCCTTAACGATCCACTGGTTGATGGCACCGTTGTCGATCGCGAAGATGTCTGTGGGTTGGCGCGTCTCGGTGTCAATCATCGCCCAGATACTGCGGCCGTAGCCGTAGACCTTTGGCTCCTGGCCGTCAGCAGAAGGCTCATCGCCGACGATGCGGAAGTTACGTGACGTGAAGTAGCGCATGGCCGACTCTACCCATGTCTCGACGCGGAAACGGGTGTATTGCCGGGGCATCTCGTCCATCTCGATGGCGAGTCGTGACAGCACCCACGAACGCTGGATGCCCATGAGGTACTTCATGCCGAAGCCGCGGGCCGAGGAGTGGAAGTCAGCGGCGTTGAGCAGGTGGTTGCCGAGGTGTCCCATGAAGAGACGCTGCGAGAAGTCGCAGTGGAAGGGCTCGGCCATGAATTCGTATGATCCTATCTTATTCACTTTGAACTTTGAGATTTGAGCTTTGAGATTTGAACTTTGAGCTTTGAGATTTATGATTACTCTGAGACGACCAATACCTTATGTCCACCATGAATATAGATACCTGGCCGCGTGGGCTTCGACTGCAGGCGCTGTCCCTGCAGGGTGTACCATGTCTCAGAGGTGAGCGATGAGAGGTCAGAGGTAAGAGAACGCACTGACGTCTCAGAACCGAGGAATGCCTTGAGTTCATAGAGTGCCGGCAGGGCGCGGTGGGTGTCATTGTCCCAGAGTCCGCGATTCACCCATCCCGTGATCACCTTCTTGTCGGGGCCGTTGCCGTTCTCTTCAGGGAACCACCAGTAGAGTCCGTTTACATTTGCGTGCTTGTTCAGTTCGGCAATGAGGTCGCGCACGAAGGCCGCCTGTCCCTCAGGCGTGTCTTTCCAGATAGAGAACGAGTTCCAGGTGACACCGGTAGTAGGTTTCCATTGATAATGGTAGGCCGTTTCCACAATCTGCACGGGCTTCTCGGGGAAGTTCGTGGCAAGCTCGTCGAGGGTCTGCGAAAGTACCGAGAGCTGCTTGTGCCAGAAGGGATAGTACGACAGTCCGATGACGTCGTAGTCCACGTCGGCCAGACGCTTGTAGATATCCACCGTCATACTGGTGTTTCCTGCCCGTTCGGTGTGGATGATGACCTTAGCCTCCGGACACACCTCGCGACAGGCCTTTACTGCCTGTTGCAACAGGGCGATAAATCGCGGCCAGTTGGCATCGGAGTTGGTATAGCAGTGGTTGGCCTTTGTGCCCTTCTCGCCCCACAGCATCCCGTAGGATATCTCGTTGCCCGTCTGGATGAAGTCGGGCGTGGCACCGGCCTCCACCAGTTTCATCAGACAGTCTCTGGTGTACTCGTAGATCTTGGCCTGCAGCTGTTCGTCGCTAAGCGACTGCCATGCCACGGGTGTCCATTGCTTGGCAGGGTCGGCCCACGAGTCGCTATAGTGGAAGTCGAGCATGAAAGCCATTCCTGCCTCCTTGATGCGGCGCCCCAAGGCTGTGACATAGTCGAGGTCCTGGCAGATTGCCGGATCATCATAATCGAGGCTGGGTGTCGGATTGACAAAGAGCCTTACGCGCTGGGCATTCCATCCCACAGCCTCGCTCTTCATATATTGCAACACATCGTCAATCTTCTGTCCGTCGCCATCATAATAAGGCACGTCATACTTCTCATATTGTGGCAGCAATGAGATGTCGCCGCCAAGGTATCTTTGTGCTTGCACGGGATTAACGAGGGGAACGAGGAATGAGAAGACCACTACCCTCGCCCATCTGCTCCATCCGCCTTTAAATGTAATCATCTATAATCTATAAACTCTAAACTATAAACGTAACCTACCTCTCGCTCTCCCTTTGCTCAAGGAACTCGCTCACTTGCTCCTGCATGCCGCGGGTGACGGCGATGCGGCCGCTACGGGTGTACTGCAGCACACAACCGAAAGCGTCGAGGGCGCGGTAGAGCGAGATGATGTCCTCAGTGATGCCATGCTTCATGACGATGGTATAGGTGGGGTTCACCTCGATGATCTGGGCTTCGAAACGCCTCACGGTGCGTGATATCTCCGCATTCTCGAGCACCTTCTCCGTAGCGAGCTTGTAAAGGCCCGACTCACGGATGAACAACTGGTCGTCGGTAAAGTAGTTGGCTTTCACCACATCGATCTTCTTCTCGATCTGGCGCACTATCTTCTGTATCTGGTCTTCATTGCTCCAGGCGGTGATGGTGTACTTATGCACGTTGGGGATGCTCGATGCCGACACGTTCAGGCTCTCGATGTTCACCTGGCGACGCGTGAAGACAGCTGTCACCTGATTCAGGATACCGGCCACATTCTCTGAATAGACCAGTAACGTATACAGTTTCTTTATTTCTTCTTTATTCATTGCAGCGGTAGCAAATTATTCACTTCTCACAATTCACTTCTCACTTATATCTCCAGCATCATCTTGTCGATATCCATGCCCGGCGGCGTCATTGGCAGCACATTGTCATCCTCACGGATGCAACACTCGAGGATGAACGGTCCTTCGGTGGTGAGCATCTTGCCGATAGCCGCGGCCAGGTCCTTGCGGTCTTCCACGCGCTGATACGATATGCCATAACCCTTGGCGATGGGTTCATAGTCGGGATTCATCATCTTCGTGAACGACTTGCGGCGCATCCAGAACATATCCTGCCACTGGCGCACATTGCCCAGGTAGTGGTTGTTCATCACGATCATCTTCACAGGAGCCTGTTGCTCCATGATGGTGCCGAGTTCCTCGATACACATCTGGAAGCCGCCGTCGCCCATGAAGCAGCAGACAGTGCGCTGAGGGGCGGCGAAGGTGGCGCCGATGGCAGCAGGCATGCCGTAGCCCATCGTGCCCAGACCGCCGCTGGTACAGATGCTGCGTTTGTGGTAATACTTGAAGTATCGTGCTGCAAAGAGCTGATTCTGACCGACATCCGTCACGAGGACGGCATCCTCCGGCGCCTGCTCTGCCACAGCGTGTACCACTTCACCCATGAGCAGCGGCCCCTCTTTGGGATGGATGGCAGGCTCGATGACCTTCACCCGTTCCATCTCGTCGAGCGGCTTGAACGAGTCGCGCCACTCCTGATGGTCGTTCTTGTTGAGCAGGGCTGTGATGGCAGGCAGCGACTCCTTACAGTCGGCTATCACCGCCACGTCGGTCTTCACGTTCTTGTCGATCTCGCTGTGGTCGATATCGAGATGGATTACCTTCGCCTGCTTGGCATAGGTCTTCAGATTGCCTGTCACACGGTCGCTGAAGCGCATGCCGATGGCGATGAGCACGTCGCACTCCTGCTCCTTCAGGTTCACTGCATAGTTGCCGTGCATGCCCAGCATGCCGACATTGAGCGGATGGTTTGAGGGCAGGGCCGAGAGTCCGAGCATCGTACGGCCTGCGGGGATATCGGCTTTCTCCAGGAATGCCTTCAGTTCGCCCTGGGCATTGCCCAGTTCTACGCCCTGCCCGACGAGTGCCAGCGGCTTCTTGGCGTTGTTAATCAGTTCTGCGGCCCGGCGCACGGCCTCGGCATCGAGTTTGGGATAAGGCACGTAGGAACGGATAAAGTTCACCTTCTGCACCTCCCAGTCCACCTCCTCTACCTGGGCGTTCTTTGCAAAGTCGAGCACCACCGGTCCGGGTCGTCCCGTCCGGGCGATATAGAAGGCGCGACTCACGGCCCACGCCACATCCTCGGCGTGGCGGATCTGATACGACCACTTCGAGATGGGCTGAGACACACCCACAAGGTCCACCTCCTGGAAGGCGTCGGTGCCGAGGGCGGAGATGGGCACCTGTCCGGCGATGACAACGATCGGCGTGGAGTCGAGCATCGCGTCGGCAATACCCGTCAGCGTATTCGTCACGCCAGGTCCGCTCGTCACAAGGGCCACGCCCACCTTACCGGATACACGGGCATAGCCCTCGGCAGCATGGGTGGCACCCTGTTCGTGGCGCACCAGGATATGGTCGAAACATTTCTTCTCGCCCCGGGTATAGTCGAAGAGTGCATCGTAGACGGGCATGATACTGCCGCCGGGATAGCCGAAGATGGTCTTCACCCCCTCGGCCTGGAGAGCACGCATCAGCGCCTTAGCACCTGTAATTCTATCTTTCATACTATTTTTTGTTTACAGTTTACAGTTTACGGTTTACAGTTTACGGTTTACAGATGATATGTTGGCAAGCCATTCGTTACCGCCTACATTCTCGCCTACAGTGTAATCAACTGTAAACTGTAAACCGTCTACTGTAAACATCATTTGTTACTCTGTCAAAATACGGATACCGCCCTTGTCGGCACTCGATACGCTCTGGGCATAGGCCCGCAGGGCCTTCGAGACGGTACGGTTGCGCTTCAGGGGCTGCTGCTCACGGGCAGCGAGTTCCTCGTCGGAGAGTTTCACGCTGATGGAGCGCGAGGGGATGTCGATCACGATGATGTCGCCGTCCTTGATCTTGCCGATGTTGCCGCCGTTGGCTGCCTCGGGCGAGATGTGTCCGATGGAGAGGCCGCTGGTGCCGCCCGAGAACCGGCCGTCGGTAATCAGGGCGCACTCCTTGCCGAGGTGCATACTCTTAATATAGGATGTCGGATAGAGCATCTCCTGCATGCCCGGACCACCCTTCGGACCCTCGTGGGTGATCACCACGCAGTCGCCGCTCTTCACCCGTCCGCCGAGGATACCCTCACAGGCGTCTTCCTGCGAGTCGAACACCACGGCAGGACCTTCGAAGTGCCACAGGGCCTCGTCGACACCGGCCGTCTTCACCACACAGCCGTCCTGGGCGATGTTGCCGAAGAGCACAGCCAGTCCGCCATCCTTCGTATAGGCATGGGCGAGGTCACGGATACAGCCGTTGGCACGGTCGGTATCGAGTGTGCCCCACTCTTCCGACTGCGACCCCATCTTCGTAGAGAAGCGGTTGCCAGGAGCCGACTGATAGATTCGGTTAGCCTCGGGATCAACGTTGCCGTCGACGATGCTGTATTTCTTGATGGCCTCACCGAGCGTCATGCCGTCCACACGGATGGCAGAGCCGTCAATGAGCCCGCCCTTGTTCAGTTCGTTCAGGATGCCGAGGATGCCGCCAGCCCGTCCGCACTCCTGCACGCTGTACTTCTGCGTGTTCGGAGCAAGTTTGCAGAGGCAGGGCACCTTGCGACTCAGGGCGTCGATATCCTTCATCGTGAAGTCGGTACCGGCCTCCTGGGCCACGGCCAGCAGATGGAGCACGGTATTGGTAGAGCCGCCCATGGCGATGTCGAGGGCCATGGCGTTCATAAAGGCCTTGCGGGTGGCGATGCTGCGGGGCAGCACGCCCTCGTCGCCGTCACGATAGTAAGCAAAGGCATTCTTCACCACCTGACGGGCAGCCTGCTTGAACAGTTCGATGCGGTTGGTATGGGTGGCCAGGATGGTGCCGTTGCCGGGCAGGCTCAGGCCGATGGCCTCGGTGAGCGAGTTCATCGAGTTGGCGGTGAACATACCCGAACACGAGCCGCAGCCCGGACAGGCGCACTGCTCTATCTCCTGCATCTCCTCGTCGCTGACGGAGTGATCGGCACCCTTCACCATCGCCGTGATCAGGTCGGCATTCTCTCCGCGCCACTTGCCGGCCTCCATCGGACCGCCCGAGCAGAACACCGTCGGGATGTTCAGGCGCATCGAGGCCATGAGCATGCCGGGTGTCACCTTGTCACAGTTGGAGATGCAGATCATCGCGTCAGCCTTGTGGGCGTTGACCATGTACTCCACCGAGTCGGCGATGATGTCGCGCGAGGGCAGCGAATAGAGCATGCCGTCGTGGCCCATGGCGATGCCGTCGTCGATGGCAATGGTATTGAACTCTGCGGCATAGCAACCCATCTTCTCAATCTCTTCGCGCACAATCTGACCGATCTCATGCAGATGGGTATGACCGGGCACGAACTGGGTAAAGGAGTTGACAATGGCGATAATCGGCTTGCCGAACTGCTCCTGCTTCATGCCTGTGGCCACCCACAGGGCGCGGGCACCGGCCATACGCCTGCCTTCGGTGCAGACGGCGCTCCTCAACGGATGTTTATAGGATTCTTTCATATCATATTAAGTATTTGTTTCCCGAAATTTAGGTGCAAAATTAAATAAAACTGAGCAAACTGCCAACAATTTCGAAATAAATTCGTACTTTTGCATTAAAATTAATGATAACTAACGACAAATAGAAATGAAAACAAAACTACTGACAATGCTTTTGGCACTCTCTGCGGCAGCCCAGGCACAGTTCACACAAGTAATCACCCTCAGCGACGGCTGGCAATTCTCCCGCGACAAACAGTCGTGGGACAGCGTCTGCGTCCCCCACGACTGGGCCATCGCCGGTCCCTTCGACAAGAAGTGGGATCTGCAGACCGTGGCCATCGAGCAGAACGGCGAGACGACACCCACGGAGAAGAGCGGACGCTCGGGAGCCCTGCCCTGGATCGGCGAAGGCCACTACAGGCGAACCATCCGGATCCCTGAGGGCTACCAACGGGGCGTGCTGGTATTCGACGGGGCGATGGCCGAGCCGACGGTCTCGCTGAATGGGGAGAAAGCCGGATACTGGCCCTATGGCTACAACAACTTCATGGTAGACATCACCCCCTTCCTGAAAACCGGCGACAACCTGCTGGAGGTTGACCTGAAGAACGTGGAGGAGAGCAGTCGCTGGTATCCCGGCGCCGGCATCTACCGCCCGGTGAAACTCTACCTGCTGGGCGAGAAGTGGGTAGACCCGTCGATGACCTTCATCCGCACCAAGTCGCTCCAGGAGGGCAAGGCCCTGCTCGATGTCACCGTAGGCACCAGCAGCGGCGTGGATAAGGGACTGGCCTTCGACGTCGAACTGCGCGATGGCGACGGCAGGACGGTGGGCCACGGCCATTCTGCCGATCTCGACCGACTGGGCTACTGCGAACTGGCCTTCACCGTCGACAAGCCCCGCCTGTGGTCGCCCGAGACGCCTTACCTCTATACCGCCCATATCCGCCTCACCCGCAATGGTGAACTGCTCGACCAGGCGACACAGAAGTTCGGCATCCGCACGGTGAAGGTATCGAAGGAAGGTGGCTTCCAACTCAACGGCGTCACGCGGAAGATCAAGGGTGTCTGTCTGCACCACGACCTGGGACCCCTCGGCGCTGCCGTCAACAAGGCCGCCCTTATCCGGCAGATCAAGACGATGAAGGACATGGGCTGCGATGCCATCCGTACCGCACACAACATGCCGAGCGAGATGCAGATGGACATCTGCGACTCACTCGGCATGATGGTGATGGCCGAGACCTTCGACATGTGGATCTATCCCAAGTGTAAGAACGGCTACGCACGGTTCTTCAAGGACTGGTGGTATAAGGACATCGAGAGCCTGATCTACACCCACAAGAACCACCCCAGCATCGTCATGTGGTCGATCGGCAACGAGATTCCCGAACAGGGCAGCGCCGAGGGACTCGAATGGAGCAAGCGGCTGCAGAGCACGTTCCACGGACTCGACCCCACACGGCCCGTCACCCAGGGCCTCGACCACGCAGAGGCCTCCATCGAGAGCGGTGTCGCCAAGATCATGGACGTGCCGGGATTCAACTACCGCGTACATAAGTATGAGAACAGCATCCGGCAACTGCCGCAGGGATTCCTGCTCGGCTCCGAGACCGCCTCGACCGTGAGCAGCCGTGGTGTGTACAAGTTCCCCGTGGAAGTGACAGACAACTCGCAGTACGCCTCCTGGGCGCCCACCTACGACCCGCAGGCCATCAAGAAGGCCGACGGCCAATGCTCCAGCTACGACGTGGAGTACTGCTCGTGGTCGAACCTGCCCGACGACGACTGGGTGTGGCAGGACGACAAGCCCTGGGTGATCGGTGAGTTCGTGTGGACGGGCTACGACTACCTCGGCGAGCCCACCCCCTACGACGAGTACTGGCCCTCGCGTTCGAGTTACTTCGGCATCTGCGACCTCGCCGGACTGCCCAAGGACCGCTACTGGCTCTACCGCTCACGCTGGAACAAGGACGCCCACACCATCCACCTGCTGCCCCACTGGAGTTGGGGGAAGAAGAATGACAAGGGGGGCTCGGCATCCCGCGAGGGCGATACCCAAAGCGAGAACCGCATCGGACTGGTGACGCCCGTCTATTGCTATACCGACTTCCCCACCGCCGAACTCTTCGTCAACGGCAAGAGCCAGGGCCGCATCACCAAGAACCCTGCCGAGCGCCTCGACCGCTACCGCCTGCGCTGGAACAACGTGAAGTACGAACCGGGCGAAGTGAAAGTGATTGTCTATGATGCCGACGGCCGGCCAGCAGGCGAGCAGACCATGAAGACGCCCGGCCAGCCCGCCGCCCTGAAGCTCGACGTCTGGACGCAGCACTCCGCCGCCTCCCCGCTCAATGCTCAAAGCTCAATGCTCAAAGCTCAAACCTCAACGCTCAATGCTCAAACCTCAAACCTCTCTCCCTCCGGCGATGACCTTGCCTTCATCACCGTCTCGCTGACCGATGCCGAGGGCATCCTCATCCCCGATGCCTCCGACCAACTGTCCTTCGAGGTCTCGGGCGCGGGCTCCTTCGAGGCCGTCTGCAACGGCGATGCCACGAGTCTGGAATCCTTTAAGCAACCCACGATGAAACTGTTCAACGGCCAGCTGGTGGTCATCGTCCGCGGCGCCCGCCAGCCCGGCACCCTCACCCTGAAGGTCACCGACGCTGACAGATCCCTCGCGGCATCCGTTTCCATTCCGGTAGACTGACCGCCCACTGTCGTCCGGATGCCTTGTACGAGTTGTTCTGATGCCTTCCACGAGTTGTTCCGATGCCTTGTATGCCTATATGGAGATGCCTTCCATGAGTCGTGCAAGGCATCGGAACGCCCCGGCAACGCAATTGCAAAGATACGAGACGGCAGAAGGCCTGCTGTGGACTTCTATGTTCAAAAGGCCCTAACGGCGGCCGTATTACGAAAATATAACATATTTAATTTCGTACACACCGCCTGGGGGCCTCGTTTACCCGCCTGTTAGAAATCATCTGGCGCGGTCGTACCACTCCTTCAGGACACCGCGGGGCGTTCCCTTCGAGACGAGAGCATCGAGCGCCTCGCGGGCCTCCTTCTTGCGGTTGAGACGTATCAGCAGGTCTACTTTCGAGATGATGAATCCCTCATTGCCGGGGCGCAGGCGGACGGCCTCGTTCCAGTCGTAGAGGGCCAGTTCGTACTGCAGGTACTTCGTCTCGAAGGCAGCACGGGCGGCGTAGGCATCGGCACTGTCGGGGAACATCTGCACCGTCTGGTTCAGCACATCCATCGCATCGGTGCGCCGCCCCATCTTCTGCAGCACATGGGCCAGACCCAGACGGGCCTCGAGATGCAGGGGCTGGATGGTAAGGAAGGCTTCGTAGTCGACCCGCGCCTGATCGTAGTGTTGCTGGCGCTCATGGACGTAGGCCCTGAAGAACAGGGCCGCGAGGTTCTTCTCGTCGGCGCGGAGGATACGGCCATACTCTGCCAGAGCATAGTCCCAGCGCTCCAACTGGATATCGGCCTCCGCCTTGCGCAGGCGGAGGTCGATATTGGCCGGATCGGCCCTGAGGGCCCGGGTAAGCGTCTCAAGGGAGTCACGCCATTCGCTACGGCTCTGGGCCGCAGCTGGCTGGAAGTGGAGAATGAAGAGTGAAAAATGAAGAATGATGAAGCACCGACGAATCACGATTCTTAGTTCTTCACACTTGATTCTTAAGTCCTCATTCTTCATCCTCACTTCTTCATTATATAATTGACGATCCACTCTCCTACCTCACGGGTGCCGTATCGGGCGCCGCCTTCGACCTGGATTTCAGGCGTGCGGACATTCGCGTCGAGCGATGCATTGACGGCCTCACGGATGAGGGCACCCTCCTTCGTAAGTCCGAAGTGCTCGAGCAGCATGGCGGCCGAGAGGATCTGCGCCAGCGGGTTGGCGAGGTTCTGGCCGGCAGCCTGTGGCCATGAACCGTGGACGGGCTCGAACAGCGGCGTGTGCTCACCTAAGGAACTGGATGGCTGGAGCCCCATCGAGCCCGTGATGCATGACGTCTCGTCGGTAAGGATGTCGCCGAAGGTGTTCTCCGTCACGATGACGTCGAAGAAGGTCGGCTCCGTCAGCACGCGCATCGAGGCGTTGTCGATGAACATATAGTCTGTCCTGACCTCTGGATACTGCGGCTCCATCTCCTTGGCGATCTGGCGCCACAGGCGACTGCTGGCCAGCACGTTGGCCTTGTCCACAACCGTCAGATGCCTACGGCGCGTCATGGCCATCTCGAAGGCCACCTTCAGGATGCGCTCAATCTCCGGGCGGGTGTAGATGTCGGTGTCGTAGGCCTTGTCGTTGTCCTGGTACTTCTCGCCGAAATACATGCCGCCCGTAAGTTCACGGATCACCACGAAGTCGGCTCCTCGCAGCAGTTCATCCTTCAGCGGCGACTTGTGGAGCAGGCAGTCGAAAGTGGCAACAGGACGGACGTTGGCAAACAGTCCCAGCTTCTTGCGCATGGCCAGCAGGCCCGTCTCTGGACGTACCTTCAGCGTGGGGTTGTTGTCGAAGCGCAGGTCGCCGACAGCGGCGAAGAGCACGGCATCAGCCCGCATGCACACCTCGTGGGTGCTGTCGGGATAAGGATCGCCACAGGCGTCGATGGCATGGGCGCCACAGATGGCCTCCTCGTATTCAAACTCATGTCCGCACTTAGCCGCGATGGCGTTGAGTACGGCCACACCTTGTTTCATGATCTCAGGGCCTATCCCATCGCCCTCAAGAATTGCAATCTTCAGTTTCATAATTCGTTCTTATTTTCGTTTTCATATATGTTCAACATCTTAAAAGTAGCCTTGATGGCTGCCTCTGTTTGGTCGGCATCGAGGCCCCGTGTTCGGAGTATCCTGCCGTCATCATTCCAAGTGATTACCGTCTGCACCAGGGCATCGGTGCGTCCACCGGGGGGGATGGTGACAGCATAGTTCTGCAGGATGGGGAACGTGCGTCCGAGATACTTCTTATAGATATAGCGCAGCGACTTCACGAAGGCATCATACTGACCGTCGCCTGTGGCGCTGGCCTCATACTCCTGACCGTTGATCTGGACTTTGATATTTGCTCCAGGTTTCAGACCATAAGCCGTTGATACGACGTAGCTTACGAGTTTCACCTTATCCTCAGGCGCATCATGTTTCAACACGTCGCTCACGATGAAGGGAAGATCCTCCTGCGTCACAATCTCTTTCTTGTCACCAAGCTCCGTGATGCGCTGGGTCACGCGCTTCGTCTGCTCTGGTGTCAGCTCTAATCCCAGTTCCTCCAGATTCTTGGCGATGTTGGCTCGTCCGCTGTTCTTACCAAGGGCATACTCGCGCTTACGACCAAAGCGCTCAGGCACCAGTTCGTTTTGGTAAAGACCATTCTTCTTGTCGCCGTCGGCATGAACTCCCGCCACCTGCGTAAACACGTTGTCGCCGATGATGGGCTGATTGGGAGCCACGGCGATACCGCTATAGCTCTCCACCAGCCGGGAGATATCATTCAACTTGTCCTCATGAATATTGGTCTTGGCATGAAACTGGTCTTTTAATATTACCTGTACACTCGACAGAGGCGCATTACCACAACGCTCTCCCAACCCATTCACCGTGACGTGGAGGCCCTTGACACCACTTAGCACTGCGGCGAGTGAATTACTGACGGCCAGGTCATAGTCGTTATGGGCATGGAAGTCAAAATGCACGTCAGGATAGCGTTTAATCATTTTGCGGAAGTACTCAATACACTGCAGAGGGTTCATGATGCCCAAGGTATCGGGTAGCATGAAGCGACGAATACCAACATCGCAAAGAGCATCCATCACCTGGTATACATAAAAGGGAGAATCCTTCATGCCGTTCGACCAGTCCTCGAGATAGAGATTGACGGTCATCCCCTTCGTGCGAGCGTACTTTACCTCCTGGCGGATGGCTTCTATATGCTCCTCAGGCGACTTGTGCAACTGCTGCTGACAATGGCGTAGCGACCCCTTTGCCAGCAGATTGACGGTGCGGCAGCCGCATGACAGTATCCAGTCTATGCTCTGTCCGCCGTCAACGAAACCAAGCACCTCTACCCTGTTGAGCATGTCTATCTGACTGGCATAGCGGCAGATCATGCCGACAGCCTCTTTCTCGCCTTCAGACACCCGCGCCGACGCCACCTCGATGCGATCGACATTCAAGTCGCGCAGCAGCATACGGGCTATGATCAGTTTCTCGTGTGGCAGGAAACTGACGCCATTGGTCTGTTCGCCATCACGGAGCGTGGAGTCCATGATCTCAACGAAGGGACGGAATCCCTTGTACTGTCCTACTTGTTCTGCCGTTCCCATAATTCTGTCTTGTCTTGGTTCTGCACAAGGAAGTCAATATCGTCGAGACCGTTCATCAGACAGTGCTTCTTATAGCCGTTGATATCGAAGTGCTCACTGCGCCCCGTGGCCTTATTGGTCACCGTCTGATGAGGCAGGTCGACCTCCACCAGCGTTCCTGGATCGCTCTGAATGCTCTGGAACAACTCTGCAAGGAAATCCTCTGAGACCACCACTGGCAGCACGAAGTTGTTCAGCTCGTTGTTCTTATGGATATCCGCGAAGAAGCTGCTGATGACCACTCGGAAGCCATAGCCGGCAATCGCCCAGGCTGCATGCTCACGCGAAGAGCCGCTGCCAAAGTTCTTGCCGGCAACAAGGATGCAACCGCTATAGGTGGGATCGTTTAACACAAAGCCTTTATTCAGCGAACCGTCCGGATTGTACCGCCAGTCGCGGAACAGGTTGTCGCCAAAGAATTTCTCCTCTCTCGTCGTTGCCTTCAGGAAACGGGCGGGGATGATCTGGTCTGTATCCACATTCTCCAAAGGAAGTGGCACGCAAGTGGATGTTATAACGTCAAATTTCTGTTTCACCTTGAAATAATGATTAAAGGATTAATGATAGCGGTTTAGATGAGTTCACGTGGATCGGTCAGGACGCCCGTAACTGCTGCCGCGGCGGCGACGAGCGGTGAGGCCAGTATAGTACGGGCCCCTGGTCCCTGACGGCCTTCGAAGTTTCGATTAGAGGTTGACACGGAGAGCTTACCGGCAGGAATCTTGTCGTCGTTCATCGCCAAACAAGCTGAGCAACCGGGTTGACGGATCTCGAACCCTGCATCCTCAAGGACCTTGTCAAGGCCCTCCTCACGGATCTGTCGGTCTACGGCCCACGAGCCAGGTACAAGCCAGGCAACCACATCAGCAGCCTTCTGACGACCCTTCACGATAGAGGCAAAGGCACGGAAGTCCTCGATGCGACCGTTAGTGCAGGCACCGAGGAACACGTAGTCCACCTTTGTGCCCAACAGCTTCTGGCCAGGCTTGAAGTCCATATAGCGGAGGGCCTTCTCAAAATTGGCATCGCCACTGGTAGGAATGGATTCTGTAATGCCAATACCCATACCGGGATTGGTTCCATAAGTAATGCGCGGTTCGATATCTTCCGCATTGAAAACCAGCTCCTTATCAAACACAGCGTCGGCATCGCTCTTCAACGTTTTCCAATAACTGACAGCTTTCTCCCAGTCCTCACCTTTAGGCGCATACTGACGGCCTTTGATATATTCAAACGTCGTCTCGTCGGGAGCCACGAACCCTCCTCTTGCACCCATCTCGATGGAAAGGTTGCAGAGTGTCAGGCGACCTTCCATCGACAGATTACGGACCACCTCACCAGCATATTCAACGAAGTAACCAGTAGCACCGCTGGTGGTGAGCTGAGCCATCAGATAAAGGGCAACGTCCTTTGCGGTCACACCTTCCCGTAGCGTTCCGTTGATGCTGATACGCATCGACTTCGGCTTTTGCTGAAGGATACACTGCGAAGCAAGCACCATCTCCACCTCACTCGTGCCGATGCCGAAAGCCACGGCACCCATGGCCCCGTGTGTCGAGGTGTGGGAATCGCCGCAGACGATAGTCATACCTGGCAGGCTCAAGCCCTTCTCAGGTCCTACGACGTGTATGATACCGTTATCCCTCGAGTTCATACCGTAGTGCGTCAGTCCGAATTCTGCTGCATTCCGGGCCAGCGTGTCAACCTGTTTCTTCGATACAGGGTCGGCGATAGGTTTGTCCTGGTCGTGCGTAGGTGTGTTATGGTCAGGCATACAGTATATCTGCTGTGGACGGAAGCATTTCAATCCTCTTGCCCGCATTCCGTCGAAGGCCTGTGGCGATGTCACCTCGTGGCAATAGAGTCTGTCGATATAGAGTTGCGTGGGGCCATCGGTAACCTGCTGCACCACATGCTTATCCCAAATCTTGTCAAATAGTGTATTCATTTTGTCGTTATCTTTATTAGCTGCAGTTAATTTTCTTTCTTGAATTTGTTGATACAGTCGATGTATGCCTCTACGCTGGCCGTCACGATATCGGTGTTTGCGCCAAAACCATAGTAGAGCTGGCCATTGTATTCAACCTGCATGTGAACCTTTCCCACATCGTCGGAGCCTTTCGAGATGGCCTGGATGGTGAACTCCTTCAGCGTCATCTGCTTCATGATGATCTTCTTCAGCGCCTTAATGGCCGCATCCACAGGACCGTTGCCCGAGGCTGCAGCCTCGAACTTCTGGCCGCTGATGTCGAGGCCGATAGAGGCCACGCTCTTCACGCCCTTACCCGTGGTCACCTGGAGGAAGTCGAGGCGTACGGCGTGAGCCTCGGCCATGTCTGCCCCAGCGAGCATCAGCACGTCGGCATCGTTCACTTCCTTCTTCTGGTCTGCCAGGATCAGGAACTTCTCATACACCTTGTCCAGTTTCTCCTCTTCGAGATCTACTCCGTTTACGTGGAGGCGATGCTTCAGGGCTGCGCGTCCAGAGCGGGCTGTCAGCACGATGCTGTTATCGTCGATACCCACATCCTTGGGGTCCATGATCTCGTAGGTATGTACATTCTTCAGCACGCCGTCCTGATGGATGCCGCTCGAGTGGGCAAAGGCGTTGCGGCCTACGATGGCCTTATTCGGCTGTACGGGCATGTTCATCAAACTCGACACCATACGACTCGTTGGATAGATCTTCGTGGTGTTGATGTTTGTGTCAATACCAAGTCCCTTGTGACATTTCAGGATCATGGCGATTTCTTCCAGTGAGGTGTTGCCTGCCCGCTCGCCGATGCCGTTGATAGTTACCTCCACCTGACGGGCACCAGCCATCACGCCATTGAAGGTGTTGGCTGTAGCCATACCCAGGTCGTTGTGGCAATGGGTGGAGATGATGGCACGGTCGATGCCGTCTACATGTTCCTTCAGATACTTAATCTTTTCATAGTACTCCTGGGGCAGGCAATAGCCCGTTGTGTCGGGGATATTCACAACGGTGGCACCAGCCTTTATCACTGCCTCTACGACACGTGCCAGATATTCATTCTCCGTACGCCCTGCATCCTCACAATAGAACTCGACATCGTCGACATAGCGCTTGGCATACTCCGTAGCAGCCACGGCGCGCTCGATGATCTCCTCGCGGGTGGAATTGAACTTGTACCTGATATGTTCGTCGCTCGTGCCGATGCCTGTGTGGATGCGCTTGTGCTTGGCATACTTCAATGCCTCGAAAGCCACGTCGATATCCTTCTCCACCGCCCGCGTCAGGGCACAGATCACGGGCCAGGTGACGGCCTTCGATATCTCTATCACGCTGTTAAAGTCGCCGGGACTCGATATGGGGAATCCGGCCTCAATCACATCAACGCCCAGCTGTTCCAGTGCCTTTGCCACCTGAATCTTCTCTACGGTGTTCAACTGACAGCCAGGCACTTGCTCCCCATCGCGGAGCGTAGTGTCGAAAATGTAAAGTCTCTCGTTCATCTTTGTTCAATCTTTATGTTAATAACTACTTTTGTCGTTCTTACGATTTAAAATAAAAATCCTTCGCACTCGGAAGTGAGAAGGACTATAAACTTTGTATGATCTGTTTCTACCTTATTTATATATACACCTTTTCACTTCCGCCTGCTCCCTGCAGTCGAATAATAATCAGGCCACCCAGTAGATTCAGATTCATCATGAGATTTTACGTTCTATTTATTTACGAATAACGATATATTGTCGTTTTCGGCTGCAAAAGTACACAATTCTGCCGTAACAAACAAATATTTTGTCACTTTTTTAATTAAAAAGCTTACATTAGAGAGTATTTAACAAAAAAAATCCGCTCTGCTTTGCAAGCCAGAGCGGAATCATTTTTCTGAAAGACTTTCTTTAGTAAGTTCTTTACTTCACCTTCTCCACGATAGCCTTGAAGGCCTCGGGGTTATTCATGGCGAGGTCGGCGAGCACCTTGCGGTTGATCTCGATACCAGCTTTGGTGAGCTTGCCCATGAGCACCGAATAGCTCATGCCTTCCAGGCGAGCGGCAGCATTGATACGCTGAATCCACAGGCTGCGGAAGTTGCGCTTCTTGTTGCGGCGGTCACGATAGGCATAGGTCAAACCCTTCTCCCAGGTGTTCTTTGCTACTGTCCAAACATTCTTGCGGGCTCCAAAGTAGCCGCGGGTAAGCTTCAAAATTCTCTTACGCTTTGCTCTTGATGCAACGTTGTTTACACTTCTTGGCATAATTTTCTACTTTTAAATGTTCGACAATAGGGTTAACGGAGACACAACAGGTCGCGTACCTGCTTCATGTTTGACTGATCAACGATCGTTGTTCCAACCAAGTTACGCTTCTGCTTCTTGGTCTTCTTCGTCAGAATGTGGCTGTGGTAAGCGTGACGTCTCTTTACCTTACCTGTACCGGTGAATGAGAATCTCTTCTTGGCACCGGAGTTTGTCTTTACTTTTGGCATTGTTTTTAAATTTTTAAATTGTTATTAAATAATCGGCAGCTACGCATATACCAGGCGCGCCACCTTCTTTCTTCTTCAATCTTCTTCGCCTTCAGTGAGTTTCTTCAGGGCATCGGCTGAAATCTTGGCGTTGGCAAAGAGACCGCCATTGGCGGGCATCTCGGCAGCCGCGTCTATCGAAGAGTTCTGACGGCCTTTCTTGTTCTCAGCGGCCGTTGCATCGTCTTGCTCGCCTGTGCGCAGCTTCTCGCGGTCACGAGCCTGCTGACTCTGCTTCTTCGTGCCGGCCTTCTTGGGGGCGAGATAGAGGAACATCTTCTTGCCTTCGAGAGACGGCATCGACTCTACCTTTCCCACCTCCTCCAGATCGTTGGCGAAACGGAGCAGCAGCACCTCTCCCTGCTCCTTGAACAGGATAGAGCGCCCACGGAAGAATACGTATGCACGCACCTTGTTGCCCTCTTCGAGGAACTCCTTGGCGTGCTTGAGCTTGAACTGGTAATCGTGCTCATCGGTCTGTGGACCGAATCTGATTTCCTTCACCTCGACCTTCACCTGCTTGGCCTTCATTTCCTTCTGGCGCTTCTTCTGCTGGTAGAGGAACTTTGAGTAGTCGATGAGACGACAAACGGGCGGATTGGCATTGGGCGAGATCTCTACGAGATCGACCCCCTGCTCGCGGGCCATGTTCAGCGCCTCGCGGGTTGGCACAACGGTACTGCCACCATCGCCCACGATGCGGACTTCACGCACTCGTATCTGTTCGTTGATACGGTACTGGTTCTTCAAATTGTCATTCTTCATTAACTGCTTTTTAAGAAATCGGCTGCAAAATTACTAATTTTTGTTTATAGTTTATTGTTTATAGTTTATAGATGATTACTCTTTTAAGAATATTTAACTACCATTCGAGTCAATCCCCTATAAACTATAAACTTTAAACCATAAACTCTTCATTATCAAAAGTCTTTCGTCATCTCAGCCACCTGGGCGTTTACCTCGTCGATGAACTCCTGGATGGTCTTCACGCTCTGCTCGCCGCCACCCTGCGGACGCACGGCTACAGTTCCGTCGGCAGCTTCCTTCTCGCCAACGATAACCATATAGGGTATGCGCTTCAGCTCGTTGTCGCGAATCTTGCGGCTGAGCTTCTCGTTGCGCAGGTCGATGGTGGCTCGTACCCCACCCTCGCTGAACTTCTTGCAGACCTCCTGGGCGTAGTCGTTGTATTTCTCCGACAGCGGCAGGATGGCCACCTGCTCGGGCGTGAGCCAGAGGGGGAAGTGTCCGCTGGTGTGCTCGATGAGCACGGCGGTGAAGCGCTCGAGCGATCCGAAGGGTGCGCGGTGGATCATCACGGGCGTCTTCTTCGTGTTGTCCTCGTCGGTGTACTCCAGCTGGAAGCGCTTGGGCAGGTTGTAGTCAACCTGGATGGTGCCCAGCTGCCAGCGGCGGCCGATGGCGTCCTTGATCATGAAGTCGAGCTTTGGTCCGTAGAAGGCGGCCTCGCCGTATTCTACCTTGGCGTTGAGGCCCTTCTCCTGACAGGCCTCCACGATGGCCTTCTCAGCCAGCGCCCAGTCTTCGTCGGTGCCTACATACTTTGTATGGTCGTTGGGGTCGCGCAGCGAGATCTGAGCCTCGAAGTTGAAACCGAAGGCCGTCAGCACCACGCCGATGATGTCCATCACGTTCAGGAACTCCTGCTTCACCTGGTCGGGACGGCAGAAGAGGTGGGCATCGTCCTGGGTGAACGAGCGCACACGGGTCAGGCCGTGGAGCTCGCCCGACTGCTCATAGCGATATACCGTACCGAACTCTGCGATGCGCAGGGGCAGGTCCTTATACGAACGGGGCTTCCAGGCGAATATCTCACAGTGGTGAGGACAGTTCATGGGCTTCAGCATATACTCCTCGCCCTCCTCGGGGGTGGTGATGGGGCGGAAGGAATCCTGGCCGTAGTGGGCATAGTGGCCCGAGGTGACGTAGAGGCTCTTGCCGCCGATGTGCGGGGTAATCACCTCCTGATAGCCGTAGCGCTTCTGCACCTTGCGCAGATGGTCCTGCAGGCGCAGACGGAGGTCGGTGCCCTTCGGCAGCCAGATAGGCAGGCCCTTGCCCACTTTCTCGGAGAACATGAACAGCTCCATCTCCTTGCCGATCTTACGATGGTCGCGCTTCTTGGCCTCTTCGAGCATCTCGAGATACTCGTCGAGCATCTTCTTCTTGGGGAAGGTGATGCCATAGAGTCGCTGCATCTGCTCGCGAGATGCATCGCCACGCCAGAAGGCACCGGCGACAGAGGTCAGCTTGATGGCCTTGATCTCGCCCGTGTCCACGAGGTGCGGACCGCGGCAGAGGTCGGTAAAGTTTCCTTGGGTGTATGTGGTGATGGTGCCGTCCTCGAGGTCCTGCTCGATGTGCTCGCACTTGTAGGTCTGGCCGTCGGCAGCAAACTCCTTCAGCGCCTCGGCCTTTGACACCTCGCGGCGCACCACAGGCTCTTTCTTCGAGGCCAGTTCCTTCATCTTCGCCTCAATCTTCGGGAAGTCGCTCTCCTTGATGCTCTCGCCGTCCTTCAGCAGCACATCGTAGAAGAAGCCGTTCTCGACGGCGGGGCCGAAGCCGAACTGGATGCCGGGATAGAGCTCCTGCAGCGCCTCTGCCAGAAGGTGGGCCGAGGTGTGCCAGAAGGTGTGCTTACCCTCTTCGTCGTCGAACTTGTAGAGCGCGATCGTCGCGTCCTCGTTGATAGGACGGTTCAGCTCTACGGTCTCACCGTTTACTCCGCAGCAGATGACGCTGCGCGCGAGAGCCGGCGAGATGCTCTCTGCAATCTGAAAACCAGTAACGCCCTGCTCATACGAGCGAACAGATCCGTCTGGGAAAGTAATGTTGATCATATCTACAATATATGTTTGAGTTTTAAAATTGCCTGCAAAGGTAGTGCAAATCGTGCACAAAACCAAAGAAATCTGCAAAATAATATGCAAAAAAATTGTGAGGGCTGCCTTTAGGTTACCAGAAAGGTGGCTGGTTAGTGCCAGAAAGGTGGCTGGTAAATGCCAGAAAGGTGGCTGGTAAATGCGAGAAAGGTGGCTGGTAAATTTGAGGAAGTCTGACGGAGATTATTTCTCGCGGTATTTCTTGATGACGCTGTAGGCCTGATAGAGCCCCAGCTCGCCTGCCTTCGAGAGGTCGGAGATGCCCTCTTCCGTCTTCTTCGCAAATATGCGGGCCAGGCCGCGGTTATACCAGGCTTCGGCCATACTGCCCTCCAGCTCGACGGCGCGGGTATAGTCGGCGATGGCCCGCTGGTAGTCGTTGCGCTGGGCATAGTAGTTACCTCTATTATAATATAGGTAGGCATTCTGCGGCGACAGGCGGATGGCATCCGAGAGATTGCCCACGACATTGGCCGCCTGCAGCTCAGTGTTAGTGCCCTGCGAGGCGTTGAACTCGTTGATCTTCGCCTGGCACACGGCCCGCTGCCAATAGGCCAGCGACGAGGTAGAGTCGATCTGGATGGTGATACTCAGGTCGTCGATGGCATTGTCGTAGTTCTGAATCGAGCAATAGGCGATGGCCCTCAGCAACAGCAGCGGCTTCACGTCGGCAGTATTCTTCTTGGCATCGATGGCTGTCGACAGCGAGTCGATATAGGCGAAGGTCTGTTTCATCATCTCCTCGCTCACCGTATTCTGGCCACAGGATACGTAGACCGTCCGCACACCTGGCTGGTGGTTGAAGGCATCGACGGTGGCCTCGTAGGGTTCGTCCTTACGGAGCTCACTGTCAGGCCGGATGAAGCTCAGGCCGTACATCGGCTGCCAGGTGAGCTCTGCCTTGCGGTTCTGCACACGTCCGCGGTACTCGCTCTTATACTCGTGCTCCATCTCGTCGTCGTCGGCCACCACGAGCTGGTTGTACTTCTCCATGTCCTCATCGCTGCGCTTGCGCATCTGTCGCTGCTTGTCTGTCATTCTGGGCTGTCGCTTGCCGTAGCGCTTGTCCATCTGGGCCTTCAGGATACGGAACTCGTCGAGCTCGGCCTGCTTCGTGTTGCCCAGCCGACGGTAGCAGGAGGCTCTGTGCTCCAGGCCGAACCAGAAGTTAGGGAAGTCTTCGATAACCTTCGAATAGTCGCGGATGGCTGCCCGCAGATTGCCCGTCTGCTCCAGCAACAGGGCCCGATTAAACAGGGCCATCAGGTTGTTGGGCTCCAGTTTCAGCACGAAATCAAAGTCCTCGATGCCCCTGTTGTCGTCACCAACCTGAGCGCGAAGCAGACCGCGGTTGTAGTGCCCGAGGAAGTTGTTGGGGTCGATGTCAAGGGCTGTGTCGTAATCGGCCATCGCCCCGCGCAGGTTGTTCTGGTTGTAGCGGGCCATCGCACGATTGATGTAGTTGCCCGCATGCCTGGGAAGCAGGCGGATGCTCTGCGACAGAAACTCCTCACCCTCCTTCCAGTTCTTCTGACTCAGGCTGATAACGGCCCGCTCTGACCAGATGCCGCCGTCGTAAGGGTCTATCTCAAGACTCTTGTCGAGCGATTTAATGGCGTTCGTAGTGTCATTCGTCAGCAGATAGACCTCACCTTGTACGGCATACGCTCTGGCATAATGCGACCAGCGCGTAATCATCGTGTCTATCTGAACCATCGCGTGGTCGTAGTCTTTGTTCTGTACAAGGCAGAGGACCCGGTTGTACCAGTAGAGCTGATTCTCAGGGTCGTAGCGCAAGGCGCGGTTGTAATCGTCTACGGCCTCGGTGTACTTCTTCTGATTGATGCGGCAGAGGGCCCTCACCTCATAGGCGCTCGTCACATAAGGATTGCGATCAATGGCCTCAGAACAGTCTGCCTCCGCCCCACGGTAGTCGTCGAGATAGTACTTCGCTACCCCGCGAAAAAACCAAGGCTCATAGAGCCAGGGTTTCTGACTGATGGCCTGATTGAAGTACTGTATAGACAACACGTAATCTTCATAGTAGAGGGCAGATCGCCCGATCATCACCAGGCGGTCGGTGTTGAACTGTGCAAAAGAATGGGAAATAAGGAATGAAGAATGCGAGATGATGATCAACAGACAAGCGACGGCTTTCTTAAAACGCCACACGCCGCTCATTGGTTCCCGCATACATAAGCAATCAACTTTCTTCATCTCCCTCTTTCTCATTCCTCGCAACTTACCGCTTCACGGGCTTTGTCTTATACCCGCAGCGATAACGCCCTTGAATCAACGCGCGCAACTTGCTCTTGATGAGCTGCTTACGAAGCGGAGAGATGTGGTCGATAAACATCTTTCCATCCAAGTGGTCAAACTCGTGTTGCATCACTCGGGCGAGGTATCCCTCAATCCACTCGTCGTGATGGTTGAAGTCCTCATCATCCCACTCCACATGGATCCGGGTGGGACGCACAACCTTCTCATGGATGGCAGGCAACGACAGGCACCCCTCTTCAGAAGTGTCGGTCTTCGTCTCGTCGCGCTCAATGATATGGGGGTTGATAAACGCCTGCCGGAAACCCTTGTACTCAGGCAGGTCATCAGAAATGACATCAAGGTCTATCACAGACAGACGGATGGCCTTGCCTATCTGTGGGGCTGCAAGACCGATACCTTCCGAGTCGGCCAGCGTCTCCCACATGTCGGCTATCAGCTCTTTCAGCTGCGGATAGTCGGCAGTGATATCCTCCGCCACCTTTCGGAGCACAGGCTGTCCATATATATAAATAGGTAATATCATGTTGATTTTAACTAAGAGTGTTTTGATTATTTCCTTGAGCGAAGATAATCCTCCAAGATAATCGTTGCAGAAATCTCATCTACGAGAGCCTTGTCCTGGCGCGCTTTCTTCTTAAGTCCTCCCGTAAGCATCGCCTGATGGGCCAGCACGGAAGTGAAACGCTCGTCGTAATACTCAATGGGTACTTCGGGCACTGCCTTGCGCCAACGGGCCACGAACTGCTGCACGCGCTGCAGATTCTCACTCGGCTGTCCGTTTGGCTGACGGGGCTCACCTATGATGATTCGCTCCAAGGGCTCGCGCTTCATGTAGGCCTGGAGCCAGTCGAAAAGCTCCGATGTTGAAACAGTCGCCAACCCTCCTGCTATAAGCTGAAGAGGGTCGGTGACTGCTAAACCGGTACGTTTCTTACCGTAATCGATGGATAATATCCTCACTGTAACGCTCCTTATCGTGCGTTGTAGAGGAGCCAAGCATCGGGATAGGTGTTGCGGAGCTGGTCACGGCTGCTGACAGCTGCTGACTTGTCTGCGAACGAAGAGGCAACCACACGATACATGTTCTTGTCCTCGTTCTTCACAACCTGTGAGTCATAGCCTGCATCACGGAGACGCTGATAGAGGCTCTCTGCGTTGGAAAGAAGGCCGAACGAACCAACAACCACGCTGTATGCATTCAGACCGTTGCCGTGAATGATCTGGACACTCTCCTGACGGACAGAGATGTTGTCGAGATTGTCTACCACACGAGCCTGATCCACGGGCTTAGCCTCTACGGGAGCAACGACTGCCTCCTGAGCCACAGCTGTCTGGGCAGCCTGCTGCTGAGCGGTCTGGGTGTCATACTGTTTTGCCTTCTCATAAGCCTTCTTATAGGCACTCTCACTAGATTTACAGCTTGTAAAAGCCATCGCTGCACATAAACCGATGCAGATAAGTGTGTACTTCTTCATTGTTTGTTATTTATTTGTTTAGAATTAATGAATGCTCAATTTTTGGTGCGAAATTACAAAATATCAGGCAAATGTGAATAAAAAAGGCACATAAAGTTTGTTAAAACGGCAAAATCGTCACTTTTTTATAAAAAAAAAGCCTGATTTTTGCTTTACAACGGAAAAGTTTTGTATATTTGCACAGACAAAATAAGTTATTCATAATAAAATAATAAAAGGTATGAAAAGTTTAGGTTATCTTAGCGCATTCCTCGGTGGAGCCATCGCCGGCGCTGCTCTGGGCATTCTCATCGCCCCGGAGAAAGGACAAGACACTCGCGTGAAAATTACAGATGCCGTGGAGGATTTCCTCAAGAAGCATAACATCAAGCTGAGCCGCAAGGAAGTGGTCGATCTTGTCGACGATATCCAGGATGTGGCAGAAGAGCAATAATTCGAGTACACGTAATTCGATAATCCCTTGATGCTCTCCAGCGATAAGAACGTAGAAACGATTGCCCAACTGATCGAAGTGCTGAAGCACTATCTTGGGCTCCAGACGGAATATGTCAAACTGGATGTGATAGACAAGGTGGTTCGCCTGTTGACGGCAGCCGCCTTGACTATCCTCTTTTTCTTGTTCATCATCGCCGTGCTGATGTATTTCTCATTTGCCATCGCCTGCTGGCTGGCTACATGGATAGGGATGGCCAAAGCTTTCCTTATCGTATCCGGGGTGCATCTGATCCTATTCTTCCTGTTTATCATCTTCCGTAAGACTTGGATAGAGAAACCGCTGGTTAAGTTTCTCGCCAATTTGTTTCTGAACTAAACGCTTTCAACTATGCTTCCCGTTAAGAAGACGACACATCAGTATCACACGCTCGAAGAGATCAGACTCCGCAAGGAAGAACTTGCCACAGAGCTACAACAAGACAATGCCAAGTTCAGCTCATTGTGGAACCAGACTTTCATCAAGCGTGAGGGAAGTACGAAGGGTGAGTATATCTCGGGGCTGATTACCAATAGCATCACAGCCATAGATGCTTTCTTGTTAGTTAGAAAGCTGATGAAAGGTTACGGCAACCTGTTTGGTAAGAGTTCGAAGAAATCAAAGAACAGACGCTAAGACGCTAAATCGTTCAGTTTTTAAACGCTATCACAAAAAAAATGGGTCACCGCTGTGACCCCAAACCTTTGTTAACCTTAAATCTAATACTATGAAAAACACATTGCAAAGGTACAACATTTTTTCTATCCTCCAAACTTTTATCTCGAAAAACACCTATAATTAAACATTAATTAACCTCCCAGCAACAAGTTAAACACTTTTTTACACTAAATATACACTTCAAGACCATCATAAGCCAAGTCTATACCCTCAGGGAGGATTTGATTGACACGTTCATGGAGACCTATATCGTGACACATGTGAATCAGCAAAGTCTTGGGGGCTGCTATCCTTTTTGCAAACGCGATGGCATCATCCACCAGTTGGTGAGAATGATGGGGTTTTGTGAAACGGAGGGCATTTACGACCAACAACTGTGTTCCTTCCAGATAGGCCAGCTCTGCTTCATCAATGGTCTTCATATCTGTGATATAGGTCAGCGGACCTATTCGATAGCCGAGGATAGGTAGTTTTCCGTGCATCACCTCAATGGGCATGATGTCAAGATCGCCAATGTGTAAAGGATGATGTGGAAGAATCTCATGCAGGCCAATAGCAGGTACACCCGGATAGCGATGCTCTGCGAAGCAATACGGCAGCATCTCCAGCATCGCTTCCTTTGCCTTGGGGTCTGCATAGACATTCATCTCGCCAAACTGGCAGTAAGGTCTGATGTCGTCCATCCCGCCCATATGGTCGTAATGCGAATGGGTTATTAAGATTCCGTCAATCTTGCGGAAGGGTTGTGGCAGAATCTGTTGCCGGAAGTCTGGACCGCAGTCTATGAGGATTCGCGTGGCGTCTGTCTCAATGAGCGCAGAGCAACGGGTACGTTTATCCCGAGGATCCTTGCTTTGACACACTTCACATTGGCATCCGATGACTGGTACGCCACACGATGTTCCCGTTCCTAAGAATGTCAGTTTCATTGGATATTTACAGAATTGCGATTGAAGAATTAAATGATGTTGACTTCAGGCTGTATGTCTATGTCGAACTTCTCCTTTACATCGTTACGGATGGCATCGCTTAGTGCAACAATCTCTGCGCCTGTTGCGCCTCCACGATTCACGAGAACCAATGCCTGTTTGTCGTGGACGCCTGCCCTGCCTAAGCTCTTGCCTTTCCATCCACACTGCTCTATCATCCATCCAGCAGGAATCTTCACATGCCGGGAGTCTACTCTATAGTGAGGCAGCTCAGGGAATTTAGCGACAAGTTTCTCATAACGGGCTTTGGTCACGATCGGATTCATGAAAAAGCTGCCTGCGTTACCTTCCACCTTAGGGTCTGGCAGCTTGGCGTTTCTGATGTCGATAATGACATCTCGCAATTGCTGTGCTGTTGGTTCCACAAGACCTCTTCGATTTAGTTCCTGACGAATGTTGCCATAGTCAAGATGCGGCTGGAAAGATGTTGAGAGAACATAAGTCACCCTCGTGATGAGGAATCGATTCTTCCAGTCTTTCTTGAATCGGCTCTGCCTATAACCATACTCACATTCATCATTGCCTATCATCCATGTCTTGCCTGTAGGAATCTCTATCATGCTAACGCAGCATATCAGCATACTGGCTTCCACACCGTAGGCCCCGATATTCTGCACGGCGCTGGCTCCCACATCGCCAGGAATGAGCGACAAATTCTCCATACCGTAATAACCGGCTCTGATACTGGCTACCACCATGTCGTCCCACGTTTCACCGCTGCCGCAGGTCATACGCTCACATGAGAAGTCTTCTTCAAAGCAATATCCTTTTACGCCAGAACGCACCACAATACCCTCAAAGTCTTTTGTCAGCAGAAGATTACTGCCTCCACCTATTATAATATAAGGTAACTTGGAATCGCGTAATATCTTGGCCACCTCAACAGCCTCATAGTCGTCCTCAAACTCGATATAACGGCTGCACCGTGCTTCTATGCCAAATGTATTGTGGGCTTTCAGACTATAGTTCCTCTCGTCCTTCATATTCCTATGTTGTCATTTTCGTCAGCAACCATCTGCCACCTACCCTTTTGAATCGCAATTCCAACTCAAGGCCGTTGGCCACACCGCGCAACAGGAATATCTTATTGTCGTTCTCAGCCTTTGGCTTGCCGTAGACGATATTATAGAGTATCTTCCCGGGCAACTGTGGTGCAAAGGCTTCCCAGGTGTCGGGCGTGATGACGCCTTCCATCATGCTAAACTCATTGTCTGGGTCTGGACCGACAAACTGTACAGTCTCGTTGATACTCTCCACCTGGAAGACGCTGTCTGTCGTGAATCGCTTATAAAATTCAAGGAACGACGCATTGGCATTCTCCTCCATCGACGTCTCTCTTATCTCATGCATCATCCATGCACCGCGCACCCGATGGAAATAGTAGCTCTTTACCTTCTTCTTCTTGAGAGCTATCTTCTCCACGACGGCCTCAGTGATGGCAGTGTCTTTCATGTGCGACATTTGTGCGTCGTCAGTAAAGAGCAGTGTGTAATAGCCTTGGCGCATAAAGAGATGCTCCATCTGCCACTGTGATTTCTCTATCTGCGTCGTCTTGCCATCGGCATCTCTCACACGAAGGGGGAAGACAATGCGCTCAAACTGAAGTCGCTTGTTGGCTGCAAAATTGAAGATGAAGTCATCGAAATAAGCATCGGCAGCCCTTGGCATCGGCGTCTCAGTAATCAGTTGCTCCAGGGTGTCTACAATCACAATGCCGGAGGAGTCGGCCGCAGTGTCTACAGGCACATCTACATCCGAACTGGTTTTCTTACCTGTACAAGAAAACGCCAGCATCAAACACACCATCGTCGGCCAAAGAAACTTTCTCATCTCCGTTACTTCGATTTCACCTATACTCTCAAATTTTTGTGCAAAATTACAAAATAAATATGAAATATGACCTAATAATTATGAATTATTTTGTACCTTTGCACGCAAATTTCTTATTTTTATCGATATGATGATACTTGACAAGATAGACTCCCTGCTCAAAGAAGTGCAGGAACTGAGTGCAAAGAACGCTGAGGAGGTAGAGCAATTACGACTGAAATACCTCAGCAAGAAGGGCGAGATCACAGCCCTGATGAACGATTTCCGCGAGGTAGCTGCCGACGAGAAGAAGACCGTTGGCATGAAGATCAATGAGCTGAAGACGATGGCAACAGAGCGCATCAACCAGTTGCGCGAGGAGTGCCAGTCTCAGGACACTACAGACGAGACTATCGACCTGACCCGTACCCCCTACCCCATTAAGCTGGGCACCCGTCACCCTCTGACGATAGTAACCAACGAGATTATCGATATTTTTTCCCGTATGGGTTTTGTCCTGGCTGATGGTCCTGAGGTGGAAGACGATCTCCATGTATTCACCAAGATGAACTTCGCCGCCGACCATCCTGCCCGCGACATGCAGGACACGTTCTTCGTATCGCAGCATCCCAACGATGTAACAAAGAACATACTGTTACGTTCACACACTTCTTCTGTACAGGCCCGCGTGATGGAACAGATGCATACTGCCGATGGTCAGCTCACGGCTCCCATCCGTGTCATTTGCCCAGGTCGTGTATATCGTAACGAGGCTATCACGGCCCGCGCACACTGTTTCTTTCATCAGGTAGAAGGGCTCTATATCGATAAGAACGTCTCTTTCACCGATCTTAAGCAAGTGCTCCTGTCGTTTGCCCGTGAGATGTTTGGCGCCGATACCAAGATTCGCCTTCGTCCCTCTTACTTCCCCTTCACGGAGCCAAGTGCAGAGATGGACATTTCCTGCTTCATCTGTGGCGGTGAGGGATGCGGTTTCTGCAAGCATACTGGATGGGTGGAAATCCTGGGCTGTGGTATGGTCGATCCCAATGTGCTTGAGCTTTGCGGTATCGACTCCAAGACTTATAGCGGTTATGCGTTCGGTATGGGTGTGGAGCGTATTACAAATCTGAAGTATCGCGTATCAGACCTCCGTATGTTCTCTGAGAACGATACGCGCTTCCTCGAGGAATTTGAATCGGCTGGTTAACTATACGATTCTTCGTGCTTTTATTATATTAGGTGAGATGTAAGAGTTTACTTCTCACCTATTTTTAAGATATCATCCAGAATCTTAAGACCTTTCTCAGTACAAATTCCACGCATAGTAAGTGCAGCGATGTTCTTGAAGATATCTTCAAATGTAAAAGTGCGATAGAGTTGCTCCTCCATTACGTACTTGTTCAGGAACTCAAACAAAACGGAAATCAGATTAGGATCGATTTCCTGTCGGAAATAGCCTTCATGCTTTCCACGCTTAAAGAACTCTGCCGAATCCTTCCTAATACGCTCTTTCTGTGATTCCAGGAAGCGAGCCACCTGAGGATATTGCAGCAAGTCGGCATAAAACTGTGGATTGGTGGAGCGTATCTCTACAATCTTCATCCGCATGACCACCATAATGATCTCCATCACATTCTTACAGCGTTCGGTCTGAACAGCCATCATCCGTGAACGGTCCTCATGGTATTTGCGGGTACCCTCATAAAGAAGCACCTCCTTGTTTTCGAAGATTTCATAGAGTGTGCGCTTCGAAATCTTCAGCTCGGCAGCGACATCGTCCATCCGCACCGCACGTATACCTCTGGCACGGAAATCGTTCATCGCCGTCTCCACGATTTTAGAGCGAAGACCCTGCTTATAGGCTGAAATAGGTTTTGATTCCTGCATATTCATCCATTTTGCGCTGCAAAGTTACTAAAAAAAGATAAAAACCCTACTACTTTCATGAGTTTTTTGTAATTTTGTGGGCGATTTTAAAAGACAATAATAATTTTAAGGATAATAATATACGTATTTTTATGGTCAAAATCACGAAAGAAGCGGCTCTGGAGTATCATGAGAGCGGACGTCCAGGTAAAATCGAAGTGAAGCCTACGAAGGCTTACCGTACACAAACAGACCTCAGTCTGGCCTATTCGCCAGGTGTGGCTTTCCCCTGCTTAGAGATTCAGGAAGATCCTAACAACGCCTACAAATATACCGACAAGGGCAACCTCGTCGCCGTCATCTCTAATGGAACAGCGGTCTTGGGCCTTGGTGACATTGGAGCCATGAGCGGCAAGCCTGTGATGGAGGGAAAAGGCCTGCTCTTCAAGATCTATGGCGGCATCGACGTGTTTGACATCGAGGTGGCCGAGAAAGACCCAGAGAAGTTCTGTGAGGCCGTAGAGCGTATTGCCCCCACCTTCGGCGGCATCAACCTTGAAGACATCAAAGCTCCAGAGTGTTTCTATATAGAGGAGCGTCTGAAGAAGACCCTCGACATCCCCGTGATGCACGACGACCAGCACGGTACGGCCATCATCTCCGCTGCCGGTCTGAAGAATGCGATGGAAGTGATAGGAAAAGACATACGGAAGGTTAAAATCGTGGTCAACGGTGCCGGCGCAGCTGCCATTTCCTGCACTAAGCTTTATATGGCCATCGGTGCCCAGAAAGAGAATATCGTCATGCTCGACTCCAAGGGCGTCATCTCTACAGAGCGTCAGGACCTTAACGAGCAGAAGAAGTTTTTTGCCACTAACCGCACTGATATCCACACGCTGGCAGAAGCTGTTAAGGATGCCGACGTATTCGTGGGACTCTCGAAGGGTAACGTGCTCTCAAAGGATATGGTCAAGTCGATGGCGAAGGACCCTGTCATCTTCGCCCTTGCCAACCCTGTGCCGGAGATATCCTATGAGGATGCGATGGACGCCCGTCCCGACGTTCTCATGTCAACAGGTCGCACAGACTATCCTAACCAGATCAACAATGTGATTGGCTTCCCCTATATCTTCCGCGGAGCACTCGATGTGCATGCCACCGCCATCAATGAAGAGATGAAGCTCGCCGCCGTTCACGCTATTGCCGACCTCGCCAAACAGCCTGTGCCCGATGTGGTGAACGATGTCTATAAGGTGAACAACCTCACCTTTGGCCGCAATTACTTCATCCCCAAGCCCGTCGACCCACGACTGATCACAGAGGTCAGTTCTGCCGTTGCCAAGGCTGCCATCGACAGCGGCGTGGCCCGTAAGACAATTGAGAACTGGGAAGAGTACAAAGACTCACTCTCCGTGCTGCTCGGCCAGGAGACGAAGCTAACGCAAAAACTCTATGCTACAGCTGCAGCCCATCCGCAGCGTGTAGTCTTTGCAGAGGCCGTCCATCCCACTATGCTTAAGGCTGCAGCCCAGGCCAAGGCCGAGGGAATCTGTCAGCCCGTGCTGTTGGGTAACGACGAGGTGATTCAGAAACTCGCCAAGCAGCTCGACCTGAACATTGAGGGCATCGAGATCGTGAACCTGCGCCACCCCTCAGAGCAAGAGCGCCGCGAGCGCTATGCTCGCATCCTCACCGAGAAGCGACAGCGCGAGGGCTACACCTTCCAGGAGGCCAACGACAAGATGTTTGAGCGCAACTACTTCGGTATGATGATGGTAGAGACGGGCGAGGCCGATGCCTTCATTACCGGACTCTATACAAAATACTCTAACACGGTGAAGGTCGTCAAAGAGGTGATTGGCATCCGTCCGGAGTATCAGCATTTTGGTGCGATGCACATCATCAACTCGCCCAAGGGCACCTATTATATCGCCGACACGCTGGTGAACGAGAATCCCGACACCGAGACACTCGTCGACATCGCCAAGCTCGCCGCCACAGCCGTGCGCTTCTTCAACGAGAAGCCTGTCATCGCAATGGTATCCCACTCCAACTTCGGCTCCTCGCAGAGCGACGGTGCCCACAAGGTGAAATATGCCGTCGAGCAGATGCAACGTGACTTTCCCGACCTGCCCATCGACGGAGAGATGCAACTCGGTTTTGCCCTCGACGACGAACTGCGCGACGAGCAGTACCCCTTCACCAAGGTCAAGGGCAAGCGCGTGAACACGCTGGTATTCCCCAACCTCACCTCCGCGCGCTCTTCCTACAAGATGCTCCAGATGCTGGGCAGCGACGCAGAGATTATCGGCCCGATCCAGATGGGACTGAACAAGCCCATCCACTTCATTGACTTCGGCGCAACAGTGCGAGATGTAGTGAACATCGTAGCCGTCGCCACCATCGATGCCTACGTCGACAAGATCAAGAAGAAACTCAACGCTCTCGGCAAGTAAGGCTACACCTTATTTATATATACAAGGAGGCAGAAATGTCTCCTTGTTTTTGTGTTCGGGCACAAGAAGAGACCAATGAATGACCTTTTGCCTTGATTTACATCAATTAAGCAACAAAACGTAAGCGTTTTCGTTATTATTCTTGCAAAATGTTTGGTAGTTTTCCACTTTTGCTGTAATTTTGCAACCGCAAACAACAAGCAAATAAATCATTCAGTATAACAAACACTAAAAGACAAAAGATTATGAATGCAGCACAAGTTGTAGAACAGCTGAAGCAACGCTTCCCCAACGAGCCGGAGTACATCCAGGCCGTCAGTCAAGTTCTTCCCACCATCGAAGAAGAGTACAACAAGCACCCTGAGTTTGAGAAGGCCAACCTCATCGAGCGCCTTTGCATCCCCGACAGAGTGTGCGAGTTCCGCATCACCTGGGTCGACGACAAGGGTAATGTGCAGACCAACATGGGCTACCGTATTCAGCACAACAACGCCATTGGCCCGTACAAAGGCGGTCTTCGCTATCACAAGAGCGTGAACCTGGGTATCCTGAAGTTCCTCGCCTTTGAGCAGACCTTCAAGAACTCACTGACTACACTGCCGATGGGTGGTGCCAAGGGTGGTTCTGACTTCTCTCCCCGTGGTAAGAGCGACGCTGAGGTGATGCGTTTCTGCCAGGCATTCATGAACGAACTGTATCGCGTGATTGGTCCCGATGAGGACGTGCCCGCTGGTGACATCGGCGTAGGTGGCCGCGAGGTAGGTTATCTGTTCGGACAGTACAAGAAGCTCACCCACCAGTTCCAGGGCGTGCTCACTGGTAAGGGTATCCCCTTCGGCGGTTCGCTGATCCGTCCTGAGGCTACCGGTTATGGTACCGTTTACTTCCTGACCTCTATGCTGGCTACCCGCAATATCGACATCAAGGGCAAGAAGGTGCTGATCTCTGGTGCTGGTAACGTGGCTCAGTATGCTGCCGAGAAGTGCCTGCAGCTGGGTGCCATCCCCATGACCATGTCTGACTCAGACGGTTATATCTATGATCCCGATGGTATCGATCGCGCCAAGCTCGACTACATCATGGAGCTGAAGAACGTGGAGCGCGGACGTATCAAGGAGTATGTTGAGGAGTATCCCACAGCCGTCTACCACGAGGGCAAGCGCCCCTGGTATGAGAAGGCCGACATCGCCCTGCCCTGCGCTACTCAGAACGAGATCAATGGTGACGAGGCCCAGGCATTGGTGAACAACGGCATCATCGCCGTTGCCGAGGGTGCCAACATGCCTTCGCTGCCTGAGGCTATCAAGATCTTCCAGGATGCCAAGATCCTCTACTCTCCTGGTAAGGCCAGCAACGCCGGTGGTGTGTCGGTATCTGGTCTTGAGATGTCGCAGAACTCTGAGCGCCTGAGCTGGACAGCCGAGGAGGTTGACAACTACCTGAAGCGCATCATGAACGACATTCACGAGAACTGCGTGAAGTACGGTACTGAGAAGGATGGCTACATCAACTACGTGAAGGGTGCCAACGTGGCCGGATTCATGAAGGTGGCCAAGGCCATGATGGCTCAGGGAATCGTATAATTGGTTTACAGTTTACAGTTTACGGTTTACAGTTTACAGTTTACAGATGATTAGACTGTAGGCAGCGTGAATGCAAATAAAATGTCAAAAGCAGACTTTCTATGGGAGGTCTGCTTTTTAAGTTAAAGGGGGAAACGTTATGATTTAGTTAAATATTCATAAAAGCAATCATCTGTAAACTGTAAACCGTAAACTGTAAACAAAAAAATCATTACCTTTGCAGCCACTTTGTCCCCATAAGGGGAAATAGGGGCCGGAACAGGCGCCGCTCCTATCATACATTAACCCTTTAAAAGATGGTCTGGTAAACGTCTGTTCAGGCCTCGCCCCGACAAACAACGAGGGGCAACAAGTATTTTTAATTATGTCAGATTTAACAAAGAACGTAAAGCCGCTCGACGACTTCAACTGGGACGAGTTTGAGAATGGCACGCCCGCCGGTGTCAGCAAGGAAGAGCTTGACAAGGCGTACGACGAAACCCTCAACAAGGTAGCTGACCATCAGGTGGTGGAAGGTACCGTGATCTCTCTCGACAAGAAAGAGGTGGTGGTGAACATCGGCTACAAGAGCGATGGTATCATCCCCGCATCAGAGTTCCGCTACAACCCCGACCTGAAGATCGGCGACAAGGTGGAAGTGTATGTAGAGAATGCTGAGGACAAGAAGGGTCAGCTGATCCTTTCTCACAAGAAGGCCCGCCTGAGCAAGTCTTGGGATGAGGTTAATGCAGCCCTCGAGCAGGATCAGATCATCCAGGGTTACATCAAGTGCCGCACCAAGGGCGGCATGATTGTCGACGTGTTCGGCATCGAGGCATTCCTCCCCGGCTCACAGATCGACGTTCATCCCATACGCGACTACGACCAGTTCGTTGGCAAGACGATGGAGTTCAAGGTGGTCAAGATCAACCAGGAGTTCCGCAATGTAGTCGTTTCTCACAAGGCACTCATCGAGCAGGAGCTGGAAGCCCAGAAGAAGGAGATCATCGGTCGCCTGGAGAAGGGCCAGATCCTCGAGGGTACCGTGAAGAATATCACGAACTACGGCGTGTTCGTAGACCTCGGCGGTGTAGACGGACTGATTCATATCACCGACCTCTCTTGGGGCCGTGTCGACGATCCCCACAAGGTGGTGGAACTCGACCAGAAGATCAACGTCGTTATCCTCGACTTCGACGACGAGAAGCGCCGCATCGCCCTGGGTCTGAAGCAGCTCACACCGCATCCTTGGGATGCACTGGATCAGGATCTCAAGGTGGGCGACCACGTGAAGGGCAAGGTAGTCGTGATTGCCGACTACGGTGCATTCGTAGAGATCCAGCCCGGCGTGGAGGGACTCATCCACGTCAGCGAGATGTCTTGGAGCCAGCACCTGCGCAGCGCTCAGGACTTCCTGAAGGTGGGCGACGACGTAGAGGCCGTTATCCTGACCCTCGACCGCGACGAGCGCAAGATGTCACTCGGCATCAAGCAGCTGCGTGAGGATCCCTGGGAGTCTATCGAGAACAAGTATCCCGTTGGCTCTAAGCACACTGCAAAGGTTCGCAACTTCACCAACTTCGGTGTATTCGTAGAGCTGGAGGAGGGTGTCGACGGTCTGATCCACATCAGCGACCTGTCTTGGACGAAGAAGGTGAAGCACCCCTCAGAGTTCACAAAGGTTGGCGAGCCCATCGAGGTGATCGTGCTCGACATCGACAAGGAGAACCGTCGCCTCAGCCTCGGCCACAAGCAGCTGGAGGACAATCCCTGGGATGCCTTCGAGGAGAAGTACACCGTTGGTTCTATCCACGAGGGTAAGATCATCGAACTGCTCGAGAAGGGCGCCGTTGTCCAGCTCGAGGAGAACGTTGAGGGCTTCGCTACACCGAAGCACCTGGTGAAGGAAGACGGCAGTCAGGCCGCCAACGGCGAGACCCTGCCCTTCAAGGTGATTGAGTTCAACAAGGACAGCAAGCGCATCATCCTCTCTCACAGCCGCACCTTCGAGGATCCCCAGCGTGAGGAGAAGAAGGCCGCTGCCAAGAAGACCCGCGCTGCCAAGAAGGACGACACGCCGAAGATTGAGAATGTCGCAGCCAGCACCACGCTGGGTGACATCGACGCTCTGGCTCAGCTGAAGGCTCAGCTCGAGGAAGGCGAAAGCAAGAAGAAGTAATATTATTATCCATACGGATGGCCTCCTTTCAGGTCATGTGAAGGGAGGCTTTCTTTTTTGGCACACTTTTTGCAATGCTGTTGTCGTAAATCAGTAATCAGACAAGAAAGATATGCAAAAAGGTAACATCGGGGTTACAACTGAGAACATCTTCCCCGTCATCAAAAAGTTTCTCTATAGCGACCACGAGATATTCCTCCGCGAGATGGTGTCAAACGCCGTCGACGCCACCCAGAAGATCAAGACCCTTCAGGAGAAGGGCGACTTCAAGGGCGAGCTGGGCGACCTGACCGTACGCGTCAACTTCGATGCCGACAAGGGCACTATCACCATCAGCGACCACGGCATCGGCATGACCGAGGAGGAGATCGACAAGTACATCAACCAGATAGCCTTCTCGGGCGTCACCGACTTCCTGGAGAAGTACAAGGACAATGCCAACAACATCATCGGCCACTTCGGCCTCGGATTCTACTCTTCGTTCATGGTGTCGAAGAAGGTGGAGATCATCACAAAGTCGTGGCGCGACGATGCCAAGGCCGTGAAATGGTCGTGCGACGGCTCACCAGCCTACGAGATCGACGACGCCGACCGTGCAGAGCGAGGCTCAGACATCATCCTCTACATCGACGACGACTGCAAGGAGTTCCTCGACAAGTACAAACTCGAGGGCCTGCTCAACAAGTACTGCAAGTTCATGGCCGTGCCCGTGGCCTTCGGCAAGAAGACCGAGTGGAAGGACGGCAAGCAGGTGGACACCGACGAGGATAATATTATAAACAATGTGGAGCCGCTGTGGACCAAGACCCCTTCGACGCTGAAGGACGAGGACTACAAGTCGTTCTACCGCACCCTCTACCCCATGAGCGACGAGCCCCTGTTCTGGATACACCTCAACGTCGACTACCCCTTCAACCTCACGGGTATCCTCTACTTCCCGAAGATCAAGTCGAACATCGAACTCCAGAAGAACAAGATACAGCTCTACTGCAACCAGGTGTTCGTCACCGACCAGGTGGAGGGCATCGTGCCTGAGTTCCTCACCCTGCTCCACGGTGTGATCGACTCGCCCGACATCCCCCTGAACGTCAGCCGCTCCTATCTCCAGAGCGACCGCGAGGTGAAGAAGATCTCCACCTACATCACCAAGAAGGTGGCCGACCGCCTGAACGCGATCTTCAAGGAGAACCGCAAGGAGTATGAGGAGAAGTGGGACGACCTGAAACTCTTCATCAACTATGGCATTTTGTCAGAAGACGGCTTCTACGACCGCGCCAAGGACTTCGCCCTGATGAAGGACACGGAGGGCAAGTATTTCACCTTCGACGAGTACAAGACCCTCATCGAGGCCTCGCAGAAGGACAAGAACGACCAGCTCGTCTACCTCTACGCCACCGACAAGGAGGAGCAGTACTCCTACATCAAGGCCGCCCAGGACAAGGGCTACTCGGTGCTGCTACTCGACGGACAACTCGACGTGCCCACCATCCAGACGCTGGAGCAGAAGTTCGAGAAGAGCCACTTCACCCGCGTCGATGCCGACATCATCGACCGTCTGATCGTGAAGGACGACGGCCCGAAGAACAACCTCACGGAGGAGCAGACTGACAATCTGTCAGCCGTCTTCCGCACCCAGATGCCCAAGATCGACAAGGCAGAGTTCATGGTACAGGTCGATGCCCTCGGCGCCGAGGCCCGTCCGGTCATCATCACGCAGAATGAGTACATGCGCCGTATGAAGGAGATGAGCAAGTTCCAGGCAGGCATGGGCTTCTACGGCCAGATGCCCGACTCGTACAACATCGTGCTCAACTCAGACCATCCGCTGGTGAAGCGAGTGCTCGACGACAGCGAGGCTGCCACCGCCGAGGCCCTGAAGCCCATCGTCAGCGAACTCAAGGGCCAGGAGGCCCGCCTGGCTGCCATTCGCCAGGCCCAGGACAAGAAGAAGTACGACGAACTGACCCAGGAGGACAAGGACCAGAAGGCCGAGGCCGAGAAGGCCGTGCAGGAGCAGAAGGACAAGAAGCAGGCCGTCATCGCCGACTACGCGAAGACGAACTCCATCGTCCACCAACTCATCGACCTGGCCCTGCTGCAGAACGGCATGCTCAAGGGCGAAGCCCTCGACAAGTTCCTCAAGCGCAGCGTAGACCTCATCAAATAGGTCACTCCTACCGGCATCCGGTAAGTGATTTCTCACTTATTCCATATAGTAAATCCCGAAACGCGCAAGCATTTCGGGATTTATTTTGTTACCGCTGATGGGGCTTCAGGTTGTTGTTGAAGGCTCTTCTGAATGTCGCTGATGGCTCTTTAGGTTGTTACTGATGCCTCCTAACGTTGATGGGAGGCATTGCTTACAGGGAAAGCAGATACCCCTTATAGGGTCAAAGGCTTATCTTCGCAGGGGTTTTACCCTATCCTTACTATCGTTTGCCTATACTCAAACAATCGTTCGCCTATACTCAAACGATCGTTCGGCTATACTCAAACGATAGCGCCAGAAATTTCAAGGGGCAATCCAGTGCCGTCCCGACAATCTCTCACCTTACTTATTTGTTTGTATTTCGTTTATCAGCAGGTATGTTTCCCTGATTACCCTCATGTCCGTTGCGATAGTATGATTACGACCCTCCACTGCATTGACAAAGGCCTCCATTTCGTTGAAATAGCCTTGTGAGTATATTTGATTGCTCGCCAATAGCGGTGTAAAATTGTTTCGCTGACAGAGGATTTCTTTTGTTTCATGATGGGTATGCAGTTTCTCCACAGGGATGCCAAAGGCGGTGGAGGAAGTTGGTGTAAAGGTAAGCTCCTCCATTTGCGAGAGGTGATAGATGCCAGAATGAGTGCAGACCTTCAGTGATTCCTTCGCAGCAGTCCACGTGTAGGCAGTAGAAAGCTCCAGTGTGCCGACGATATGGGGATGCTGGAGCATGAGGATAAAAGAATCTTTGGCGACTTTGCGGCAAGTGAGAATTTCTGGCTGGCCGAATAGATGACAGGCAAGGTCGAGGGGATGGATGTAAAGGTCGAGCAAGGCATCTCCTTCAGGATAGGCTCCTGTCAGGTAATGTAGGTCATAGCTGATGAGATGCGCTTTGCGAAGACGCTGCTTCAGGAGTTGCACGGCAGGGGCATAACGCTTCTGTAACCCAACCATTGCGACTGGTGAGCCGTGGATCCGTTGTAAATCAATGAGCGTGTCGAGTTCTTCCAATGCCTGACAGGGTGGCTTCTCAATGAAGAGCGACTTGCCACCACGGAGAATTTGCGAGGCAAGAGAGAAATGGGCCGATGGGGAGGCAGAGACGAAAATGCCTTTGATGACTTCATCCTGCAGAATCTCGTCGAGCGAGGTTGTGGCTTTCACGTCAGGAAACTTCCGTTCTATCAGCCCGGCTTTTCGCTCTGACGCGACGCAGATATATTTCAGAGGTACACCGAGATAGTGAAGAACAGGATAGAGGTTGGTCAGCGAGTGCTGGCCCATGCCCACGAAGGCATATTGATATTGGTACGCTTGGCGCAGAAAACGCTCTGTGCGCATCCGTTTATATCGGTTAATGAGTTCTTGTATCATTGTATTGCGTTTAGATGTTTGCGATAGGTCTGCTTTGGGTCTGCCGTCCACTGATATGGGCCGTAGAACTTCTCGATGAGCCATTTGGGCAACAATCGTTCAAAGTTACGCACGAGGATAATGTCATACTTACGGTGGAAGTTAATCCAACAATTGTTGCAGTGACGGGAATAGTGGCATTGCGTCTGACGGGCCGTTGCGCCGTTGAAAATATCGTCGAGCGATTGCTCATGGATATTCCCCAACACCACGTCAAGATTCTGGCAGAGCGGCACGTCACCATTGCTATGCACCACGAGGCAACTCATGATGCTCTGGCAGCGCAAACGTAAATGCCCATTGCGCCACTGGTCGTAGAGTGCCACAAAGTCGAAATTCTCTTGAGTCTGTGAAAGCCTCACCCCCAGCCCCTCTCCAAGGGGAGAGGGGAGCAAATGGAACTGCCGCTGATTTGCCGCCCTGAGTGCATCTGCTCCCCTCTCCAATCGGAGAGGGGCCGGGGGTGAGGCCATCATGTATGCCATCGTTCCGTAGATGCCAATTCGAACATCAATACCGTAGTGCTTGGCCACATTAATGACAAATACCATGTCGTCGAACGAGTTCCACGGCGAGAGGCAGAACATCAGCGACAGGGGTACTTCATCCTTGAGGGCTTCCACTACCTCAATCACTCGTTTGTAGCCGTCGCGGCCACGCATCCGTTGATAAGTTTCGCGCCCGCCGTCGAGAGAGACGTATAGGTGCCGGGGCCGATAGAGACGGACGGCATCTATAACACGACGGGGCGCGAGACAGTTAGATAGCAGCGTGTAGTTAGGATGGTGTTCGCGGAACCACGCCATGATTGCCGCAGCCTGTGGGTGGAGAATGAACTCGCCGCCCTCCAGTCCTACTGTTGTCCGTTTGGTGATACACTTGCTCTGCATGATTCGCTTGATGTCTTCGAGTGACAGATGTTCCACCTTTTTCTGCCAGATGTTGCAGTGCTTGCATTGTGACTGGCAGGCGGTTGTCGAGTAAATCATCAGTTGCGACAGACGCTTGTGGCGTGGCCGCATGATGTTGTTCAGATAGAGTAGCCCGTTATAGGCATAATCATAAATGCTATACATACAATTCGTTGCAATTTTGTTCTCTACTTATAAAGTCCAGAATTGCAACGAATGACTGCACAGGGCGGAAGGCTATTTCTTCAGTTTACCCTTGCTTTCCAGGTAATAAGTGAAAAGTTCCCACTGCCCGGCATTCTTCTTGATGTTTGCCTTCACCTCATTAGTATCTATAAACTGT
>CAMNPN010000009.1 GCA_946548085.1 uncultured Prevotella sp. | reverse complement strand
GCCCTGCTTCTTCAGCTTCTCGATCATCGTGCGAACCATCTTCAGCGTCCATTCCTCGCTGCTGTTCTCCTCGCCGTCGGTGATGATGGTTACGAGCACGTGGTCACGGTCGTCCGTCTGAGCCATCACCTTCGAGATGCCCTTGCCGATGGCGTCGTAGAGGGGCGTGCCGCCGCTGGGGTTGTAGGCCTGCCAGCTGAGGTCGCGGGTCTTCAGGGCGGCGGTGTCATCGTAGTGCCAGGTGGTGTGGCCGCTGTCGAAGGTGAGCAGGGTGACGCGCTGCGACTGGTCGGGGAACTTCTTCTGCATCTGTCGCACCGTCTGCAGCGTCTCGTTCATGCCCGTGAAGGCCTGCTTGCGGATGATGGACATCGAGCCGCTCTCGTCGACGATAATCAGGTTGTGGACGCATTTTGCCTTCGGTCGAGCCTGCTCACGCTCAACAGAACGGATAAACTCTTTCTTCTCTCTCTTAATCGAATCTTTCATAATCGTAATTTTTTTAATTGGTGAATACTCAAAGCTCAAAGCTCAACGCTCAACGCTCAAAGTTTAAGACGTCTTTTTATTTCTTTAAAGAAGAATTTAGAGAAAAATTAAGCGCGAATGAGATTTTTTTGTAACTTTGTAGCAAAATTCTTTTTGTATGTATTATCAGACACTGTCAGACGAGGCCATCATCAGCGGATTCCGCGGGGGCGATGCCGGCATCATCCGCGAGTATTTCTACGGCTGGTGCCAGGCGGGCTACCGTATCTACGACCAGCGGTATCAGCTGAGCGGGAAGGAGAACCTGGACTTCATGTCGCTGGCTCACCAGTATGCCCTCTACCTGATGGAGCACGACTGGAAGCCGCTGGAGGATCACTCGCCCGAGGTGAGCTTGAAGACGTGGCTCATAGGCGGGTTCCGCTACGTGGTGCTCGATGCGCTGAAGTGGTATCGCCGCGAGTATGGCAGCATCACGTTCGAGGACTATCTGCGGTCGTTCGACCCGGGCGACGACCTGCGGCTGCAGTTCAGCCGGATGGTGGAGGACGTGTGCGACCATGCACCGCTCAGCCGTCAGGAGCGGATGATTATCAACATGCTGCTGTTGCGGGGCTTCAAGGGGAAGGAGATTGCGGCAGAGCTGGGCATGACGCCCTCGGCCGTCTCGCAGAAGTACAAGCGGCTGAAGGAGGACATCATCGTGCCTTACTTCAAGAAGAATTTCGACATGGACTTGGACATGCCGGAGGTGATGGACGAAAGGCTACGGGTAGGCGAGCAAGGCTCGGGAATGAGGGCAGTCCTCAGCCGCGAGGCCTCGATGGCTGGGGCGAGGATGGCTTCTGTGGCTTCCGAGTCGGCACCCATGTCGGACACGATGGCTTGCGAGGAGATGGATTTTTCAATACCAGATATTATGGAGCAGAAGAGAACAACACCAGAGCGTATCACATCGCTGGAGCCGAACGAGATCTTCGTCTTCGGCAGCAACTTGAAGGGAATGCACGGCGGCGGCGCGGCTTACATCGCCTACCGCAAGTTTGGGGCCATCATGGGTCAGGGCGTGGGCCTGCAGGGGCAGAGCTACGCCATCCCCACGATGCAGGGCGGCGTGGAAACCATCCGTCCGTATGTCGATGAGTTCATCCAGTTCGCCAAGCAGCACCCCGAACTGACGTTTCTCGTCACCCGCATCGGCTGCGGCATCGCGGGCTTCACCGACGATGAAATCTCGCCGCTGTTTGCAGAGGCGCACGGCGTGGAGAATATCGTGCTGCCTCCAGGTTGGTAAGCATGGCCCGGCAGATGATCTGTCACGGCGATAATGGATGGAAAACGGTTACATAAAAAACGAAGAGATTCTGATATGAAGAAGTTATTGACTTGTTTGCTGGCCACGCTTGGCTTGACGACGGCCTGCGGTCAGCAGAATTACGAGAACATGGATGTGCAAGGGTTTGCGGCGCTGATTGCTGATAGCAGCGTGGTGGTGCTTGACGTCAGGACGGCTGCTGAATATGCAGAAGGGCATATCCAGGGGGCTATCCTGATAGATCAGGGGCAGCGCGATTTCATGGAGAAGGCACAGGCGGCACTGCCTGCAGACAAGACCATTGCTGTATATTGCCGCAGCGGTCGCCGCTCTGCCAATGCCGCAGGGAGGCTTGCTGATGGCGGCTACAAGTGTGTTAACCTGAAGGGTGGCATCATTGCGTGGCGAGGAGCTGGCATGCCTGTAGTGAAAGAGTGAGAAGTCTCGGCCGCCCGCTTGCTCTGAATAAGCCAGAGGGCATGAAAAAAGGAGTTAGATTTTGTCTAACTCCTTGCTTAATCAGCTCTAAGGCTCACTCTTTTGCGCTTCAGGATGGGCTTGAACCAACGACCCCCTGATTAACAGTCAGGTGCTCTAACCAACTGAGCTACTGAAGCAGATTGCTCTGGTGTGTAACACCTTTGTGCTGTTAAGCGGGTGCAAAAGTACGACGATTTTTTCATTCCACCAAACTTTTAGGCAAAAAAATGCATTAAAACTTATATTTTTTGTAAAAAAGCAGCGAAAAAGGGTGTTTTCTTGCAAGAATCGTGTAATTTTGCAGCGTCAAATCTGATTTGACGTAACACATTAAAAGAATGAATAAGATGAAGAGATACATCGCACTGTGCCTGCTGCTGTCGGGGATGGCACTCTCCGTTCAGGCGCAAAAGGGTAGGGACCATAATTTCGAGGTGGCCAAGCACCTTGACATCTTCAACCAGCTCTACAAGAACCTGGAGCTGCTCTACGTAGACACGATCAGCCCCAAGGAGACCATCGGGCGCGGCATCACGGCCATGCTCAGAGGGCTCGACCCCTACACGGAGTACTATGCCGAAGACGAAACCAAGAACCTGCGGATGATGCTCACGGGCAAGTATGCCGGCATCGGAGCCCTCATCCGCAAGCACCAGAAGATCGACCGCGTGGTGGTAGACGAGCCCTACGAGGGTATGCCGGCCGCCGAGGTGGGCCTGAAAAAGGGCGACGTGATACTGAGCATCGACGACTCGATGATGACCGACAAGGCCGTGAACTACGTGAGTGAGCATCTGCGCGGCGAGCCTGGCACCAGCTTCCTGCTGAAGGTGATGCGGCCCTCTACGGGCAAGCTGATGAAGTTTAAGATCACCCGGCGCAACATCAAGCTGCCCGAGCTGCCATACTATGGCATCAGGGACGAGAACGTGGGATACATCAACCTCAACTCGTTTACCGAAGGCTGCTCGAAGGATGTGAGGCGCGCGCTCATCGAGCTGAAGAAGCAGGGCGCCACCTCGCTCGTGCTTGATCTCAGAAGCAACGGCGGCGGCTCGGAGCAGGAGGCGGCAGACATACTGAACCTCTTCTTGCCAAAGGGCATCACCGTGGTGGAGAACCGAGGCAAGATACCACAGGCCACGAAGAAATATGATACGCGCGTAGAGCCGCTCGACACCGTGATGCCCCTGGTGGTGCTCGTCAACGGAGAGACCGCCTCGGCCAGCGAGATCACCAGCGGCGCGATTCAGGATCTTGACAGAGGTATTATCTTAGGTACGCGCACGTACGGAAAAGGACTTGTGCAGATACCCATCGACTTGCCCTATAACACGAACATGAAGGTGACCACCTCGAAATACTACATCCCCAGCGGGCGCTGCATACAGGCGGTGAACTACAAGAATGGCGGCTATCGGGAGCATATCCCCGACTCGCTGACAAAGGTGTTCTACACCCGCAACGGCCGTGAGGTGCGCGATGGCGGCGGTATCAAGCCCGACGTGGAGATGAAGGGCGACACGATACCCAACATCGCCTTCTATCTCTCCGCCTCCGGGCAAGACTCGACGGAGGTGATGTTCGACTACGTGGTAGATTATATTGCCCAGCACCCCACGATTGCTCCCCCCAGCGAGTTCCATCTCTCGGACGCCGACTGGCAGGCATTCAAGCAGCGCGTCGTGGAGAGCGGGTTCACCTACGACCCCGTGAGCAAGAAGCAGTTTGCCGAGCTGGTGAAGACGGCGAAGTTCGAGGGCTACTACCAGGACGCCAAGGCTGCCTTCGACTCGCTCGAGGCGAAGCTGAACCACGACGTGGCCTTCGACCTTGACCGCCACGAGCAGGTGATACGGCAGATACTCGAGACGGACATCATCTCGGCCTACTACTATCAGGCAGGCGCCATCGAGGCAGGGCTTAGCTACGACAGTCAGCTGAAGGAGGCCATCCGGCTGCTGAAGGACCCCGAGGCCTACCGCAAGGTGCTCGCTCCGCAGCCCTCGAAGACAGCCGCGGCAACCATCCGGCTGAAGGAGAAACCACGCCAGGACATCACCCTGAAGCTGCCCAAAACAGAAATATTCAGCCAGATAGCATAAAAAAATCAATAATTGTTTGGTGGATTACGGGAAAATGCGTAACTTTGCACCCGTTCAGCGGAATGAGAGACTCGAAAGGGTCTCTCATTTTCGATATTAATAGGTAATAGATGATTAATAAAGAAACAATTCAAGCATTGACGGAAGAGTGGTTGCAGGGCAACGACTACTTCCTGGTAGACATCAACCTTGGTGCGGATGACAGGATTGTCATCGAGATCGATCATGCCGATGGCGTGTGGATAGAAGACTGTGCGGCCCTGAGCCGGTTCCTTCAGGAGCGCCTGGGCGATGACCTCGGCGACTACGAGCTCGAGGTGGGCAGTGCAGGCCTCGGGCAGCCTTTCAAGGTGGCTCAGCAGTACATGAACCATATCGGCCACAACATTGAGGTGCTCACCCTTGAGGGCAAGAAGCTGCAAGGGGTGCTCAAGTCGGTCGACGGCTCGGAATTCACCCTCACCGTGCAGGAGAAGCAGAAGCTGGAAGGCAAGAAGCGCCCCGTACTGACCGAGGTAGACAAGACATTCGCCATGGACGGCGTGAAGTATGCAAAGTATCTGCTGACATTCAAATGAATAATTAAAAACAAAAAAGAATATACATGGCAACAAAGAAAGACGCGAAAGGCCCCTCGATGATTGAGACCTTTCAGGATTTTAAAGAGAACAAGAACATCGACCGCACCACGCTCGTGAGCGTGCTTGAGGAGAGCTTCCGTAATGTCATTGCCAAGATCTATGGCTCTGACGAGAACTTTGACGTGATCGTGAACCCCGACAAGGGCGACTTCGAGATCCACCGCAACCGTGTGGTGGTGGCCGATGGAGAGGTGCAGGACGAGAACAAGGAGATCGCGCTCACCGAGGCACAGAAGATTGAGCCCGACTACGAGGTGGGCGAGGAGGTCTCAGAGGAGGTGGACTTCACGAAGTTCGGCCGCCGCGCCATCTTGAACCTCCGCCAGACACTGGCATCGAAGATCCTCGAGCTCGAGCACGACTCGCTCTATCAGAAGTATAAGGACAAGGTCGGACAGGTGGTCAGCGGCGAGGTTTATCAGATATGGAAGCGCGAGGTGCTGCTCATGGATGATGAGAGCAACGAGCTCCACCTGCCCAAGGCTGAGCAGATACCCTCCGACAACTACCATAAGGGAGAGACCATCCGTGCCATCGTGAAGGAAGTGCAGAACGAGAACAACAACCCTCGCATCATCCTCTCACGCACTTCACCCGTGTTCCTTGAGCGCCTCCTTGAGGCCGAGGTGCCCGAAATCAACGACGGCCTGATCACCATCAAGAAGGTTGCCCGTATGCCAGGCGAGCGTGCAAAGGTGGCTGTGGAGAGCTACGATGAGCGCATCGATCCCGTGGGCGCCTGCGTAGGTGTGAAGGGTAGCCGCGTGCATGGTATCGTGCGAGAGCTCTGCAATGAGAATATCGACGTCATCAACTACTCGTCGAACGTGCAGCTCTACATCCAGCGCGCACTGAGCCCTGCCAAGATCTCGAGCATCGTGCTCGATCAGGAGAACCGCAAGGCAGAAGTCTACCTGCAACCCGAGGAGGTGAGCCTCGCTATCGGCCGCGGAGGTATGAACATCAAGCTCGCTTCGATGCTTACAGAGTATACCATCGACGTGTTCCGTGTGGTCAATGAGAGCGAAGCCGATGAGGATATCTATCTGGATGAGTTCTCTGACGAGATTGACCAGTGGGTCATCGATGCCATCAAGGCCATCGGACTTGATACGGCCAAGGCTGTGCTGAATGCACCGAGAGAAATGCTCATCGAGAAGGCTGATCTCGAAGAAGAGACCGTTGACCATCTGCTGGAGGTGCTCCGATCGGAGTTTGAGTAATTCGTAATTCGTAAATCCGTAAATCGTAAATAAATAATAGATGGGAGTCAGATTAAATAAAGTATTAACGGAACTGAACATCGGTCTTCAGACGGCTGTCGACTATCTGAAGAACAAGAAGAGCCTGGGTGAGATCAAGGACGATGCCAACATGAATACCAAGATCAACGACGAGCAGTACGAAGCGCTGGTCAGGGAATTCAAGGGCGATAAGGACGTGAAGACCCTGGCAGACAAGATGTTCCCCAAGAAGAAAGAAAAGGAAAAGGTCAAGAAGGAAACCCAGCCAGAACCCATCGCGAAGGTAAAGGAAGAACCCAGGCAGACGTTCACTCCGCTGGGAAAGATTGATCTGACCCAAGTAGGAAAACCTGCTCCAAAAGAGAAGCCCGAGCCGAAGCCCGAAGAAAGCCCGAAGCCCGAGCTTAAACCCGAGCCGAAATCAGAACCAAAGGCAGAACCCAAGGAGGAGCCGAAGCCCGAGCCGGAAGCAGCCCCCAAAGCGGAGCCGAAGTCTGAACAGAAACCAGAACCAAAGGTAGAACCCAAGGAAGAGCCGAAGCCCGAAACGGTGTCGGCACCTGAACCCGTGGCAGCTGCTGCCCCTCAGGAGCCCGTTGTCAAAGAGCAGGAGATATATAAACTGAAAACGGAGCAGAAGGCCATGCCAAACCTGAATGTCGTTGGCAAGATCGACCTTGACTCGCTGAACCAGAGTACGCGCCCGAAGAAGAAGACCAAGGAGGAACGTAAGAAGGAGCGCGAGGAGAAGCAGGCTCAGCAGCACGGTAGCGGAGAGAAGAAGAAGCGCGAACGTATCCGTGGCGGTAAGGAGCGCGTGGATATCGAGGCTGCTGCCAATCAGGAAAAGTCGCAGAACCAGAATAACAAGAAGAATAAGAACAAGGGTGGCAACCAGAACTTCCAGGATAACGGCGGCAACCAGCAGGGCGGCGGCAAGAACAAGAAAAAGAACCGTCCGGCAAAGCCGCTCGAGGTTGACGATGAGGCCGTGGCCCGTCAGGTGAAGGAGACGTTGGCACGTCTGACTTCGAAAAACCAGAACAAGAAGGGTGCCAAGTACCGTCGCGAGAAGCGTGATGCCGTTCAGGAGCGCCTCAGCGAGGAGATGGCAGCCGAGGCAGCACAGAGCAAGGTGCTGAAGCTGACGGAGTTTGTGACGGTGTCTGAGCTGGCCACGATGATGAACGTGGGTGTCAACCAGGTCATCGGTACCTGCATGAGCATCGGTATCATGGTAAGTATCAACCAGCGCCTGGATGCCGAGACGATCAATATCGTTGCCGAGGAGTTCGGCTTCACCACCGAATACGTCAGTGCAGAGGTGCAGAACGCTATCACCGAGGAGGAAGACGATGAGAACGATCTCGTAAACCGCGCCCCGATCGTGACGGTGATGGGACACGTAGACCATGGTAAGACTTCGTTGCTCGACTTTATTCGCAACACCAACGTGATAGCCGGTGAGGCCGGTGGTATCACGCAGCACATCGGTGCCTACAACGTGAAGCTGAAGGACGGCCGTCAGATCACCTTCCTCGACACCCCAGGTCACGAAGCCTTCACGGCTATGCGTGCCCGTGGTGCCCAGGTGACCGATATCGCCATCATCATTATCGCTGCCGACGACTCGGTGATGCCTACCACCAAGGAGGCCATCGCCCACGCACAGGCTGCCAACGTGCCGATGGTGTTTGCCATCAACAAGATTGATAAGCCGGGTGCCAACCCCGACAAGATACGTGAAGACCTGGCCAACATGAACCTGCTTGTGGAAGAGTGGGGTGGTAAGTACCAGTGTCAGGAGATCTCAGCCAAGAAAGGTATTGGCGTCGACGAGCTGCTGGAGAAAGTGCTGCTGGAGGCCGAGATGCTCGATCTGAAGGCCAATCCTAACCGTAAGGCTACGGGCAGCATCATCGAGTCGAGCCTCGACAAAGGCCGCGGCTATGTGTCTACGGTATTGGTGTCGAACGGTACCTTGAAGGTTGGTGACATCGTGGTGGCTGGAACAAGCTACGGACGCATCAAGGCCATGTTCAACGAGCGTAACCAGCGCATCGAACAGGCTGGTCCTGCAGAACCTGCTATCATCCTCGGACTCAACGGCGCTCCTACTGCCGGCGACTCTTTCCACATCATGGAAACCGAGCAGGAGGCCCGCGAGATTACCAACAAGCGTACCCAGCTGCAGCGTGAGCAGAGCTTACGTACAACGAAGACCTTGGGTCTCGACGATATCTCGCACCGCATCGCACTCGGTGAGTTCCACGAACTGAATATCATCGTAAAGGGTGATACCGACGGTTCTATCGAGGCACTCTCCGATTCGTTCATCAAGCTCTCTACAGAGAAGGTGCAGGTGAATGTCATCTCGAAGGCTGTGGGTCAGATCTCGGAGAACGATGTCATGCTGGCTTCGGCTTCCGATGCCATCATCGTAGGCTTCCAGGTACGTCCTTCTGCCGATGCCCGCAAACTGGCTGAGCGCGAAGGTGTAGAGATCAACACCTACTCTATCATCTACGACGCCATCGATGAGGTGAAGTCTACGATGCAGGGTATGCTCGACAAGGTGAAGAAGGAGGTCATCTCCGGCGAGATCGAGGTGAAGCAGGTGTTCAAGATCTCGAAGGTGGGTACCGTGGCCGGCGGTCTTGTCATCGATGGAAAGGTACACAACAAAGACAAGGCTCGCGTTATCCGCGACGGTATCGTGATCCACACTGCTCCTATCGATGCCCTGAAACGCTACAAGGACGATGCCAAGGAGGTGGCAACAGGTCTTGAGTGTGGTATCTCGCTGGTGAACTTCAACGACATACTGGTTGGTGACATCATCGAGACCTTCACTGAGATTGAGGTAGAGCAGAAACTGTAACATGAGCAAGAAGCCGAAGATTCGCTCCTTTTCCAAACGTCTGACACGGTGGATTGCCCTCACGCAGCTCATCGTGATGGGTCTTGCCGCGTATTGGATATTCATTCTCTCCAAGAACTTTGTGTTAATGGAGGAAGCGAGCAATCACAAAGGCTCTTTGAGTACTGTCAACGCTAAGGTGGAGCGGATGCTCTCCGATGTCTCTACAGCTACGAGTAATCGTGTAAGCGAGATAGAAGAGAACCTCGCCCATCCTGACAAGCTGGCGGAGATTATGAGTGAGGTCATCGCTCTGAACCCTACCATCCGCAGTTGCGGCATCAGTTTTGTGGAAAACTACTATCCGCAGAAAGGCCGCTGGTTCTGCCCCTACGCAGTCAGAAATGAAGACGGGAAGATTGAGAAGCGCATCATCGGCGATGCCAGCCATGACTATCTGAAAGACGAATGGTTCACCGAGGCCTTGAAGGCCGACAGCAGTTACTGGTCGAAGCCCTTCTTCGATGCTTCCGACTCCATCTCTCCCCTGGTGTCGTATATGATACCTATTCATAATAAACAGGGAGAGACGGTCGCCATCCTTGGAGCAGACCTGTCGCTGAACAGCATCCGTGAACGGCTCTTCAGCAACCTACAGTCTGAAAAAGATTCCGTTCGCGTAAAAGTCAGCAGGAAACCTGATGGGGACTACAGCGACGGCAACCTTATTAACATCGACTGGCGTGGTGTGACAGAGAAGTTCATCATTGATGACAACGGCACGTTCATTGCCCATCACGAGAAGGACTATATCATCAAGAAGAATTATTTCGATCTGGCCAAGACCACTACCGACACCATCGACGACCACGTCGGGCACCTGATGATTGCAGGCAAGACGGGAGCCTATAGCGATAAGAACGGCATTCTCATCAAGTCGTTCAAGTCCTTCGACAACAACATGTGGCCTGTCTATATGTTTTATGAGCCTGTAGCAAACACCACCTGGAGCATTGCCTCGGTTGTGCCGGTCATCATGGTCGATACGTTAGGCATCGGCAGCGGTGTCATCATGGTCATATTGATTGCCATTGCCTTGCTGGTAACACGCTTTGTAGGCCGCTTTGTCATCAAGCGAGCCACAAAGCCGCTGAAGCAGTTGGCAGCCTCTGCCGATGAAGTGGCGGCAGGCAACTTCAATGCCGCTTTGCCCTATATCAAGCACAACGATGAAGTACGGCTATTGCGCGACTCGTTTGAGGGGATGCAACACTCGCTGAGGCGATATATCGATGAACTGAAGACGACGACAGCCTCAAAGGCGGCCATAGAAAAGGAGCTGAAGGTGGCCCACGATATCCAGATGTCGATGCTGCCGAAGACCTTCCCTCCCTATCCTGAACGCGACGACATTGACATCTACGGCACTCTGACTCCCGCCAAGGATGTCGGTGGCGACCTGTTCGACTTCCACATCCGCAACGAGAAGCTGTTCTTCTGTATCGGCGATGTATCCGGCAAAGGTGTGCCAGCCTCGTTGGTGATGGCTATGACGCGCTCGCTGTTCCGCAACATCTCCTCCCATCTGTGGGAGCCAGACCAGATAGTAAGGGCACTCAACGACACGATGGCCGAGGGTAACGACACGAACATGTTTGTCACGCTCTTCCTCGGCGTGCTCGACCTTCAGACCGGCCATCTCAGCTACTGCAATGCCGGCCACGACTCGCCGCTGCTCATCGGCACCAGCATCAGCCAGCTGCCCTGCGACCCGAATCTTCCTATAGGCGCCATGCCCGACTGGGTCTACACCTGCCAGGAGATGCAGCTTCAGCCGCAGGACACGATTTTCCTCTATACCGACGGCCTCAACGAGGCAGAGGATGTTAATCATGCTCAGTTCGGCGACAGCCGTATCATCCGCCTGGCAGAAGCATGCCTGGCAGAGAATCAGGTACAGCCCACGACGCTTGTCGACAGGATGACCGAGGCCGTACACCGTTTCGTAGACGAGGCCGAGCAGAGCGACGATCTTACCATGCTGGCCATTAAATATAAAAAGGAGCCGGTATAATATGTTCTTATGTTCTTATGTCTAATAAAGACAGGTTCTTATGTCTGAAACAAAAAACGAGTTTGTCCGTCAGGTAGCCGAGCAGAAGTACGAGTTCGGCTTTACCACCGATGTACATACGGAGATTATTCCGGTCGGCCTTAACGAGGATATCGTCCGCCTTATCTCCCAGAAGAAGGGAGAGCCAGAGTGGATGCTCGACTTCCGCCTGAAGGCCTTCCGCTACTGGAAGGAGCAGACGGAGCCCAAATGGGGCCATGTGCATGTTCCCCCCATCGACTATCAGGCCATCTCCTACTATGCCGATCCGCTTTCGAGGAAGGAAGAAGGAGGAAAGAGGAAGGAGAATACCGACATCGATCCAGAGCTGATGAAGACCTTCGACAAACTCGGTATTCCTCTTGAGGAGCGTCTGGCCCTGAGTGGCAATACTGCTGTGGATGCCATCATGGATTCCGTCTCGGTGAAGACCACCTTCAAGGAGAAACTCCGCGAGAAGGGTGTCATCTTCTGCTCCATCGGCGATGCCATCAAGGAGCACCCAGACTTGGTGCGAGAGTATCTCGGCTCCGTCGTACCCTATCGTGACAACTTCTTCGCGGCACTCAACTCTGCCGTATTTTCCGACGGCTCCTTCGTGTATATCCCTAAGGGTGTCCGTTGTCCGATGGAACTGAGCAGCTATTTCCGTATCAATGCCAGGAATACGGGACAGTTCGAGCGTACCCTGATCATTGCCGACGACGATGCATACGTTTCTTATCTCGAAGGCTGCACGGCACCGATGCGTGACGAGAACCAGCTGCATGCGGCCATCGTGGAGATTATCGTCAAGGATCGTGCGGAGGTGAAATACTCTACTGTGCAGAACTGGTATCCCGGTGATGAGAACGGCAAGGGTGGCGTACTGAATCTCGTGACGAAGCGCGGCGATCTGCGCGGCGCTGATTCCAAACTCTCGTGGACGCAGGTGGAGACGGGCAGCGCCATCACGTGGAAATATCCTTCATGTATCTTGAGAGGGGATAACTCGCAGGCAGAGTTCTATAGCGTTGCCGTGACGAACAACTATCAGGAGGCCGACACGGGCACCAAGATGATCCACATCGGCAAGAACACCAAGTCGACTATCATCTCAAAGGGCATCTCCGCAGGCCACTCCCAGAACTCCTATCGCGGCCTGGTGCGCGCAGCTGCTACTGCAGACAATGCCCGCAACTACTCTTCGTGCGACTCACTGCTACTTGGCAGCGACTGTGGTGCCCATACCTTCCCCTATATGGATGTACACAACGATACGGCCATCTTCGAGCACGAAGCAACCACATCGAAGATCAGCGAAGACCAACTCTTCTATTGTAACCAGCGGGGCATCCCTACCGAGCAGGCCGTAGGCTTGATCGTCAACGGCTATGCCAAGGAAGTCTTGCAGAAACTCCCGATGGAGTTTGCCGTCGAGGCTCAGAAGTTACTCAGCGTATCGTTGGAGGGAACGGTCGGCTAAAATCAAATTATCAGAGAGATACACATTTGGTAGACGAGGGCACTGCTGTTATCCAGCCAGTGCCCTCGTTGCCAATACGAGGAACATGTAGTGTGAGGAACCACCACCGAGAACGTATTCTGTCTGTTGCCAGAGGAAGGGAAACTCCAGCAACTCGGGGAAGTCGGGACGGATAAGTGCTGTGCCACTCACTACGCCGCCAGGAATATATGACCAGTCAGCACGGTTCAGGCCATAGGCAACGGTAGACGACTTGGCTCCCACGCCCGAAGCAAAAGAGGCGGTGTTGCTGCCGGGATGGCAGCCGAGGACGAAGTCCAGGGCGTGGTAGATGGTTTCTGCAGGGAAGATCTCCGGATAGGCCGAGGTCAGGAAGTAGTATTCGAAACCAAAGCGCTGGATGTCCCACCCTGCTCCCCAGATGCTGGGACGGTAGGGTACGCCATAGGGCGTCTCGGCGGCTTGCTTGTGGAGAACTGTGCGATGGGCGGCAAGTGCCTGGCGGTATGCTGCGACAAATTGCCGTGACTGTTTGCCCTTCTGCTGCTCTAACAGTTTGGCAATGCGAGCCGTATACCACCCGGTACGGCCGATATTCCTTACGATATAATCCTTCTGGCTGATGATAAAGTCAAGGTAAGGCTGCTCACCTGTTGTCAGGTAGAGTTCTACAGCGGCATGCAGCTTTTCTCCTTGGTACTGCTGATAGATATCTGAGGCGATATCTTGGCATTCCTTACTGAGCGCATCGTTGAAACCCCGCAGTACACGCGCTGCCGCTGCCAGTTGGGCTGCTGTAGAGAGCGCACGTTGTGGATTGTCTTCCGTGAAGATCCAGCGGTCGTCGCTGTTACCGGCAATGCCGTCAGTCATTGCCGCAGCATCGCCAAGGAGCGCATACTGACGCAGAGAGTTGGCGATGATGCCGCGATAGAGTCGCCCGAGGGCTTGGTAGCCACGGACAACGGTCAGCGCACCGTTTTCAACCTGCTGTAGGATGTCGTTCTTGCCATCGGCCTCATGAATCTCCACGCGGTGGCGGTTATGGTCAATGGCAGTTACGTCAATAGCGGGCTTGAACTGCTCATAGGCCAGGGCCAGGATATATGCCTCTCCGGCTTGCGACTCCACCCGCAGGTCAAAGTCTCCGGCATCGTGCCAGCCACCGATGTTCACGCCAGATACGCGTTCTCCCTCTTGGAATTTAGACAGTCCTGGGCGCTGGTCGTAGCCATCGATATGATTGCCCACGCGGGCCATCAGCGCGTCGTCAAGGTGGCAGGCATCGTGCCAGATACGATACTTCTCAGACACTCGTATATGGCACATCTGTATGGGTAGGAAGTATTCTATCACGGGCTGCCATACACCCCTTTCATAGACGTCGTCGGCAATACGGAAGGTGCTCGATCTCGATGTGCCGTAGCGAACCTGATACAGGCCCGGTTCGGTAATATCGGAGAAATCGGCAGTCAGGTAACGATAGCGCAGGAATCGGCCCCATACTGACGGTTCCGATGTGCGGACGAGGGTTTCCCCTTTATCGCTGATACGAACCAATTGGACCTCGTTGACATGCTCATCCCTGAGGTCTGTTTCGATGACGATGTGCTTCGGCTGTCGTGGCAGGTATCCTATCTGTGAGGTCTGGATGATGGCGGGATGTTGCCATTGTTCGTCAACAGCAGGTGTGATCATCCAGCGTACGGCTCCCTTCGTTGCTCCACGGGCTATCTCACTCCTTAATACAAACCAGCCGTTGTTGTGGTTCATGCGCCCGTCATAAAGTTTCAGCGGCTCTGTGAGCGACTCCACCGTCAGTTGCTGTGAGGCATCGTCAGGGCGGGAGGTGAACCTGTGGCCTATGGCGTATGGCTCGGCGATGATGTCATCAGCACGTAGCGGGCTATACCCCTCACCGTCAAGCTGGCTGAGATCGGCCTGCTGTCCGCGTCCTGCAAAGTAATTGCCGTCATGGCCGCGGTTGGTAGGCAGTGTGAGCAGTGGTGCATTTGGTTGTTGGGGATAGATGCCTGTCTGACGATCCATGATCCACGGTTTCCCGAATAGCAGGCCTGGGAAGAACTCCAGATTGAAGCCAACCTTGCCTATTAGGAAGTCGGGCACAGGCTTGTCCAGGTCAACAGTCACGAGGATACCCTCGCCTTGTGGCTCCACGGTGACGGTGTAGTTGACGTTCCAGTCGGGGTAAACCATTGGATTGAACCCCGTCAGGTGGCGCGAAGAGTCGGGATAGCAGAGGGTTGTTACGATGCGTCCTTCCTCCACGTTGCGGCTGAGCTGCTTCGGTACTGGCTGCCATTGTCCAGGAGTGGCTTCTAAGCGTATGTCTCCGTTGGTGGCGATACGCTGGCCGTTGATGATGATGCACACGCCACCTTGGTGCCCTTCGGGGTAAAAGTCACTGAAGGCCATCACATCGCTACCACCAGCGTTGAAGTAGCCGTCATTGTTGAGCCTGAATGTTTGGGCTTGGATGCCAACGCTCACGAGGAGCAGGAGGCACACAGGGAGTTAAGTCTTTTATTCGTCATGCTTAAAACGTTTTATCTTTTTGCAAATATACGAATGAATAATTAATAAATAGCAGAATGCACAGAACTATTATAGTTTTTTCACGCTTGCTAGATTCGGGGAATAGAAAAGACTCGTAAACATTTGGCAATCTCAGGAAAAGTCGCTAACTTTGCAGCCCATAAAAGTGTTATTTTCAGATGTTAGAGGTAAAGAACTTACACGCCAGGATTGGTGAGAAAGAGATATTGAGGGGTATCAACCTTGTAATCAACGATGGTGAGACGCATGCCATCATGGGTCCGAACGGCTCAGGCAAGTCGACGCTGAGTGCCGTACTCGTGGGCAATCCGCTCTACGAGGTGACGGAGGGCGAGGCGTATTTCAATGGTAAGAACCTGCTGGAGATGAAGCCTGAGGACAGGGCCCACGAAGGTCTCTTCCTCTCGTTCCAGTATCCCGTTGAGATTCCTGGCGTGTCGATGACGAACTTTATGAAGGCGGCCATCAACGAAAAGCGCAAGTATCAGGGGCTGGAGCCGCTGAATGCCGCGGAGTTCCTGAAGCTGATGCGTGAGAAGCGTAAGATCGTAGAACTTGACTCGAAACTGGCTAACCGAAGCGTTAACGAGGGTTTCAGCGGTGGCGAGAAGAAACGTAACGAGATCTTCCAGATGGCGATGCTCGAGCCGAAGCTAAGCATTCTCGACGAGACTGACTCCGGCCTCGATGTGGATGCCATGCGTATCGTAGCTGAAGGTGTGAATAAGCTTCAGACACCCGAGTCCTCCTGTATCGTGATCACTCACTATGACCGTCTGCTGGAGATGATCCGTCCGCAGTATGTGCATGTGCTTTACAAAGGTCGTATCGTGAAGACCGGTGGTCCTGAGCTTGCCAAGGAGATTCAGGAGCATGGCTATGACTGGATCAAGGAAGAGATAGGAGAGGAATAATAACGAAATGAGCGAACGACAATACATAGATCTATACGAGCAGGCTCGGCAGACGATCTTTGATCATGCGCCGGAGGCAATGAATGCCGTGAGGGACGATGCCTTTGAGGCCTTCAAGGCACAAGGATTCCCATCACGTAAGGTGGAACGGTATAAGTATACGGATGTGCAGAAGCTCTTTGCACCTGATTATGGGGTGAACCTCAGTCGTCTGGAGATTCCTGTTGATCCCTACGAGGCCTTCCGTTGCGATGTGCCTAACTTGAGCACGAGCCTCTACTTCGTGGTGAACGATATGTTTTACCGGGGGCATGAAGGTATGTGGGAGCATGGGAGCGAGGATAGCTCAAGTGCAGGAAGCCATCTTGTACCCCCGTACCCCAGAACCCCCGCATCTCCGAAAGAAGGAGTCATCATCGACAGCATGTGCAACCATCCAGATCTCCTCGAGAAATACTATGCCCGTCTGGCTAAGTCCAGCGAGGATGCTGTGACAGCGCTGAACACAATGTTGGCTCAGGACGGCCTACTGGTTTACGTCCCTCGAAATGTAAAGGTAGATAAAGCTGTTCAGGTGATTAACATATTGAAGGCTACGCCCAGTAACGCCCAGCGTCAGGTGCCCGATCTGATGGTAAACCGTCGTGTGCTCATTATCCTCGAGGAGGGCGCAGAACTGAAGATGCTCTTCTGTGACCATGCTGCCGATGATAAGAACTTCCTCGCCACGCAGGTCATCGAGGCCTATGTTGGAGAGAATGCTTCGCTCGACCTCTACTGTCTAGAGGAGACTCATTATAAAAATGTTCGCGTGAGTAATGTCTATATCGACCAGCAACGGAACAGCCGAGTGAACCACAACGTGATTACCCTCCACAATGGTGTCACCCGTAACAAACTCGACCTCACTTTCAGTGGTGAGGGAGCTGAGTGTGGATGCTATGGCTGCGTGATTGCCGACAAGGAACAGCATGTAGACAACAATACCCTCATTATGCACAAGGCACCCCACTGTACCTCAAACGAGCTTTATAAGTACGTGCTCGATGATAAGTCGACAGGTGCCTTTGCCGGGCGGGTGCTGGTGGAGCACGGCGCTCAGAAGACCTCGTCGCAGATGACTAACCAGAACCTGACGGCCACCAAGGAGGCCAGGATGTACACCCAGCCCATGCTGGAGATCTATGCCGACGACGTGAAGTGTGCCCATGGATCTACTGTAGGCCAACTCAACGATGCGGCTCTCTTCTATATGCGTCA
>CAMNPN010000008.1 GCA_946548085.1 uncultured Prevotella sp. | reverse complement strand
ATTTGGTCGTTTGGATTAAAATGCTTACCTTTGTGCCGTTAATTCAAATTTAATACGTATGGCACGACCACTAAGAGAAATCAGTTCCACTGGAATCTATCATGTAATGCTAAGAGGCATTAACAGACAAGTCATCTTCGAACATCCCGTCGACTATCGGAAATTCATTGACCTGCTTTGCCTTATGGTGTCTCCATCAGATGAGTTAGGCAGGTCTTTGCCGTCTCTCTGTCGAATCTATGCGTACTGCCTTATGCCGAATCATATACACATGATCATTCAGGAGAAAAGCGAGAACCTGTCAACTGTTATTCATCGAATAGCAACAGCCTATGCACTCTATTACAATATGAAGTATGAGCGGTGTGGGCACTTGTTCCAGGACAGATTCAAGAGCGAACCGGTCAATGATGAGGCCTATTTTGTCACTCTCCTGCGATATGTTCACCAAAACCCGGTGGCTGGCGGTTTATGCCAGCATGTGGTGGATTACGAATGGAGCAGTTGGGGAGAATATATAGGTAAGAGCAACGATATTCCTCGTATATGCTCAGTCTCTGCAATACTCCGATGGAAGCCTATAGAAGAATTACGGGAACTTGTAAACGAACCTCTTCCAAAGACAATTCAAGTGATTGATTTCGACAGGCGAAAGGGGAGTGTCGATGATTGCGATGTCGTGGAGTTTCTTGGTGAAACCTATGGTCTTAGGCATCCAAGCGACCTTCAACTTTACACCAAGGAACGCCGTAATGAAATCTTGCAGGCCACTAAGGAATTTGGGGCCAGTATCAAGCAGTTGTCACGTCTTACAGGTATTGGTGAAAAGATCATTCGCAATGCAAAAGGGCGCAATGGTGCCTGACCCCATTGCGCCTAGTCATTCAAGATGGTAATGCGACCCTGTGGCTTGGCGTAGACTGAGCCAAGTTTTCCGTTGAGTTTTGTTTCCAGATATTCAGCTATCACGTCGCGGCTTAGGGTGCCCGACACTTTTATCACACGGCAGCTCTTAAGGGCATTGTTGAATCCTCCACCCCTATAGTAGGCCGTCAGTGCCACGGTGTATGTCTTGTCTGGGTCAAGGTCTACATAGGTTCCCGTTTCCTTATCCTCTACTTTCACATCGCTGACGGTGTGACTGTTGGTGTGGATGGTGTATTTAAGACCTGAGCATTGTGGGAAGTTGCCGTCCAGCACAGGGGTGTTCTTTGTGCCCTGTCTGAGCGCTTCGATGACATCCTTGCCCAGCGCTTCAATCATATACACTTGCTGATCGTAGGGCGAGAGTGCTGTTATGTCGCCATAAGTGATGTTGCCTGCCTTTACTGGGTTACGCAGGCCTCCGCCGTTTTCCAGTGAGATGTCTGCCCCCATCATCATGCGATAGGCATCAGTGGCCAGGTCGCCAGCATTGGTCTCCTGACCACGTATGATATATTCATCGCTTTCGTCCACTACCACCAGTTCATAGTCGCTGGTGCAGATCACTCTGCTCACGATGGCTGCCATTGCTGCCTTCACACTATCGGTGGTGGCTGTCACCTTGAGGTTCTCATGCTTGATAGTCTCTATAGGGAGGAGCGTTGTAGTGAGCCGGCCGTCCTTGATGAGCAGCTTGCCGATGTTGGCAAACTGGGTGCCTGTCTGTGTCACCTCGATGGTCTTACCGTCTAGACTGCTGACCTTGTCGTGAGGTATCACCGAGTGCGAATGTCCGTCGAGCACCACGTCGATGCCCTTTGTAGCCTGTACGAGGCGGTGGGAGTCAAAGCCCATCGACTGTGTCGACTCACCCACGTGCGACAGCAGCACTACGTAGTCGGCACCCTCTTGACGAGCATTGTCGACAGCCTGCTGTATCAATGCGTAGAAGTCATCTGGCTTCAGCGTGTATGACAGGTTGTCGTGGCTGTCGTAAAAGGCATACTCCTCCAGGATCATCGTCTCTGGCGTCACGGCGCCGATAAAGGCCACGCGCTTGTCGCCGAACGATTGTATCACATAGGCCGGGAAGTAGGATTTCTCTGCCCCTACGTCGTAGAAGTTGGCGCATACCACAGGCGCATTCACCCCTGAGAGCAGGTTCTTTAAGCGGGGCACGCCGTAATCGAACTCGTGGTTGCCCAGCGTGATGGCCTTGTAGCCCACGTTGCGCATGATGTCTACGATATATTGTCCGCGTGAGATGGCCCCGCTGGTACCACCCTGCAAGAAATCGCCGCTACAAACTACGGCGGCCCAGGCAGTGTCGCTCTGGTTGATGGCATCGCGCAGGCCTGCCAGTTTCGTGTAGCCGTCGATGCCGCAGTGCACATCGTTCTCATAGAGGATTACTATACTCTTTGAAGACTTTGTGTCTGCCACATGACGCTTTGAGGAACACGAGCTCAATGCCCATCCGCCAAGCAGTATTGCCGACCAGGCCAGAAGGTGTTTCTGTCTCATCATCGTTTTCTTATTTTTATTGTTTTGGGTTTTTGATGGCAAAGTTACGAAAAAACACTGACGTTACAAAGCAATTTTGGAAGATTAACGCGAAGAAGTCCTAAAATAAAGGCAAAGCGGGGAAAATC
>CAMNPN010000007.1 GCA_946548085.1 uncultured Prevotella sp. | reverse complement strand
GATTAGTTAATCAACCTGGGGGCGGACTTCGTGAAGCCCGCCCCCTTTTCTTTTACTTTTTTTAATTGACAATCCAATGAAAGCGAAAACGATATTGTTGTCGCTGGCAGCCCTCTTTGTCTCTATGCCAGTGATAGGTCAGCGCCACATGCGACTCGCTGACTTCGAGACGGACACACCCATGGTGCACGATCCCGTGATGGCCTACGAGGACAGCACCTATCATATCTTTGCCACAGGCATGGGCATACAGCACATGACCTCCAAGGACCGCAAGACTTGGACGGTGAAGGCAGAGCCCGTGATGAACGTCATCCCCAAGTGGACGATGGACTCCGTGCCTGGCTTCCGCCTCCATGTGTGGGCTCCTGACGTGATCAAATACCACGGCAAGTGGTGGCTGGCATACAGTTGCTCTACCTTTGGCAAAAACGGGTCGGCCATCGGACTGCTCTCGAAGCGCTCGCTCAACTTCCCCGTGTGGGAGGACGAGGGATGTATCGTTGCCTCACAAGAGCAGCGTGACAACTGGAACGCCATCGACCCGAACTTCGTTGTCGACGACCAGGATCAGCCCTGGCTCGTGTGGGGCTCCTTCTGGGACGGCATCCAGCTAGTGCGCCTCGATACGACCATGCATATCGCCAAGGGCGAGAAACCACGTACCATCGCGCGCCGCTATAACCTCAGCGACCCCGACGCGAAGGCTGCGCTGCCCGTCAACCCAAACCCACCAAAGAATCCTACCTCAGACTATGCTGGACCTAACGCCATCGAGGCTCCGTTTATCTTTAAACACAGTGGATGGTACTATCTCTTCGTCAGTTGGGACTATTGCTGTCAGGGCTCCAAGAGTACCTACCAGGTGGCCGTGGGGCGCAGCAAGACGGTAGACGGTCCCTATCTCGACCCTGCTGGCATCGACATGCGCTATGGCGGCGGCAAGGTGTTCCTTAAGGGCGACAAGAAGGCCTTCGAGGCTGCCGGGCACTGTGCGGCCTACACTTTAAATGGTGAGGATATCTTCATCTGTCATGGGTACAGCATCGCCCACCAGGGGGCCTCGATACTCATCCAGCGGCCTATCCACTGGACGGCTGACGGATGGCCGGAGATATAGTTGGCAGTTTATAGTTTATAGAATGATATGATGGATATGGGACGAATTTTAATCGCTCTTTTCGTGCTTTGCTCTTCACAGGCGACCACCTTTGCGCAATCGTGGACGGCAGACAACGGGAATGGTACTTATACCAATCCGCTTTTTTACGATGAGTTCTCCGACCCTGACATCCTGCGGGTGGGCGACGACTACTACCTCGCTGGCACGACGATGCACACCGTGCCAGGACTGGTGATCCTGCACTCCAAGGACCTCGTGAACTGGGAAAACATCAGTTACTGTTTCGACCGCTTTGACTTTGACGACGATGCCTTCTCGCTGAAGAACCATAAGGAAATCTATGGTCAGGGAGTGTGGGCACCTGCCATCCGCTATGCCAACGGTCAGTTCTATGTGTTTACCAACATCAATGGCAAGGGTCTGCAGTGCTATACCTCGAAGGACATCCGCGGCCCGTGGGAACACCATAACATGCAGGGGCGCATCTACGACCTCTCCGTGCTCTTCGACGACGATGGCAAGATCTATGCCATTCATGGTTATGGCGAGGTGAAGTGTACGGAACTGAAGGCCGACATGAGCGGACCCATCGAGGAGACGGAGCGCACCATTATCCCCGAGGGCAACGCCGTGGGCGAGGGTCATCACATGTATAAGATTAACGGGATGTACTATCTCATCTCTACCGACTACAAACCCAACGGCCGCACACTCTGCTCGCGCTCAAAGAGCATCTGGGGACCTTACGAGACCATCACCATCACTGCCGACGAGACCTTCGGCTACCATGCTGCCTCGCTGACACAGGTGCCCGAGGGCGAACAGTACCGTATCGGGCACGACGGCACGAAGTTTGGCATCCCCGAGGTTGACAAGGACGCCACCGCCTGCACGAACATCCACCAGGGAGGCATCGTGGAAGACCAGAGCGGACAGTGGTGGGCACTGCTGATGATGGACTTCCACTCCATCGGACGCACCGTCACCCTCGCTCCCATCACATGGAAGGACGGCTGGCCCATGCTGGGACTGGAAGGAAACCTGGGGCGTGCACCTCGTACGTGGTTCAAACCGAATGTTTCGAGGAGTGAGGAGAGCGAAGTGAGGAGTGAGATTACTCCACACGCTCCTTATGTGCGTTCTGAGAACTTCAACGGCAAGGCGCTGGGCCGTGTCTGGCAGTGGAACCACAATCCCGACGACACGAAATGGAGCCTGAAGAAAGGTCGCCTGCGCCTGCAGTCGATGCCTGCCGAACAGTTGATGTGGGCCCGCAATACGCTCACCCAGCGTGTCATCGGCCCCCAGAGCATCGCCACCGTCGAACTCTATACCAAAGGCATGAAGGACGGCGACGTGGCAGGACTGGGTAATATCAACGTGCCCTGTTCGTGGATTGGCATCGTGAAGGAAGGCAAGCAGCTGACATTGCGCCGCTTCGAGCAGGCGGATAACGATACCATCGACGTGCCTGTCGCCATCACTGATGGTAAACTCTACCTTCGCATGGTGGGCGACTATGATCACGACCGTGCCTACTATGAGTTCTCGCTCGACGGCAAGACCTATCAGCAGGTGGGCGACGAGATGAAACTCTCATACCAGTTGATCTCCTTCCAAGGTTCTCGCCATGCCCTCTTCGCCTTCAATAAGAACGGGAAGAACGGTGGCTATGCCGAGTTTGACAATTTCACCGTGGAGGAGCCGATGGCCGACCGCAGCCAGAATATCCCCTACAACAAGACATTCCGCATCATCAACCTCGCAACGGGCAAACCCGCCATCGCCCTGGAGCACGGAGTTCTCTATGATACAGACAAGGCAGACAAGTCTAAACTGACCCGCTTCCGTATCATAGACAAGGGGCAGGGTAAGGTTATCCTACAGTGCGAGGATGGACGTTACGTCTTCTGTGCAGGCTATGGCATTGCTGGTGATGTGCGTTTGACGACGGACGAGTCGAAGGCGGAGGTGTTCCTCTGGCAAGACTACCTGAACCATGAGTTCATGCTGATGTCCATGCGCACACATAAATACATAGGAAAGAGTCCCACCACGGGCAGTCCCTATTCGATGGACTTCCCTGGTGCCGACCCAGCCCGCCGCAATGGTGCCGTCTTCCGCTGGGAGTAAAAAGCGCTAATAAACTTGCATAATTGGAAATAAAGTCGTAACTTTGCCAAAAAATAAATCAAAACACTATTAGCGATGAGAAAATATCTGTTTTTCCTGTTGGCACTTCTGCCACTCACGGTGTCGGCCTATACGCTGAACCGTGTCTCTGTCCACGACCCCAGTGTCGTCTGGGATCCTGAAACAAAGACTTATTACATCTTCGGCTCCCACAGGGATCATGCCAAGACGACAGACATGATGAACTGGACGAAGATTACCGTGCCCTGGGCGACGGCTACGAGCACCAATGCCGCCAACAACGTCGCCTTCACCACCCCCGAGGTGACGAAGGTGAAGAAAGGTGGCGTGGAGTACGATTTCAGTTTCGATGCACAAGCGTGGTCGAAACGCGGCAACAACAACTATAACATCGATGGCAACCTGTGGGCACCAGACGTAATCTACAACAAGGCGATGAAGAAATGGTGTATGTATCTGAGCGTCAATGGCGATGCCTGGTTCTCGAGCATCGTGCTGCTGACCGCCGACAAGATCACAGGACCTTATCGTTATCAGGCGCCTGTCGTGATCAGTGGTTTCAAGAATGGTAACTCGTATAAGGACACCGACCTGGAGATTGTCATTGGTGAGCAGGCATCGCTGCCAGAACGTTATAACGTAGGCAATAAGTGGGGTGAGCGCTGGCCCAACAATATCGACCCCTGTGTGTTCTACGACGAGGAGGGTAACCTGTGGATGTCGTACGGCTCGTGGAGCGGCGGTATCTTCATGCTCGCCCTCGACGAGGAGTCAGGTCTGCGTGACTACGATGTGGAGTATGAGCTGAAGGGCTCAGGCAACGGCATCACCGTAGATCCCTACTTCGGCAAGAAAATCGCTGGTGGCTATTATGTCAGTGGAGAGGCAAGCTATATCGAGTATATCGGCGGCTACTACTACCTCTTCATGTCGTACGGCGGACTGGCTGCTGGCGGTAATGCCAATGACTATAACAATGGCGGCTACCAGATGCGCGTGTTCCGCTCGGAGAACCCCGACGGGCCATACGTCGACTCGAAGAACAGCAATGCTATCTTCACAGGCTATCAGCTGAACTTCGGTGCCAATGCCAACGATGGAAACCGCGGTGAGAACATCTTCGGAGCCTATACTGACTGGGGCAACCAAGCCAAGGGCAATCTGGGTGAGCGCTCGCAGGGACATAACTCGATCATCGCTGCTGAGGACGGTCGTACCTATCTGGTCTACCACACCCGTTTCCAGAACTGGGGTGAGGGCCATCAGGTGCGCGTACACCAGGTGTTCCAGAACAAGAACGGCTGGCTCGTGGCTGCGCCGTTCGAATATACGGGTGAGCAGGTGACGAGTGCCGACATTGCCACCACACAGCAGATTGCCACAGACCAGATACCTGGTAAGTATAAGCTGCTCGTGCACACCTATAAGCTCGACCACACGAAGAAGGCTGCCAACAAGCCTATTGACATCGAACTGGCAGCTGACGGCAATATCAGCGGTGACCAGACAGGATCCTGGAACATCACCGAGGGTACATCGTACATCCACCTGAAGGTTGGTAATGTGCACTACTACGGGGTGATGGTGGAACAGACCCTTGAGCCCACTGATACGAAGGCGCCTGCCTTCACGGTGCTGGCTGCCACCACGGGTGTCACCGCATGGGGATATAAGTATGAGGACGGTAGCGGAACAAGCATCATGAACGTCAAGGCCGACAGCTATGGTGAGGACTACCTTTTCGATCTGCAGGGTCGTAAGGTCTCTGTGCCTAAGAAGGGCCTCTACATCCAAAACGGCAAGAAGGTCTTGATAAAGTAAGAACTTTATCTTGCGTCTTGCAGTACCAGCCCTGCCAGCGTGAAGCCAAAGACGGCCGTGATATGGACGAGGCTTCCGTTGGTCTGGGGCTTGTTGAATGGGGAGGGGTCGTCTGCTATGGTGTCTGCCATAGGGTGGTTCGTAAGAAGCTCGTCGGAGTAGACACAAAGGAACTTCTTCTCGGGGAAACAGCCGTTGTGCTTGAAACGCTTACGGAGGGCACGGGCCAGCGGGTCGCCCTCCACCTTCCAGAACTCAGTTACCCGGATGCGGGTGGGATCCATCTTCAGGGCTGCTCCCATCGAGGCGAAAAGGGTAGCATCAGTCTGACAGGCCTTAAGACGATGACCCTTTTACGGGCGATGCGCTCCATCGTCTCGGGACCAAGGAGCAGTTCTGACCTGTGGAATATAGCTTGACTGGATACCATCTTTTATTCGTTTTGGATGCAAAGGTAAGGAAAATTGTGGTAAATAGTAAAAAAGTTGTGATAAAATTTGGCAGAATGAAAGGAATTGTGTAATTTTGCCGCCAGAAAGTTATAAAACGAAACGAGACATGACAAGAATAGCAAACTATTGGTGGTGGCGCAGCTCAAGATTCGAAAGATCGTGAGAAGATAGCCGCGTACCAGAGTTTGTTATAGAGATACTGAGAGGCCTGTCGTTCTTGCGACGGGCCTCTTAAGTTGAGAATCAGTTGAGTTACACAAAAACAATTAAATATATGGGAAAATATCAAGTAGACAAAGATGGCTTTTATGGAGCGTTCGGCGGCGCTTATGTGCCCGAGATCCTCTATAAGTGCGTGCATGACTTGCAGGAAGCCTACCTGCCGATTATTGAATCGCAGGACTTCAAAGACGAGTATCATGCCTTGCTGAAAGACTATGTTGGTCGGCCATCACCCCTTTATTATGCCAGTAGGATGAGTGAGCGCTACGGCTGTCAGTTGTATCTGAAGCGTGAGGACCTGAACCACACTGGTGCCCACAAGATCAACAACACCATTGGTCAGATTCTTCTGGCGAAGAAGATGGGCAAGACTCGCATCATCGCCGAGACAGGCGCCGGCCAGCATGGTGTGGCCACGGCAACGGTCTGTGCGCTGATGAACATGAAGTGCGAGGTGTTTATGGGAGCGACGGATGTGGAGCGCCAGCACACGAACGTGGAGCGGATGAAGATGCTTGGTGCCGAGGTGCATCCCGTCCGTACAGGAAACATGACCCTCAGCGACGCCTGTAGTGAGGCTATCCGTGACTGGTGTTGTCACCCTGCAGACACGTTCTATATCGTTGGCTCAACGATGGGGCCCCATCCCTATCCGGATCTTGTCGCCCGTATGCAGAGCGTCATCTCGGAGGAGATCAAATGGCAACTGCAAGAAAAGGTGGGGCGCGACTATCCTGACTACCTCATCGCCTGTATCGGCGGAGGCTCGAACGCGGCCGGAACCATCTACCACTATATGGACGACGAGCGGGTGAAGATCGTGTTGGCTGAGGCTGGAGGGCACGGATGGAACACCGATTATACAGCTGCTACCATTCATCGTGGTACGACGGGCATCCTGCACGGTGCGAAGATGCTGGTGATGCAGGATGACGACGGACAGATACAGGAGGCTTTCACTATCTCGGCAGGTCTCGACTATCCCGGTGTAGGGCCTATGCATTGCAACATGGCTACGCAGGGACGGACACAGGTGCTGAGCATCAACGACGACGAGGCCATCTACGGCGGTTATGAACTTACTCGTATGGAAGGCATCATTCCCGCCATCGAAAGTGCGCACGCCATCGCAGCCCTGAAGAAACTGACGTTCAAGCCCGACGACGTAGTGGTGCTCACCGTCAGTGGGCGAGGTGACAAGGATGTGGAGACCTATCTGAAGAACAAGGCTATGGCGAAAGAATACGGAGAGTTTTAGTTTATAGTTTATTGTTATAGTTTAGAGATGAATACATTTAAGTATACAACAAGCAGCAAGACTATTCTGGGAGATTTGTATACTCCGGTAGGGGTCTATATGCGACTGAGAGACCTCTATCCGCAGAGTGCGCTTATGGAGAGTTCGGATTACCACGATGCGAACAACAGCCGTTCGTTTATCGGACTGAATCCCATCGCCAGCGTCGCCATCGGACATGGCATCGCGACCATCAGTTATCCCGACGGCAGTGCGATACAACATGAGGTGAACAAGGAGTATCGTTCGGATAAGGCCATCCATGCACTTATTGACCACATAGAGGTCAGTGGCGAGGATGCCGGCGTATGCGGACTCTTCGGCTATACCTCGTTCAACGCCGTGAGATACTTCGAGAATATTCCTGTAAAGGACGAGACGCAGGTCAAGAACGATGCCCCCGATGTGCTCTATATATTATATAAGGTGGTGATTGTGTTTGATCATCACAATAACATGCTGAAGGTGGTGAGCCTGGAGGAAGGTGAAAAGAAGGAAGAGAAAGGTTTAATCGATGAGGTTGTCAGGGCGATGAACAAGGCGAACGTGCAGGCATACGACTTCCGTCCCGTTGGTGATGTCAGGAGTACGCTGACAGACGATGAGCACAGGGCGAATATCCGTCGCGGCATCCAGCACTGTCTGCGTGGCGACGTGTTCCAGATCGTGCTCAGCCGTCGCTTCATCCAGAAATATGAGGGTGATGACTTCAAACTCTATCGTGCACTGCGCAGTATCAATCCATCGCCCTATCTCTTCTATTTCGACTTTGGCGGTTTCCGGATCTTCGGCTCCTCGCCAGAGACCCATTGCAGGATCACCCGGGGGAGCGAGGGGGCGAAATATACTGCCTACATCGACCCGATTGCCGGCACGACAAAAAGGACGGGCGATGCCGAGGCTGACAGACAGGGTGCCGAGTATCTGCGCAACGACCCCAAGGAGAACGCCGAGCATGTGATGCTGGTAGACCTGGCACGTAATGACTTGAGCCGTAACTGCCATCATGTGAAGGTTGACTTCTATAAGGACCTGCAGTACTATTCCCACGTCATCCACCTTGTCTCGCGTGTCAGTGGTGTACTCGACGAGGGGGCTGACCCTATCAAGGCCTTCATCGACACCTTCCCTGCTGGAACGCTCTCGGGTGCACCCAAGGTGAGGGCTATGCAGTTGATTTCTGACTACGAGCCCCACAACCGTGGCGCCTATGGAGGTTGTATCGGCATCATCGGCCTCGACGGTTCGCTGAATCAGGCCATCACTATCCGTACCTTTGTCTCTCGCAATGGTGAACTGTGGTTCCAGGCCGGTGGCGGCATCGTGGCCAAGAGCGATGTGGAGTATGAACTGCAGGAAGTGAACAACAAACTGGGGGCTCTAAGGAAGGCTATAGAAAAAGCAGAGAGACTTTAAACGAACACGAATCACACGAAATGAACGAATTATGAAAATAGTCATTATTGATAATTACGACTCGTTTACCTATAACCTGAGTCACTTAGTGAAGGAGTTGGGGGCTGAGGTCACCGTGGTACGCAACGACCAGTTCGAACTCAAAGACCTGGAGCCGTATAGCAAGATCATCCTCTCGCCAGGTCCTGGCATCCCCTCAGAGGCAGGCCTGTTGCTTGATGTCATCCGCACCTATGCCGACAAGAAGCCGATCATAGGCGTCTGTCTGGGTCATCAGGCCATTGGCGAGGTGTTTGGTGGGAAGTTGGAGAATCTCTCGGATGTCTTCCACGGTGTCGCCACTCCCTGTCATATCATTAGCGACGACCCCATTTTCAGTGGCATAGAGCGGGATATCACCATCGGCCGTTACCACTCATGGGTGGTGGCGAAGGAGAACTTCCCCGACTGTCTGGAAGTCACTGCTGTCAGCGATGAAGGGCAGGTGATGGCCTTGCGGCATAAGACGCTCAACGTGCGCGGCATCCAGTTCCATCCGGAGAGTGTGCTGACCCCCGATGGCAAGAAGATGATACAGAACTGGATGTTCCTTTAGTTTGTAGTAAATAGTTTACAGTTTATAGTTTACAGATATGGCTAAACAGACGATGAAAGACATCCTCAACAGGATGCTCAACCACGAGGAACTCTCTCGTGAGGAAATGAAGAATATTCTGATCGGTATCACGCAGAGCGAGTACCCGACAGAACAGATTACTGCTCTGCTCACGGCTCTACAGATGCGTGGCGTGACAGTAGACGAGTTGCTTGGTTTTAGAGACGGTATCCTGGAGACAGGCGTGCCTGCCATCCTCGAGGCAGACCGTTATATCGACGTCGTGGGAACGGGCGGTGACCGTAAGAACACCTTTAATATCTCGACCACATCGTGCTTTGTGATTGCGGGAGCTGGATATAAGGTAGCCAAGCACGGTAACTATGCCGCTACCTCTGTCAGCGGCGCCTCGAACGTGATCCAGCATCACGGCATCAAGTTTACAGATGACATCGACAAGTTGAACCGTTCGCTCAACGAGGCGGGCATCGTGTACCTTCATGCCCAACTCTTTGCCAAGGCGATGAAGTTTGTGGGCCCGATTCGTAAGGCCCTGCAGTTCCCCACTATCTTTAACTTGCTGGGACCCCTTGTCAACCCCAGTCAGCCCAAGTGTCAGCTCTTGGGTGTGGCAAACCTCGACCAGATGAGGCTCTACAACAGTGTGTATCAGAAGATCGGTATCGACTATGGCATCGTGAACAGTATCGACGGCTACGACGAGATCTCGCTGACGGGCGACTTCAAGGTCACAACCAACAACTATGAGCGCATCTTCAAACCCAGTGACCTTGGTTTCGCGATTGCCAAACCCGAGGAACTCGTTGGCGGTGCTACGGAGGAAGAGGCGGCCCAGATCTTCGATGCCGTACTGGAAAACCGTGCCCTGCCTGCCCAGAAGAACATCGTACTGGCCAATGCCGGCTTTGGCATCCAGGTGCTGGAGAAGGGGCAGAAGAGTATCGAGGAGTGCATAGAGATTGCCCGTGAGAGCATCGACAGCGGGGCAGCCCTCAGAACCTTTAAGAAGTTTGTAGAACTGAATAGTTAGCGTTAGACATAAGAACAGATTTTTATGGGAAAGGATATTTTGGATGAGATCATCGCCCATAAGCGGGTGGAGGTGGAGCAGAGCAAGCAGATACTGCCACCTGCGGAGTTGCACCGGCGCGTGGAGCCTCTCATTGACTTCAGCACCGCTTCGATGGCCGAGGCGCTCAAGGCATCGTCCACTGGCATCATCGCAGAGTTCAAGCGCAAGTCGCCCTCGAAGGGTTGGATCAAGAAGGAGGGCAAGGCTGAAGTGATCCCGCTGGACTATCAGCAGCATGGTGCTGCGGCCCTTTCTATCTTGACAGATGAGCAGTACTTTGGCGGTTGCGACGACTTCATCAGTGTCGCCCGTCATAGTGGGGTTAGGATTCCTGTACTCTACAAGAACTTTGTCATCGACGAGTACCAACTGTTTCAGGCCCGGCTTTGTGGCGCCTCTGCCGTACTCCTCATCGCCGCCTGCCTGTCGAAGTCGCAGTCCAGATCGCTCCAGCAGACGGCCCATGACATCGGCCTCGAAGTGCTGCTCGAGATGCACGAAGAGGCTGAGTTGGAGTATGCCGAACAGGAGCCCGACCTCTGTGGCATCAACAACCGCCACCTCGGCTCGTTTATTACCGATGTCGAGACATCCTTCCGTCTCGCGGAACTGTTGCCGAAGGATGCCGTGAAGGTCAGCGAGAGCGGCATCTCTGACCCCATGACCGTCAAGGCCCTCCGTTCCGTCGGCTTCCGTGGTTTCCTCATTGGCGAGAATTTCATGAAGACCGCCGACCCTGGTCTGGCCCTTGCTGACTTTATCAACCAGTTGTGAATCATGAGCCGTGCATTGATTAAGGTATGTGGCATGCGCCAGGCGGAGAATATCCGCGACGTGGAAAGGCTGCTGGTAGATGATGGCACGTCGGGACAGGAGCCGGCCGTCGACATGATGGGATTCATTTTCTGGCCGCGATCGAGTAGGTTTGTCAGCGAACGACCTGCTTACTTGCCGAAGTGCAAGCGTGTTGGCGTGTTTGTGGATGCCTGCATCGACGATATCATGCGCAGTGTAGAGGATTATGCGCTCGACATGGTTCAGTTGCATGGTCACGAGTCGCCGGAGCAAGTCTCTCATCTCTTATCGTTTGCCTCCCACCTCTCCGTCATCAAAGCCTTCAACATCGCCACGGAGGAGGACCTTCTGCAGACGCGGCCGTATGAGGGACTTGCCGATAGTTTCCTTTTCGACACCAAGGGAAAGTCTGTGGGCGGCAATGGCGAGCAGTTTGACTGGGGCGTCCTTGACGCCTATCACGGTGCGACACCCTTCCTGCTCAGCGGGGGTATCGGGCCTGATGACGCCGACCGTATAAAAGCCTTCCGCCATCCGAGGTGCATGGGTGTCGACCTTAATTCCCGCTTTGAACTTGCACCGGGTCTTAAGGACGTCGACAAACTCAGAACATTCATTAGTGCCATTCGTGGCAAATAGACGCAATCAAAGATTAAAGATATGAATAAGATCAATCAACTTTTCGCCAACAGCGCAGACAAGAAACTCCTTTCACTCTATTTCTGCGCAGGCAGTCCTACATTGGAAGGTACTGCCGACGTGATACTCACTCTGCAGCGTAGGGGCATCGCGATGATCGAGGTCGGCATCCCCTTCAGCGATCCGCTTGCAGACGGTCCCGTCATCCAGAGTGCTGCAACGCAGGCCTTGAAGAACGGTATGACGCTAAGGACGCTCTTCTCGCAGTTGCAGGCCATCAAGGATCAGGTGGAGATACCCCTGGTGCTGATGGGGTACCTTAATCCGATTCTTCATTATGGTATCGAGGCTTTCTGTCAGTCGTGTGTTGAGGCAGGTGTCAGCGGTGCCATCATCCCCGACCTGCCTTTCGACGATTATCTGAATATCGTCAAGCCCGTGGCCGATAGGTACGACCTGCGTATTATCATGCTCATCACCCCGGAGACCTCCGACGAGCGTATCCGTTTCATCGACGACCACACCGACGGCTTTATCTACATGGTGTCTTCTGCCGCCATCACGGGTACTCAGAAGAGTTTCGACGATGCCAAGCAGGCCTATTTCCGTCGTATCAACGCGATGAACCTGCGTAATCCCCGGATGATTGGCTTCGGCATCTCGAATGCCCAGACGCTCAAGGCCGCTCAGGACAACGCTGCAGGCGCCATCATCGGATCGAAGTTCGTTACGCTCCTGAATGAGGCTGAAGGCAATGCTGATGCAGCCCTCGACAGGCTGTTCGAGGCTTTGGCGAAGTAAGAGCCGGTTTTGGCACGGATGAACACGGCCTTATATATCAGTAGAGTAGCAACAATCCTGCGACCCCTGCATAGCAGATCATGCGGATGGGGTTGATCTTCAGGTAGCCCGTGCCGAAGGCGGTGGCTGCGAAGAGGGCAACACTGATCCAGAAATGCCAGGGATTCTCCATCGGCGTGGAGAAGTTCTCCTTGTTGCAGAGCAGCAGGGTGGCGGCGGCGAGGAGTCCGACTACGGCAGGGCGGAGTCCTGTGAAGACTGATTGTACCAGTGGGGTGTTCATGTATTTCATGAACATCCTACTGATCATAATCATCAGTATCAGCGACGGCAGCACCAGGGCGAAGGTGGCCGTGGCCGAGCCGAGGATGGCCATCATGTGGCCATAGCCCGCATTGTGGATGGCTGTATAGCCACAGTAAGTGGCGGAGTTGATGCCGATGGGTCCGGGTGTCATCTGCGAGATGGCTACGATATCCGTAAACTCCGCCGTCGACAGCCAGTGGTGGTGCTCCACCGTCTCGTGCTGTATCAGCGACAGCATGCCGTAGCCTCCTCCGAATCCGAAGAGGCCTATCTCGAAGAAGGTAAGGAAGAGACTGAAGTAAATCATATTTCTTTTATGTGCATGAATTTACCGTAGATGTAGCCACAGACGCCTGCTGCTATTATTATATAAATAGGTGATACGCCGAGGCCCCAGATGGCTAGGGCGCAGACTATCGGTATCCAGATGGTGTAGCGGTTGAGTTTAGCCCGCTGTCCTAAGCGGAAGGTGGGCACGGCGATGAGTGCCACGACGGCCGGGCGGATGCCGCGGAAGATGGCGGCCACCACCTTGTTATCCTCGAACTGCTTGAAGAAGATGGCGATGGCGAGGATGATGAGGAACGAGGGCAGGGCGGTGCCGAGGGCGGTGGCGATGGCTCCGCGTACCTTCCTCAACTTGTAGCCGATGAAGATGGCGATGTTGATGGCAAACACGCCCGGGCAACTCTGGGCGATGGCTATCAGGTCGAGCATCTCCTCTTTTTCCACCCACTTGTGCTTGTTCACCACCTCTTCCTCTATCAGCGGAATCATGGCATATCCACCGCCCAGGGTGAAAAGCCCGATGCGGAAGAAGGTCGTAAACGATTCCCAATATAAGTTATTCTGCATATAGAGTATTTATTTCCCCTCCTAAGTTAGGAGGGGTAGGGGTGGTCTGAAGAAGCGCCTGTTCAGACCCCTCCTGGCCACCCCTAACTTAGGGGAGGAATTAGTTACTTTTGAGCCTCCACCCATTTGCGAGCGTTGACGAAGGCCTCTATCCATGGTGTCACCTCGTCGTTACGACGGTTGGCGGGATACCAGGCGTTCTGCCAGGGGAAGAAGGCACGCTCCAGGTGAGGCATCATGCAGAGGTGACGACCGTCGGCGGAGCAGATACCTGCCACGTTGTAGTCAGAACCATTGGGGTTGGCAGGATAGCCTTCGTAGTTGTACTTGGCAATCACGTTGTAACTGCTCTCTGGCTCGGGCAGGTGGAACTTTCCTTCGCCGTGGGCCACCCACAAGCCGAGTTTCGAGCCGCTCAGCGAGCCGAACATCACACTGTTGTTCTGAGGAATGTTCAGACAGATGAACTCGCTCTCGAACTTATGCGAGTCGTTGTGCAGCATCTTTGCGCCCTTGGCGCCAGTGAGTCCCAGTTCCACCATCAACTGGCAGCCGTTGCAGATGCCGAGTGAGAGTGTGTCCTCACGGGCATAGAACTTATCCAGTGCCTCCTTGGCCTTGGGGTTGAAGAGGAAGGCGCCTGCCCATCCCTTTGCCGAGCCGAGCACGTCGCTGTTGGAGAATCCGCCGCAGAAGACGATGAGGTTCACCTCCTCGAGTGTCTCACGGCCGGTGATGAGGTCGGTCATCATCACGTCCTTCACGTCGAAGCCGGCCAGATAGAGCATGTAGGCCATCTCGCGCTCGCCGTTGGTTCCCTTCTCACGGATGATGGCAGCCTTGATGCCGCTCTTCTCCCGGCGGTCGGGATTCAGGCCGTATTGGGCGAGCTTGCCGGTGAAGCCCTTGGGGAACTTCATCTCCAGCGGCTGATGCTTGTAGTTGGCGAAGCGCTCTGCAGCCTTGCCGTTGAAGCTCTGCTTGCGGTCGAGGAGGTAGGAGGTCTTATACCATACGTCGCGCAGGGCGTCGATGTCGAAGGTGTGGACGGCGGAGTTACCGCCGTTTACGGGACAGACGACTTCTATCTCGCGGGTGTTCTCGACGGGGTAGCCGATCTTGGCGAAGCCGACGCCCATGTCCTCCATGAAGTCCTTGAAGTCCTGCTTGTGCTCGTCGCTCACCTCGATGACCACGCCGGGGTTCTCGGCGAAGAGGGCCTTCACGATGTCGCCGTCGCTGCAGATGTCGTGCAGGTTGATATGCAGGCCGCCCTTGGTGTTGGCGAAGCACATCTCGAGCAGGGTGGTGATGAGGCCGCCGGCGGAGATGTCGTGCCCCGCCATGATCCAGCCGCGCTTGACGAGTTCCTGGATGGCGTTGAAGGCGTCGCAGAAGTATTCGGGGTTCTTGACGGTCGGCACGTCGTCGCCCACCTTGCCCAGGCTCTGGGCGAAGGCCGAGCCGCCGAGTCGCTGCTCGTCGAAGGAGAAGTCGATATGATAGAGTGAGGCCCTCTTGTCGTTCACGACGACGGGCGATACCACCTTCTTGATGTCTGACACCTCACCGCCGGCCGATACGATGACCGTTCCCGGCGAGATGATCTTCTCGCCGTTGGGATACTGCTGTGAGAGCGAGAGCGAGTCCTTGCCCGTCGGCACGTTGATGTGCAGGTCGCAGCAGAAGTCGGAGAGGGCTTTCACGCCGGCATACAGTCGGGCATCCTCGCCCTCCTGCGAGCGGCAGGGCCACATCCAGTTGGCCGAGAGCGAGATGGAGTCCATGCCGTCGGCCATGGGTGCCCAGACGATGTTCGTCAGGGCCTCGGCCACGGAGAGCACGCTTCCGGCGGCGGGGTCGGCCAGTCCGGCCTGGGGCGCATGTCCCAGCGCGGTGGCGATACCCTTCTCGCCGCGATAGTCGAGGGCCACGACGCCGCAGTCGCTCAGCGGCAACTGTATCTCGCCCTGACACTGCTGGCGGGCGATCTTGCCCGTCACCGAGCGGTCCACCTTGTTCGTCAGCCAGTCCTTGCAGGCCACGGCCTCCAGCTGGAGCACGCGCTCCAGGTATTCTTCTATCTTATCCTGAGTATAGGTCACGTTCTCATAGTGACGCTCCACGGTCTTGTCGCGCATGACGGTCTTGGGCGAGTGGCCGAACATCTGTGCCACGTCGAGGTCGAAGGGCTTCACGCCGTCGCCCTGCTTGAACGAGAAGTGTGCGTCGCCGGTGGTCTCGCCGACGACGTACAGCGGGGCGCGCTCGCGCTCGGCGATCTTGCGGACGTGGTCGATGTGCTTCTCGTCGATGAGCAGGCCCATGCGCTCCTGACTCTCGTTGGCGATGATCTCCTTCGACGAGAGGGTCTTGTCGCCGATGGGCAGTTTGGTCATGTCGATCTCGCCGCCGCACTCCTCGACAAGTTCCGACAGGCAGTTCAGGTGGCCTGCCGATCCGTGGTCGTGGATGGAGACGACGGGGTTCACCTCCTCCTCGCAGAGGGCGCGCACCAGGTTGTAGGCGCGCTTCTGCATCTCGGGGTTGGCGCGCTGCACGGCGTTCAGTTCGATGCCGTTGCTGTAGCGGCCGGTGTCGACGCTCGACACGGAGCCGCCACCGAGGCCGATGCGGTAGTTGTCGCCGCCGACGACGACCACCTTGTTGCCCTTCTGGGGCTCTTTCTTCAGGCAGTCGCGCTTCGTGCCGTAGCCCACGCCGCCGGCGAGCATGATCACCTTGTCGTAGGCGTATTTGGTGGGTGTGGTAGGTGAATTAGGGGCGGTAGGCTCCTGGTGCTCGAAGGTGAGCACGGAGCCGCAGATGAGCGGCTGGCCGAACTTGTTTCCGAAGTCGGAGGCGCCGTTGGATGCCTTGATCAGAATCTGCTCCGGCGTCTGATACAGCCACTGGCGCACGGGCAGTATATCCTCCCAGTCTCTCAATGACTCCCCAGCCTTTTCAGTAGTGGGGTCTTCCTTCAGTCTCGGGTAGGCGGTCATGTAGACGGCCGTTCCGGCGATGGGCCATGAGCCGACGCCGCCGCCCATGCGGTCGCGGATCTCTCCGCCCGTTCCCGTGGAGGCGCCGTTGAAGGGCTCCACCGTGGTGGGGAAGTTGTGGGTCTCGGCCTTCAGCGAGATCACGCTCTCGATGTCCTTCACCTCGAACCAGTCGCTCGTCGACTGGTCCTTCGGGGCGAACTGCTCCACCACCGGGCCCTGTGCGAAGGCCACGTTGTCCTTATAGGCGGAGAGAATCTTGTTTGGGTTCTCCTGCGTCGTCTTCTTGATCATCTGGAAGAGGCTCGACTCCATCTCCTGGCCGTCGATGACGAAGGTGCCGCCGAAGATCTTGTGGCGGCAGTGCTCGGAGTTGATCTGTGCGAAGCCGAAGATCTCCGAGTCGGTCAGCCGCCGGCCGTTCTGCTTCTCCAGTCCGTGCAGGTATTCGATCTCCTCGGGCGAGAGGGCCAGTCCCTCCTGCTCGTTGTATTCCTCCAGGTTCTCCACGTGCTTGATGGGCTCCGGCTTGATGTTGATGGTGAAGATGGTCTGGTCGAGGCCGTCGTACATGCGCTGCAGCATCTCGTCGTGCTCGGCGTCCTTGTCGGCCACGGGCCAGTACTCCTCGATGCGGCTGATGCCGCCGAGGCCCATGTTCTGCGTGATCTCCACGGCGTTGGTCGACCACGGGGTGACCATCTCGCGGCGCGGGCCTACGTACCAGCCCCCGAGGCGGTCGGCCTCGAGCAGCGCGGCCTCGCCGTAGAGCCAGCAGAGTTCCTTGATTTCCTGTTCATTAAGTTCGTGATTCACCTCGGTGGCAATCACCGATTTCTGTGGGGTCTGAAAGAAGCGTATCATACCTTATTAATTATTATTATTCTGAATTTGCCTGCAAAGTTACTGATTATCGGGCGAAATGCAAAACAAATCGCGATTTATTTCTCTCATTTCCCCCTTTTATATATGTAAAAGGCGGGCGCGGCGGGCGCGGGCGGGGGTCGGAAATGTTAAAGAATGAAGAAAAGTTAAGCCTTTAACTTTTCTTCGTTTTTTTTTTTTTGATTTTAACGGCGAACGCCGTACCTTTGTAGGCAAATATTTTGTTTAACTTAAAAACATTCGTGATTATGAAGAAAAAAATATATGAGAAGCCTTCGATGAAGGTAGTGTTGTTGAAGCAGCGCACGATGCTGCTCGCAGGAAGTACGGGATCAGGCGGCATCAGCCCCATGGGCTATCCCGAAAACCTGTAGTAATGAACCCTTAAAGAAACTGTAAAGATGATGAAGACAAAGAACATTATCTGGGCTGCGCTGTCGTTGACGGCCGCCCTCGTGATGACTGCCTGCTCGAACGACGACAACATGGTGGAT
>CAMNPN010000006.1 GCA_946548085.1 uncultured Prevotella sp. | reverse complement strand
TATTCTTGCAGAAAGTGCCGTAGTTTCTCGAGGCCTCGTCCGACCTTGCTTTGCCGCTGCATCTCAAATGCGACGGCAAAGTTACGACATCGGGAAAGGTCACTGTCCGTCTTTGTCGGTCTCTGACGATATTTTTTGCAACTTTTTTAGCAACAGCTCCAGATGAGCGTTCTCGAGCAGGTTTCAGACGCCTCGGTGAAGGCAGAGCGCCCCCCACATACTACCTTCTCTCTCGTAGAGAGAAGTACGTATGTGGCCGATCCTTCACCTCGGCGACAGGATATATTCTTTTCTTTCCAAAGGGGTTGGTGCAGCAGCTGATGACACGCCTCGATGCCGTAATTTTCACGCATGTGAGATTACGTTTCGTCGCTGCCGGTCAAGGTTGGCCATCAGAACACGCAAGACAGTCTGTATGGTCAGAATGTCACGATGTCATCAATTTGTATGTACTTCCCTGTTTTTTTCGCACTATATGCCAATATGTGAATGATATTTTGTAATTTTGTGGCCAAATGTAATAACTTCGACCATCTGAAAGCATGGGTGAATGGGAGAATTGAAAGAAATGATTGAGATTAAGGATGCACGGAAGGAACAGTCGGCTGACATTGCAAGTCTGATTATGATGGCAATGACGGATGACTGCTGTCTGCATTTCTGTGGAACAGGGTTTGGGCTGTCTGACTTTCACATGATGATGGCCATGCTTGTGAAGCGCGAGGATTCACAGTATAGTTACAGGAATACGCTGGTAGCGATGGACGATGACAAGCTGGTTGGTGTTGCCGTCAGCTATGATGGCGGGTGTCTGCATGAACTGCGCCAGGCTTTTATTCAAGCCGCTAAGGAATACATCGGCAAGGATCATTCGGGAATGGACGATGAGACGCAGGCTGGCGAACTCTATCTTGACTCTCTGGCCGTAGCGCCAGAATATCGTCGCCAAGGCATTGCCAAGCGGCTTCTGAAGGCTACGAAGGAGAAGGCCGCCAGGATGGGATTGCCCTGCGTGGGACTGCTGGTAGATAATGGTAATCCTGCTGGCGAGGCTCTATATGCCTCTGTTGGCTTCCGTTATGCGAATGACAGCCACTGGGGTGGTCACCCGATGAAACACTTGGTGTTGTAAAGATTATTGGTGGATGAAACATAAAGGAATCATCTGCGGCATACTGGCCGCTGTCTGTTATGGCACAAACCCTTTTGGGGCGTTGCCGCTCTATGAGGAGGGCGTGAATACATCGTCCGTACTCTTTTACCGCTTCTCTATGGCGGTGCTTATGCTGACCGTCATGCTGCTTGTGGAGCGTAAATCTTTTCGTATCAACGGCAGCGAACTGAAGACACTCGGCTCTCTCGGGCTGCTCTTTGCCGCATCGAGCATCACGTATTATCAGAGTTTCCGATTTATGGATGCTGGTATCGCCTCCACCATCCTTTTCGTCTATCCTGTGATGGTGGCGGTTATCATGGCTATGTTCTTCAGAGAGAAAGTCACGGCTTCAACGGTCACAGCCATCATCCTCGCATTGACAGGTATCAGTCTGTTATATAGAGGGGATGCGGGCATGTCGCTCAGTACGATGGGCGTACTACTGGTCATCATTTCCTCGCTGACATACGCCGTCTATATCGTGGTGGTCAATCAGTCGAGCATTCGCATGTCGTCGTTGAAACTCACATTTTACGTGCTGCTGATATGTATGCTCTCGCTGTTGGCCTATTCGTTCACTTCGTCCGACCTGCATCTGATGTTGCCGCCATCGCCAAGAGCATGGTTCTTTGCCTGTTGGCTGGGTCTGGTGCCAACGGTTCTTTCGCTTGTGTTCATGACCATCTCTGTCCACGAGGTAGGAGCCACGCCAACGGCCATCATGGGAGCCCTGGAGCCCTTGACCGCTGTAGCTATCGGTGTGATGGTGTTTGGCGAATCGCTCACCTTCCGACTTATCATCGGCATCGTGCTCATCCTTTCGGCCGTACTGCTGATAGTGCTGGGCAAGAATTTTCACCTGCGCACTATCACCCATACCATCAGCGCCATCGTCAGAAAGACTTGGCGCTGGAAGTCGTAGGCATGAATCCCTCGCTCACTTCTCCTGCTATCAGGTCAAAGTGCAGAAACTCCGGCGGCGTGGGCTGCAGGTCGTAGTAGTCCATCTCGGCTATCGGCAGACAGAAATACACCATCTGGGCGTAGTTGGAATAAAGGCGCTGTAGAACATCGTTATGCTCATAGATCCAGCGCTTCGTCTCGTCCTCCACGTTGAAGTTTACCATACCAGAGCAGCGCACGGAGATATTCCCCTCGAAGGCTATCAGCTCCACATTGGGATTCTTGCGCAGCTCTCGCCATACGGCTTTGGCCTCCGAGGTGGCAAAGTAGAGCACGTTGCCCTCCAGCTTCATCACCTGGAAGATGCGCAACTTAGGGATGTTACCCTCGCTCGTAGCCAGAGCAACATCCTTATGATTGCGCAGAAATTGCAACGCTCTCTCCATCGTCGTGCTTACCATTTCAGTTCTTCCTGAAGGATCACGCCGTCGGTCATGGGGCTGTCAGCCTCGCCGAAGGCATTGGCCTTGTACTGGATGCAGAGCATGGTCAGGTTCTCCGTGCCCGTGTTTTTCAGCGCACGCTTGCCATCGGGAGCCACACGGACGATGGTGCCCTCGCCGACGGGGAAGATTTCGCCGTCCACCTGATACTGGCCCTCGCCCTTCAGGATGATATACAGTTCCTCGTGGGTCTTGTGCGTGTGCAGGAAACCGCTGTCCTGGCCTGGAACGAGTGTCTGGAATGAGAGTTCGCTGCCCGTAGCACCCACGGCCTGACCTGCGAACACCTTGCCTTGGATTGTCACATTCGGCCCCATCGGCAGCACGTGCTCGATAATCTCGTCCATCTTACCCACGCTTACTGCGCTGAAATTCTTACCAGTCTTAATTGTCTCAATCTGTTTCATTTTCTTTAATCGTTTAAATTGTTATTTGTTTCTTGTTTGCGAGTGCAAAGTTACTGCAACTTTTTCACTCCCACAAGAAGGCACCAAAAGGTGACATAGTTACCAAAAAGTAGGAATTGTGGCGGAACCGGCATCCTATGAAATCATCTTTAACTCAGATTAACATAGTATAATCGCGCTACTTGGTAACTTTTTACTACCTTTGCCGCAAAATCTATAGTTATGGCAGATGTAAAAGCAGAACGCTCTAAGCAGCGAGACCCATTAAGTTCACTTAAATGGGCGAGTCGTGAAGAACGGACACGAAGTGAATATTTAGCCTGTCCCATCAGGCAAGTTGTCAGTCGTTTCGGCGACAAGTGGTCATTATTAGTATTGTTTCTGTTGAACAGGAGTGATACAGGTGTGTTGCGTTTCAACGAGATGCGTCGCTTCATGACGGACTGTTCCCAGAAGATGCTTTCGCAGACACTAAAGAACTTAGAGCAGAGCCATCTGGTGCATCGCGAGGTGTTCCCGGAGGTTCCTCCCCGTGTAGAGTATTCTCTGACTGATACAGGCAAATCATTGATGCCTGCCCTCACAGCCCTTATTGACTGGGGGAAGGAGCATTTCGATGAAGTGGTAACAGATGATTTAACTTAATTAAATAAATAATGTGACGCCTATGTCGGAATTATTGCGTACTTTTGCAGACTGAAAGTGATGAATGACTTAATGATTTTAAACGAGGCCGTCAGGCTGGTGGAAGAGGGTCGAAGTGTGACACTGCCTGTCGACGGGCGGAGCATGCGCCCCTTCATCATCGGCGGACGGGAAAGTGTTGTCCTTCAGCAGCCTGAAGCCTTGAAGGTGGGTGATGTGGTATTGGCCTGGGTGGAGAACCGGCGCTACGTGGTGCACCGCATCATTCGGCTGGACGGTGAGCAGGTGACGCTCATGGGCGACGGAAACATCCGAGGTATCGAGCAATGCCAGCGGCGAGATATCCGCGCCTTGGCCACACATGTGGTGGATGCCAGCGGCCAGCGGCACGATCTCTATGCGCCCTGGCGTCGGCGGGCTGCCAGACTGTGGTGGTGGCTGCGTCCCATCAGGCGCTATCTACTCTATATATATATAAAGGTGAAAGGACTCAAATGAAATATATCCAGTGGCTTTGGAGAAACTCGCGCGGCGTCCGGCAGAACGCGATCCTATGTGTCGTAGTGGGCATCGGTCAGGTGGCCTTCGGGCTGCTCATGGTGTGGTTCAGCCGGCAGTTCATCGATGTCACGATACGCAGCGGATCTGCCAATGATGTCATCAAGATGGTGGTATGGCTTGTACTCACCGTCGTGGGTGGTGTGGCACTCCGACAGGTGGGCTACTGGCTGCGCACTACGGCCAATGTCCGTCAGACCAATGCCTTGCGACTGCGGATTTTCAGCAGTCTGTTTAGGCGTAAGCTCTTTGCCGACCAAGAGATGCATTCCGGCGACGTGACCTCACGGCTGGCAAAGGATATAGAGACGGTGAGTACCACCACTACCGACACGCTGCCCCAGATGGCCATCACGACGATACAGCTCTGCGGCGCCTTCCTGCTCATGCGCTGGTTTGACGCACGGCTGGCATGGGCACTGATACTGCTTACGCCGCTGGCTATCATCTTCGGAAAGCTCATTGCCCGTAGGCTGCGGCAGATGACCCTCGACATCCGTCAGGATGAGAGCCGTATACAGATGCAGGTGCAGGAGGGTATGGAGAATAACGCCGTGCTGCGCTCGTTAGGCAGTGAGCAGTGGGTGACAGAACGGCTCGACACAATGCAGCAGCGCCTGCGCGGGAATGTGATGCGACGTATGCGATTTACCGTCGTCATGCGCCTTGTGCTTGGCTGCGCCTTCGGACTGGGATACCTGTTAGCCTTTGTGTGGGGTGGCCTGGGGCTGAGAAACGGCACGATCACCTTCGGTGTGATGACCTCCTTCCTGCAGCTGGTAGGCATGATACAGCATCCGATACTAAACCTGCTGAACATGATTCCTGGCGTGATACATACCACAGCAAGTATTGACCGACTGGAGGAACTGGAGCTGGCCGCCGCCAATGAAGGAGGCCGGCTTAAGCAGCCGGCATCGACAGAGGATGGTACCGTCTGCTTCGACGATGTCAGCTTCAGATATGCCAAGGGTGACAGGGAAATCCTTTCACACTTTAGCCATGTATTCCCTACGGGGTCTAAGACAGCCATCATGGGTGAGACTGGCATAGGCAAGACCACCCTGTTCAGGATGATTCTCGGCTTTATCGAACCAAAAGGCGGAAGTATTGCCGTCGGTGGCGACTGCTGTTTCGTACCACAGGGTAACACGCTGATGAGCGGCACCATCCGCTACAACCTGCAACTGGCTAAGCCCGATGCCACTGATGACGAACTGAAGGCTGTGCTTCACACTGCCTGTGCCGACTTCGTGATGGATTTGCCAGCTGCCCTTGACACCGAACTGGGTGAGCGCGGTGGCGGACTCAGTGAGGGTCAGGCTCAGCGCATTGCCATCGCCAGGGGACTGCTTCGTGAGGGCAGTCTGCTACTGCTCGACGAAATCAGCAGTTCGCTCGACGAGCCGACAGAGCGCGAACTTTATCGACGGCTGTTTGATGCCTTCCCGAAAAAGACGATGATTTTCATTACCCACCGCTCGTCGGTCACTGCTTTGTGCGACGAGACAATCTTAATCGCTTGAATAAGATCACTCTTCAGTCTTTGTCTTCTTTTTCTTCCGCTTCTTGCTTGTAAAGAGGTCTCGGAGGCCATTGAAATCCTTCTTCATGATGATGCCAAGGCCTTGGGTGTTGAGCGACGACTTGGTGAAATAGCGGTCATTAGTCTGATTATATACCTTCAGCGCGAGGTTGCCGTTGGGGTAGAGCAGATACTGAAGGTCGAAGTCGCCGATAAAAGACGGGGTGGCTTGTTTGGCATTGTCGCGGTAGCCGAACTGTCCGTTGAGCAGCAGCCGGTTGTTAAGCATACGGGCATTGACGATACCCTCATACTCGGCATTATGCCATCCCTCGTTGCCTGTTGTGATGTTCGCACCGAAGTTCCAGTTCTCGTTCTTCAGGAACTGGTTCAAGATGTTGTTGATCTGTGCCGAGAGCGTACCAGAGAGGATGCTCTGCATGGCCAGCGACGTCTGGTCGCCCTGCGTGGTGTTGCCGGCATTGTTGGCGCCCTGGGTATAGAAGCGACCTATGCCGAGCAGGTAGATCACCTGTTGGTTCATCTCCTGTTGACCGTTGATGACAGACCGTATCATCTGCTGCTCGTCGGCATTCACGGTGGGCATCTCGAGGTCGAAGTCCACCTGTGGGGCAGCCGCAATGCCTGATATGTTCATCAGGCAGTTCACGCGGATGGTGTTGCTGGAGAACGAGTTGCCGATGTTTAGGTCAGAGAGGCTGACGCCGCTGACGGTGTGTACTGCCTGCAGGTTGAGGGCCGCCTGATAGGGGTCGCCGCCAAAGATGATGGTGCCGCCAGGGTTGAAGATGAAGTTCTTTTTGATGATGTTTTGAAGCGTGACGCCGTATGTACCATGATCTACATTGTAGGTGCCGAACATGTTGAAGCCCCCCTTATTATGATAGGTGGCCCGGATGGCACCCTCGCCGTTGAGCGTGATATAGTCGTTGGTATTGGCATCCATCAGCAGCCGTAGTGTGGCATCGGGCGTAGCCGTTATCAGGAAATTAAGATAGATGTCGGTTTTGTTTCTCGTCTCTATCTCTTCTTTCTGATTCTTTGCCTCGCGCTCCACCTTTGCCACATCTTCTTCCCATTGAATGAACTCCGAGCGTGATACGGCATCGGGGTTAGCAGCATTGTAGACGAAGAAAGAGTTCCGCTGTGGGGTGACGTTGCAATCGATGCTCACCTCACCAGGACGTCCTTCAATATTCACGGTGCCCGACGCATAGACGGTACCGTAGAAGGCAGACTCGCCGAAGTCGGAAAAGTCGTACGCCAGCAAGTTGTCTGCCTCGGCCTCCAGGTCGAAGGTGAGGTTGGTGAGGTGCTGGTGGTGAATGCCTCCCGTGAGGAAGGCGCTGTGGCCCTCGCGGTCGTGAAGGGGTATGCGGTTCAGCCGGATGTCATCAGGGATGAACACGACCGTATCGCGATTGAAGTAGTAGGTGGTGTTCAAGGCTTCAATAGTAAGATTTCCACCCACGACAAGTTGTCCTGTCAGGTTGATGTTGTCGAGCGGACCTGCCAGACGGAGGTTGCCACTGGCGTGTCCCGTGATCTGGCTGAGAAAACTTTGGGTGAAGTTGTGCATGAAGTCAATATAGGTGCTGTCGGCCTGGATAGCGAGGTCGATGGTCTCATGGACAGGCGAGACATAGCCATTGATATAGGTATTGACACCAGGTCCGTCTTCTGCTACGGCACGGATGTCGATCTGTTGAGACTCTTGGTTCCAGTCGACGTCGGCATGGAGCACACCCATGCGACCATTCTCGAATTTAAAATCATCGACGCGTAGCTGGGCCTGTGCAGCGAAGTTGTCGAAAACCGCATGCCCTGTAGCGCGTCCCGTAGCTTTACCGCTAAACTCAACGGCATCGAAGTTTACCAGTTCGAGGATATAGCCTACCTCTATCTCGTTGAGTTCGATGGAGAGCGAGTCTTTGTATTCTTTTGAGGCAGTGCCGTCGATGAGTATATGCTGACGTCCGCGTCGCACCAGGAAATTGTCGACGAGCAGGTGATGTTTGTTATAAATGACGTCAGAAGGCTCGATCTCCCAGGTACCGTCGTTGAAGACGATATGCGAGGGCATCACTCGCATATGGGCCTCAGGCTCGTTCTGGAGGTTGTGATAGAGTTGGATGATACCGTTCATCTGTCCGCTAACCTGCTGATTGGAGTTGTGATTATCCCATGACAACGAGGCATTAAGCAGATTGTTGACGGCTTTGATGCTGGCCATAGCAGTCATCGAGTGACCGTCTTTCTGAAGCCGACGGATATCAATGTCGCACTTAAGTGTATCGCCGGGAGAAGTGATGTTGACGACACCGTCGGTATATGGTGTGCCTTTGTAGGAGAAAGCTGGCAGATTGCCTTCCAGGAATATCTCACGAGTCTGGTCGTTCACACGGGCATTGAGCATCACAGGCTGACGCAGAACAAGGTCGATGCCGAGGAACCGCTGTAGCCAGTCGCTCTTGCTCAGAAGCAGTCGAAAGCTGAAGTTGTTGTGAGTATGATGGTTGATGGCAGGTAGTCCTGGAAGGGTGGGGAGGCGATCGCCCACCAGTGCGACGATGCTCTGCGGAAGGGTAGAATAGTCGAAATCGCCGCGAATGGTGGCATCGGCAAAATCACTCTTCAGCGTCAAGACATGGATATCGTTCTCGTAGCCTGAACTGATGATGAGGTTGTCCAGTTGATATGGATGAAAATGCTGTGTCGCTGAGACGAGGCCATTGCTGATGCGGACGGTACCTTGGGCATCTCGCAAGTTGCTGGCAGTGACTTCGGCTTGGATATCTGCGGCGATGACGGCCTCTTCGAGAGCGTCGGTAAGGTTTAGGGCAGAAGGTGCAAAATGACTGACACTGCCAGCAATCATCACCTCACGTAAAGGATGCCTGGCGTCGGCCCTAAGGTTGCCTACTTGTCCTTTGAGGTCGAGTTTTACATTCGGGTCGTCGATCTTGACGGTGCCTGAGAGCTTGTTTTCAGCATAATGGCTGTCAAGTTGGATGTTCTGGTAAGGATATCCCTTATAGTCGATGTGCCTGATGAGCCCCTCGGCATGGATGTCGGGCAACTGCTTAGGATGCAAATATCCTTGTAGGGTGAACTTTGCTGCGACGGTACCGAAATCGTTATGATCAAGCAGTTGTCGGAGGTCTATTTCCTCCGTCTGCAACTGTCCCTCGAAATGATGCTGACGGTCCATCGTACCTTGCAGGTCAACGCTTCCCAATCCAGACAGGATCGAACTGCGTAGTGACACAAGGCCGTTGTGGTCTTTGTCGAAGTTGCCCTTCAACTGCAGGCCGCCCAGACGGGTGAGCTCTGTTGGTAGGCTGGGGATGACTTTCGACAGGAAGTCGATACTGGCATCAGAGAAGAGAAGGCGGTGCATCTGCAGGTGCCAGGCGGAGGGATGTTTGTAGTCTTCAAGCCAGCCATCGATATGAATGTCGATATCCTCTTCGGCTGTGCACAGTCTGAACTGTGGCACGTTCAGTCGCAAATCGGTTCCATTAAATGTCGTAGAGAGCGAAAGTGGCCTCTGAAAATTCTTTAGGGATTGGTCGAAACATCTTAAGTCTGAGGGTGTTATATGCGTCTCTGCAATCTTTCCTGCAAAAGACAGTGAGCCTGGTTGGATGCGTTGACCGTCAAGCTGATAGGAGGCCATGATGGTATCTGTCTTCAGCGAGGTACTGGGCATCTCCAACAAGAAATCGCGTAGTAAGGCATGGTGCCGATTAGCCTCCACGCGAAAGCCCAGACGATTGACGGTGAGGCCGGAGTGCTCGGTGAGGCTCAGACGTTTCACGTTGACATTCAAGGAATCGTCGGTGAGCGCTCGAAGGTTGATGTGCCCGCTGATGTCGTTGAACCTGAGGTGGGACATGTTGAAATGTCCTTCAGTCTCGGGTTGGTCGTGCTGGTCGTAATTCAAGCTGGAGTTGCGGACGATGAGAGAGTTGACCCGAATGTCGAGGGGCTTGTTCGAAGTTGTGTCCTTAGAGGCGAGAGAGTCAAGGAGGAATTGGAAGTTTGGCTGTGTCTTGGCATCTGACTTGTATAAATGGAAACGGGCGCTAAAGAGCTGGGCAGAGTTGATGACAACCTTGCCCTCCAGCAACGGCAAGATACGCATCTTTACTGACACACGGGCTGCACGGATCATTTCCTGCTGGCGCTGGTCGTGGATGACAAGATCGTCGAGGATGATTCGGCTTGGCAGTCCGATATCCACGCGACTGATACTTACGGGAGTTCCTATTTGCTCCCTAACAATGGCTGCTACTTTCTCACCCAGAAAACGCTGTGTAATGGGTAGTCGTGTGACTCCAAAAAGAATCACGTTTAGTGCTATGATCGTCCAAAGGACTATGCTGAAAACCCACTTAAAAAGTCTCACTCAGTAGTTGCGATTTATATTCCATTTTGTCAGTCCGAAGTTGCAAAAGAAATGCCTCTTGACCAATTATTCTGCAAAAATAATACAAATAATTGGTTATTTTACATTTTTCTTAAGTTTTTTGTGCTTTAAATACCTAAATTTTATTAATTTTGCGACGTTTTAATCCAACTATCCAACAAAATTTATAATAAATGGCAAATGTGATTAGTTTACGAAAAGGCTTGGACATCAACCTGAAAGGACGGGCTGAGGAGAAGAAGATCCAGCTGAAATCGAATGGCAAGTTTGCACTTGTTCCTGATGATTTTGAAGGCGTCACTCCGAAAGTAATCGTCCGTGAGGGTGATAAAGTCAAGGCCGGGGATGCCCTGTTTGTCAACAAACAGTATCCCGATGTGAAGTTTGCCTCGCCCGTGAGCGGTGTCGTCCGTGAGGTGGTGCGCGGTGAACGTCGTAAAGTTCTCTGTATCAAAGTGGAAGCTGATGCCACGCAGGAATTTACTGACTTTGGAAAGAAGGATGTCAGCAAACTTCAGGGCGAGCAGGTGTTGAATGCTTTGCTTGAGGCAGGACTCTTCGGTTACATCAACCAATTGCCTTATGCAGTCTCGACCAATTCCGAGACAAAGCCTAAGGCTATTTTCGTGTCGGCATTGAGAGACAAGCCGCTGGCTGCCAGCTTCGAATATGAGGTGAAAGGGCAGGAGCAGGATTTCCAGACAGGTCTCACCGCTTTGTCGAAGATGGCCAAGACCTATCTCGGCGTTGGCGAGGGCTCATCGCTGGAAGGCATGAAGGATGTGGAAGTCAATGTGTTCAAAGGGAAGTGTCCCGCAGGAAACGTAGGTGTGCAGGTGAATCATCTCGACCCTGTGAACAAAGGTGAGGTGGTGTGGACCATCGGTGACCCGACTGTGGTGCTCTTCATTGGAAGGCTCTTCAACACAGGCAAGGTCGACCTGAAGCGTACCGTCGCCCTCTGTGGCAGCGAGATAAAGAATCCTGCCTACGTGGATATGCTCGTGGGTGAAGAACTCTCGACCCTGCTGTCGAACAGCTACGACGCCTCGAAGAGCGTGCGCATCATCAACGGTAACGTGCTGACAGGCAAGCCAACCACGAAGGAAGGCTATCTGGGGGCTCATGCCTCTGAGATTACCGTTATCCCTGAGGGTAACGATGCCGACGAACTGCTGGGCTGGATTCTCCCGCGTTTCAAGCAGTTCTCCGTGAACCGCAGTTACTTCTCATGGCTTTGTGGCAAGAAGGACTATGCGCTGGATGCCCGTATCAAGGGCGGTGAGCGCCATATGATCATGAGCGGTGAGTACGACAAAGTGCTGCCGATGGACATCTATGGCGAGTATCTCATCAAGGCTATCATCGCCGGTGACATAGACCGTCAGGAGGCACTGGGTATCTATGAGGTTAGTCCTGAGGACTTTGCACTCGCAGAGTTCGTGGATTCCTCGAAGTTGGAATTACAGCGCATCGTCCGCGAAGGCTTGAACATTCTCAGAAAAGAGAATGCTTAAATCGTAAATTGTAAATCGTCAAATCGTAAATACATTTATGAGTTTCTTAAGGAATTATTTGAATAAGATTAAGCCGAACTTCGAGCCAGAGGGTAAGTTGCACGCTTTCCGCTCGATCTTCGACGGCTTCGAGACGTTCCTCTATGTGCCTAACGATACGGCCAAGACGGGTGTCAACATCCACGATGCCATAGACTCGAAGCGCATCATGAGTATGGTGGTTATCGCCCTGATGCCAGCCATGCTGTTCGGCATGTATAATGTCGGCTATCAGAACTATCTCGCAGCCGGGACGCTCGAGAGTGCAGGATTCTGGGAGATATTCTGCTTCGGATTCATGGCAGTATTGCCCAAGATCCTTGTCTCTTACATCGTCGGACTGGGCATCGAGTTCGCCTGGGCCCAGTGGAAGGGTGAGGAGATCCAGGAGGGCTACCTCGTATCGGGTATCATCATCCCGCTGATCATCCCCATCGGCTGTCCGCTGTGGATGCTCGCGCTGGCCTGCGCCTTCTCTGTTATCTTCTGTAAGGAGATCTTCGGCGGTACGGGCATGAATATCTTCAATCCCGCCATCGCAGCCCGCATGTTCCTCTTCTTCGCCTATCCGTCGAAGATGACGGGCGACCAGGTGTGGGTGGCTCAGAACTCTATCTTCGGACTTGGCAACGACCTGCCCGACGGGTTCACCGCTGCGACACCGCTCGGACAGATTGCACAGGGCATCGATCCCCAGACTTGTGTCTGCGACTACATCTTCGGATTCATCCCTGGCTCTATCGGTGAGACTTCTATCATCGCCATTGCCATCGGCGCCTGTATCCTGCTGCTGACGGGCATTGCATCGTGGCGCACGATGTGCTCCGTGTTTGTGGGCGGTGCCGTGATGGCTTGCATCTTCGAACAGACAGGACAGTCGATGACATGGTGGCACCATTTCGTGCTGGGTGGCTTTGCCTTCGGTGCCGTGTTTATGGCTACCGACCCCGTCACCTCCTGCCGCACCAGTTGTGGCCAGTATATCTATGGTTTCCTTATCGGAGCGATGGCCATCATCATCCGTGTGATGAATGCCGGCTATCCCGAGGGCATGATGCTCGCCATCTTCTTTGGTAATATGTTTGCTCCCACGATCGACCACTTCATCGTGGAGCGTAATATCTCGAAACGTTTAAAGAGAGGAGGTACCAAATGAAACTGAATACGAATTCGAATACGTACATTATTATATATAGTGCGATTCTGGTGGTTATTGTGGCCTTCCTGCTGGCATTCGTCTATCAGGCCCTAAAGCCGATGCAGGATGCGAACGTGGCCCTCGATGTGAAAAAGCAGATTCTTTACTCGCTTAACATCCGTGACTTGGACGGCGCTGAGGCTGAGGCCAAGTATGCCGAGGTGGTGAAGGAAGAAGCAGAGAAGGACGGACAGAAGTACTACCTGTGTGAGATCGACGGTGAGGACATCCTCGTAGTCGCTCTGAAGGGCATGGGACTCTGGGGTGGAATCAGCGGTTACATCTCCATCCATGGTGATGAGACGCCCACCGTCTATGGAGCCTATTTCAATCATGAGAGTGAGACGGCCGGTTTGGGAGCAGAGATTAAGGACTCTCAGGAATGGCAGGAGAAGTTCATCGGCAAGAAAGTCTTTGTCGATGGTACTCAGGATGTTGCCATCTCTATTGTAAAGAAGGTGGAGGATCCCACGACACAGGTCGACTGTGTGACGGGTGCTACGCTGACCTCTAATGGTGTGAACGATATGATTAAGGCTGGACTGAAGGATGCTGGAAAGAACGCCATCGAACTCTTCTCAAAGATGATGTGCACCGCTCCTGCAGATTCCACAGCCGTTGAACCTAAAGCAGAGGAGGATTAAACTATGGCACTATTCAGTAAACAAAATAAGGAGGTTTTTACAAACCCGCTAAACGTAGACCATCCTATTCTGGGACAGGTTCTCGGTATCTGCTCGGCCCTTGCCGTCACCTCGCAGTTGAAGCCTGCCATCGTGATGGGACTTGCTGTGACCGTGATTACGGCATTCTCAAATGTGATTATTTCAATCATCCGCAATACCATCCCCAACCGCATCCGTATCGTGGTGCAGCTGGTCGTTGTGGCTGCTCTTGTGACCATCGTCTCTCAGATCCTGAAAGCTTTCGCCTACGACGTGAGCGTTCAGTTGAGCGTGTATGTAGGTCTGATTATCACCAACTGTATTCTGATGGGTCGTCTGGAGGCTTTCGCCATGATGAACAAGCCCTGGCCTTCGTTCCTTGACGGTGTGGGCAACGGTCTTGGCTATGCTATGATCCTTGTCATCGTGGGTGCTGTTCGTGAACTGCTTGGCCGCGGTACGCTGCTGGGCTTCCAGGTGATTCCTGATGCCTGCTACGACATGGGTTATGTGAACAACGGTATGATGACGATGCCGGCTATGGCGCTGATTCTCGTTGGTTGT
>CAMNPN010000005.1 GCA_946548085.1 uncultured Prevotella sp. | reverse complement strand
TCGTCGAACCGCTGACGGTATAGTTGCCGCCAGTCTTGTCCGTGATGGTGACGGTGGCAGTACCCACATTAATATTATTACTATAGCCGACGGTGTATTCCGAGGCGGGGATGGTCGTTGAGCCATCCTTCACAGTGACCGTCGGCTGCTTGGCAGTGCCGTCATAGGTAAATGAGGTCGCGCTCAGCGTAATCGTCGGACTGCTCACCGTCTTCGGATTAACGGTCAGCACGTAACTGACGGTGCTGGCATTATAGAGGGTATTGCCTGTGAACTTTGCAGAGATCGTGGTCTCACCAGTCTTCAATACAGTCACCTTGCCGTCGGTAGCCACTGTTGCCACCGTGGGCTCACTGCTTTCGTAAGTCACCGTCAGACTATTCGGATTAGTCAAAGCCGGTTCCGTAAAAGCCTCGCTATATGTAGCGGTTGCTGTAAGTTGAGCAAATGCCAATGCAGCATTCTTCTTGGTGATAGTCAGGTGATAGGTGGCATTGCCTGCTTCATATTTTCCATTCCCAACAAAGTCGGCCGTAATATCCACCTCTCCTGTTGTTTTGAATGTTACAACACCTGATATCGGGTCGACGAGTGCCACACTATGGTCGGAACTACTGTAATTCACACCTAACTCATGAGGATTGATAAGTGTGGGAGGAGTAAAGACATCCCCATAGGCTGCAGAAACCTCAGTCTTTTCGAAAGCCAAATCGTTTGCATTTTTAGTGATGGTCACCTGATAGGATTTTGTGCCGTAATACTGATCGGTATTGACTGTGCCAGTGATGGTTGCCGTACCTGCTTGACTAGCAGTCACCTTGCCCGTCGTTTCATCGACGCCAGCAACACTCGGGAGATTGCTTGAGTATGTTACCGTCAGTCCCCCAGGGCTTGTGAGCGCCGTTTGAGAAGAGATCGTTTCTCCTACCTTGCAATTGACCTCATCATTACCGAATTGCAGTGTGGCGGTAGCGGGATTGATGGTCAGAGTGTATTGGGCATTAGCAGCATTATAGTACTCATTGCCATTAAAGATGGCTTTGATATAGGTAAGTCCCTTTTTCTTAATTTGAATCTTCTTATCAGTACCGACTGTTGCTTTATCTTCAATAGTACTTATGTAATTAATACTACTGAGCAGTTCCTCTGGCTGAACGGTCAGCGAGAGCACATTAGGCGTTGTCCCGTAGGTTGCCGTAGCCTCTGTTGCAGAGAAAGTCAGCACAGGTGTACCCTTATTAACAGTGAGTGTATAACTGGCACTGGCTGCCAGATAGGTAGCGCTACCGTCAAACGATGCCGTGATGGTGGTAGTGCCAGGGTGCAGAATCGTCACTGCTCCTTCGCTGTTAATTGTAGCCACAGCGGTATTGCTACTGCTGTAGGTGATAGGCAGGCTATGAGTATTAGTCAACGTGGGCAGACCGGTAGGCGCCACGCCGTAAGTTGCTGTGCCTTCCGTTGCTGAATAGGCCAGACCTGCAGCAACAGCACCCTTGGCGATGGTCACCTGCGAAGTGATGGTATGGCCAGTGGCATCAGTAACGTCCCATGTAGAAGCACCACTATTATCCCATTTCGCACCATAAGGTTGTGTGATATCTACTCCCGATGCAAGAGTCATCTGACCATCTTTCATAATCCTTATACTAGCAGTACCTCCCTTCGCCATCAGCACACCATCATTAACAGTCAGAGCAGAAGAACTCGTACCATAGTAACCAGACGAGCCTCCCTTCATATCCAACGTTCCACTATTGAGAGTCAGGCTAGAATTATCACTACCATAGAAACCAAAACTTGTTCCGTTCATTTCCAGCGTTCCGCCATTCAATGCAATGCTACTATTTTCATTATTCAGAATGCCTGCAGAGGATCCGGAAAGGGTCAGTTTACCAGTCCCACCGATAGTCAAGGTGCCAGAGTTTGATAGAATAACAGCTGAAGAAGACTCGGAGGAAAGAACATTATTACCAACCAGTACAACAGCCAGGGTTCCACTGTTTGAAAAGGTACTATTTTCAGTCTTTATAGTCGCATTATCCAATGTCAATGTTAATCCAGAGTAGTCTGTATTGGCCGTCAAGGAGACTGTACCAGAAGTTAATATGGCACTGATATCAGACATTAGTTTCGTAGAATTATTGATGTGGTCACTGGTTAGTCTGACACTACCGATGTATGCTCCAAATTGTATTGCAGAAACAGTCAACTTATAGGATATACTTTGGGGCTGATAATTGGAATTACCAGCAAACGAGGCTGTGATAGTTGTCTCGCCCGAAGAAAGAATGGTTACCTCACCCTCAGCATCAACGGTAGCCACAGTGGGATCGCTGCTGCTATAGGTAATTGTTAATGTGCTTGGATCGGTTAGGCCCAATGCCGAAATAGAAAGTGTCGGCTCGGTGAAAGCCGTTCCTACAGTTGCCGTTTGGTCTCCTGCTGGAGAGAACGACATTGTCAGTGACGACCTACTGGTAAAATAGCCATCAAGATTAGCAAATTTGACCTTAGATTTATCAGAATCAGTATTTGTATTCCAAGCGATAGCTCCTTTTAACTTCGTACAATTATCAAACATATAAGTAGAAGAGGAAAGCCTTGTGGCAACAGTAGCCCAATTACTTTCTGCATTGATAGTAACCAATTCTTTGCAGGTCTCGAACATATTAGACATGGTAGTCACCTCTTTCACATCAAAATTACACAAATTGAGTGAAGTCAGAGTCTTACATGACTTGAACATATATGACATATCTGTCACCTTTGAGGTATTGAAAGACGTGACATCAAGTTCAGTCAATGACTGGCAATTATAGAACATATTCGACATGTTAGTTACAGCTGCCGTAATGAAAGAAGTAACATTAAGCGTAGTCAAAAGATTACAATTATAAAACATGTAACTCATATCAGTCACGTTCTTTGTATCAAAGGAACTAATATTAAGACTAGTCAGGGATGAACAATTTTTAAACACATTTATCATATTTGTAACGTTTGAAGTGTCCACACCTGTAAAGTCGATTGATGCCAATCTTGTACAGCCACAAAACATGTTGTACATTGAAGTGACACTGGATGTAATCATGTTGGCCAGTCCTGTTATAGACTCCAATGCAGCCATATTCTGAAACATACCCCCACAATCGGTCATGCCCGCAGAACTGAAATTATCTTCTATAACAACATACATACAATTACTTCTAATGGTGTTGTCACTGGTATAATTTCTATTATCAAATTGGCTTCCATCCCAATAGTTAGATATAGTTTTCCCATTATAACTGGTAACACGATCGCCACCAGTCCCATAAGATACGTCGTCATAAACGAAATAGAGCGTCTGGGTGTCAGCAAACCAGAGAGCCTTAGGAAAGTTAGCAGCTAAAGTCGTAGCACCTCCCAGTAATGAGGTCAGAAGCATCATAGTTGATAATATTCTCTTGATCATAATGTTAATGTTTATATGGTTAATGCCGCAAATATACAAAAAATTCCCGAAACGGCCAAGCGTTTTCGGGAATATTTTTACAATAGTTCGTTAAAAATTCAATATACGGCCTAACGGCTACGCCGCACAGCCAAAGAATTCTTTGAAAATGTGATTAATTAAAGACATGTCGAGTTCCTTCAGGTCTATCTTCCCGTCTATCATCTTGGGTCTTCCTCTTTTGCCAGTGCGCTCCTAATTCAAGTTTCGCATGTTTCACATTCTCACTCTTTCCACTCACCTCTACAACCGAAGCAAGCAGAGCTTGCGAAAGTTGAATTAATAATTTCAAGCGATTGAGTACAAGAAACTAAGAAGTTAAAGATGTCAAGGATCGCTGTGTCGCGGTTTGGTCGGTGAGAAAGAACGGATTATTCCGGGGGAATAAACGGATTATTCTGGCAGAAAGTGCCGTAGTTTCTCGAGGCCTCCTCCGACCTTGCTTTGACAGTGCATCTCAAATGCGACGGCAAAGTTACGACATCGGGAAAGGTCACTGTCCGTCTTTGTCGGTCTCTGACG
>CAMNPN010000004.1 GCA_946548085.1 uncultured Prevotella sp. | reverse complement strand
GAAGACGCTCAACGACGAGATTCAGCAGCTGACCGCCGACCGCAACGACGAGCGGGCGCAGAAGACCACCGCCGAACTGAAGAACGCCCGGCTGCAGACCGACCAGGCCTACCGCGAGATGGTGCTGATGGTGAACGCGCAGGCCATCGCCACGAGCATCGACCCCGAGGCCTCGATGCTCAACGACACCTACACGGAGCTGATCAAGTCGATACAGGAGACCATCAAGTACTACCGCCAGGTCAGCGACGAGCGCCGCCGGGCGAACAAGCGCGTCACGGTGAAGAGCGACGTCGTGGGCAACCACCAGTACGCCACCGTCGCGGGCTGGACGTGGGAGCGGCTGGCGCAGGAGAACCCGAAGTCGCTGGCTCCCGACCCGACACCCTCGGCCCCCGGCGTGGAGCCCGTGGTCAAGGCCGAGCGCATCGTCTCGACAGACAAGAAGGCGCTGGCCGCCGGCGGCCTCTGCGTGGCCCTCGACGGCGTGCCCGTCCTCCCCACCGCCGCCGTCGATGCGCTGAAGGTCTACGAGCTGATTGCCATCGGATGACCTCGCCTAGGGATCAGGGGGACAGGTCGCGTGATTCTGAATAGAATCATGGACCTGTCCCCCTGATCCTTGTATTTTTATTCCAGTCTTAGTTAGGAAATCGGTTTCCTCGTTCGTTATATAGGCAGAGTGGAGTCTGAAACAGGCGGATACTCATGGTTGACAATGATGAAGGATTGACGAAGAGGCGCTTGTGAGGTAATAATCACCGCATGAATTCGTTTTCATAAGTAAGATGGATATTGAATCGACAGAAATAGAGCGACTATTTATCGCTAATCACCAGCGGCTGTACGCTGTAGCGAGACAGATGCTGAAGGACGATGCTGAGGCCGGCGATGCGGTGAGCGACGTGTTTGCCAAGCTGGTAGACGGCTCGCTGAAGTTGCCCCAGCCCCATCCGGAAGGCTACCTGATGGCGGCAGTCCGCAACCTGTGTTTAGACCGTCTGCGTCGTATGACGGTTAGGGAGAAGATAGAGCGTAGCCTGTCGCTTCAGGATGTCGGCCCGGTAATCACCGAGCAGGAACGGGAGCGTGTGGTCGAGATGATCAGTTATGCGGAACGAACGTTTCCTCCTCAGACGTGGCGCGTGTTCCAGTTGCGCTTCGATGAAGGGCTGTTGTATAGGGAGATAGCCGAGCGGCTGGCCATCAGCGAGGTAGCCGTCTACAAGCACCTCGCTGATGCACTCGAAAGACTGAAAAAGAAATATAATCCGACAAGACGATGAAAGATATTGAGACATTGCTTAAGGTGACAGAACGTCCGCAGGACTATTCTGACGAAGAAATCCGACTGTTGATGGAGGATGCTGAGATGAAGGCTTACTACGAGTTGATGGTCAGTGCTGAAACAGGGTTTGCCCTCAGGGAGGGTCGGCGCAGACAATGTGATGAACTTCTCGAGGACAAGAACTCTGATTCGTCGCCAGGAGACAAAAATCCATCTCCTGTTTCCATTTTACTCAAGATGGCTGCCTTGTTTATCGGTGTGCTCTTGCTGTCAGGCATCGCGTATGCTGGTTATCGCATGGCCGTCGGCGAGGCTGGGGAGGCACCGTCTGAGTCCCCGTCGGCTAAATGGGTGACAGAAAAGCCCGCAAGCCCGCAAGAGGCGATACGTACTTTCGAGAATGAGGAACTGCAGGAAATCCTTCAGGTGCTGTCTGATCACTATCGGGTGGAACTTGTTTTCCACAGTGAGCGGTCGCGTCATATCCGTCTCTATACAAAATGGGATACTACGGCTCCGCTACAGCAGATGATAGAAAGGCTGAACGGCTTCGAGAAAGTTAACCTCCGACTTGTCGACAATCATATTATTGTAGAGTGAACATGAAACGGATCCTATATCTAATCATATTCTGCTGTGCCCATCATGTCGTTCTGGCACAGCATGCTTTTCAGGGCGTTTCGCTTTCTGAAGCACTTATAAAACTTGATCAGTCGGTAAGGCAGTATGACATCTCTTTCGTCTATGACGAGCTGGAGGACTTCACCGTGACTAAAACCATCAGCAAGGGACTGTCGCTGCCCGATGCCGTGCGTGAGGTCTGTGGCTTCTATCCCGTGAGGGTTTCAGTCAAAGGCCGGGACATCTTCGTGGAGTGCATCCAGAAAGACCGCACCAAACTGATCGGGCACCTTGTAGGACCGGACGGACGGCCTGTCGCCTATGCCAATATAGCCCTCTTCCTTCCGACAGACTCCGTATATATTGGCGGTGGCGTGAGCAATGAGGCTGGCGACTTCGTAATCCCCTGTGGTGCAGAGCGTGCCAGAGTCAGGATCAGTTGCGTGGGTTTCAAGACTATTGAGCAGGTGATGGCTATTGCTCATGTAGGGACCGTACGTATGCAGATGGATAACTATTATCTGGGCGGTGTCACCATCGGAGGCCTGAAGCCTGTCATCCGCAATGAGGCTGACAGGCTGCAGTATATCGTAGGCAATGACGACTTCGCCCGGGGACTCACGGCTCAGGAACTGTTGAGCCGAGTGCCAATGGTCGTCGTGACGGGCGGAGAGGCGATGATTCTCGGCAAAGGTCCGGCCCTCTTTATGCTCAACGGGCGTATCGCGGAGATTGGCGATGAGACCATCCGACAGAAGCTGTGGACTTTGAGATCGGAAGATATCGAGCGGATAGAGGTGATCTCTAATCCCTCTGGCCGTGATGTGAGGGAGACGACGGGTAATGGCTACATCAACATTGTGATGCGGCGTAGTCAGACCTTGGGATGGCGCGGTGATGTGGGTCTGGGAGCGAGTGTCAGTGATGACTGGAGCGGCCGTGCTAACGGATCGGTCGGCTATGTCTCAGAGAAACTGGATGTGACACTTGACGCTCACGGCAGATACATCAATAAGATGACAGGCAGTCTTACATCTTATCCTATATGGGGGGATGAGGTCACCGTTATTTCAGATGCTTGCTCGAAACGGACGGACAAGAACCTTGGGGCTAATCTGATGCTCCGCTACCTGCCTGTAGAAAATCTCGAGTTAGGAGGAATGTTGTCTTGGCAGAGCCAAAAACCCAAGACCGTCATCGATGGGACAATCAACTTGCCTGTCACAGACAGGTTCTCTGACTCGAGAGCCGAACGAAATCCCAACGGCAATAATGACGCAAGGAGCCTGACGGCCTATTGCGACTGGCGCTTTGGCTCAAGAGGCAAGCAGTTAAGCCTGACCTTTTATGATTATAAGAAAGACGATGATGGAAGGTCTCTGACATTGACAAACGTATTTATCCCATATTTAGGACATCCTACTGAAAGGATCGTTGACTACAGTAGCCGTGCCGATTATCATATACAGTCGACCAGAATCGACATGATGCTGCCATTTGCCTTGGCTACTATTGATGTCGGGGGCGCCTATACCAATATCAAGAACAGTGATGTCGTAGAAGAAGAATCCAAGGTGGGCTACATGGTTAAGGATATTCATGATCATGACTATCAGGAAAAGACAAAGGCTGCATATATATCGATACATCGCAATTGGGACTATTTCGGTATCAAGGCAGGTCTGCGCTATGAACATATCGGATGGACTGAAGTCGACGGCCCCGTCGGAGGTGTACAGGCACACAATAAGGAATCCGTAGAGTATTGGCTGCCATCACTTAGCCTGTCTGTCAACCCTCTCGAGGGACAGCATGTCAATCTCTCGTGGGGAACCAGTTGCTTGCGGCCAAACTTCTATGATCTAAACCCGTCCAGGGTCTATAAATCCATTTATGAATACTCAGAAGGGAATCCCCTGTTGAGGCCGAGCAGGATGAGTAATATCGAACTTAGTTATTACCATCATAAGGGTTTTAATGCCAGTCTCTATTATCATCACGGCAGTAATATGGTGACGAAAGTAACGAATACCACCTTGTCGTTAAGTGAGAATAATAATGTTTTTGCAGAAACCAAACCCCAGAACATCGGGCGCTTCAGTCAGACAGGACTCTATCTGCGTTACCAGCATCGCCTGTCAGACCGTCTGATGGCAATGGCAGAGGGCGAGGCCTTTTATCACGATGCTACAACAGATTGGCTGTCAGAAGACTGCTGTCTCCATGGCTGGGGAGGGCGTATGACTGTCTCTGTAGACTGGTTCCTGAATGACAGTCATACCCTCATGGCGAATGGCCGCTATCAGCATTGGTTTAAAGACTATCAGGGTATGACTGGTACTGACGCCTACGGATATTTCTACTTTGCACTGCGCTACGCACTGCCGGGCAATCGCCTGAGACTGTCTCTCGTGGCCAACGACCCATTCCGTCAGCATGTGACTGACGAGTTTATCCACAACAGCAGAAGGTTTGTCGTGAACGCTAATTACGTCGATAGTGGAAAGATGAATCATACCGTCCACACCCTCCATCATAGTCATTATATAGCCCTTACTGCCACTTATTCTTTTGGTGGCAGAAAAGGACGTCATATCCATCGCGATTTGCAAAATACGGAACAGAAGCGCGCAGAGAGACAATAGAGTGACTGCTCAGCGCTTCTTCGCCGGGGCCTTGTTGGCGGCCTTCGCCGTGGCACTCTTCGTCCGAGCGGCGGCGGGCTGCGACCTCGGCACGTAGGTCTGCTGCTTCATCAGCATCCAGGCGGCCTCGAAGATCTTGTTGCGCAGGAACTCGGGGTACTGCGGGTGGGTGGCGATGAAGTTCTCCACGATGAGCCGCGCCTCGGTCGACTTGTGGGCGCCGAGCATCGCCTTCAGCCAGCTGGTGGGGAAGAAGATGTCGCTCGTCTTCTGGATGTACTGCAGCGACTGCAGGCCGGGCTCGATGAGGGCGTTGCTCACGGGCTCGAAGACGTCGGCGCAGAGCAGTTCGAGGGCCTTCAGCGCCCAGGGCTCCTGCTCGCGGTGCTGCGGGTGGAGCATCTCGTTGAAGAGGCGGGTGCGCAGGGCTGGGTCGGGACTGCAGACGCGGCTGATGTAGTCGAACTCGCGGCGCTCGTCGGCCGTCTTCAGCCGTTTGCGCTGGGCCGCCAGCACGGGGTGGTAGGTGTCGCCGCGGGCGATGGCCAGGCGGTAGGCCATGTTCATGTAGTCCTGCTCGCTGAGCAGCGGGTCGTTGTGGCGCTGCCAGATGGTGTAGATGCGGTCGAGCAGCTCGGGCGACGTGGCGTTCTGCCCCAGTTTGCGAAGCACGTGCAGCCGGCAGGCGTCGGAGTGGTTCACGTCGATGAGGTCCATCATGCACAGTTCGAGCGTCTTGCGCTCCTTCGGCGGCATGTCGAAGGCAATCTTGAACATGTGGTCGACGGCGGTGGCGATGATGAGCGGGTTCTTCTCGGTCATCATGAGGCGGTGCAGCTCGCCGAAGTGCGAGGTGGGGATGCGCCCCAGCAGGTAGTTGTCGTGGATGGTGAGCAGCAGGGCGTAGCGGTTCAGGTCGTTGCGCGTGGTGATGAGGCGCTTGGGCAGGATGGTGGCGAACTCATCGTCGAGGGTGAAGTGGCCGTAGCCCTTGCCGTCGAAGTTGGGGATGATGTAGTTGGGCTTGCCCACGACGCGGAAGGAGTAGACCGAGTCCTTCATGTCGACGGTGACGGTGCGGCTGGTGCCGAGTTCGTAGATGAGCCGCAGCTGGAACTTCTGCGGCCAGACGATGCCGCGGCGGTAGGGGTCGCGCTGGGTGACGACGATGCTGCCGTTGCTGTATGCGGTGTGGATGGTGGGCATGCCTTTCTGCTTCACCCACACGTCGCTGAACTGCCTGACGCCGGCCTTGGGCTCCGCCTCGTCGAGGGCCGCCACGAGCTCGTCCCACGAGGCATTGCCGAAGAGGTGGTCGCGCAGGTATTTCTGCAGCCCCGACTGCATCGCCGGGGCGCCCATCACCTCCTCGAGCATACGCATCATCACCGGCGCCTTGTCGTAGATGATGTTGTCGTAGAGCAGACTGGCGTGCTCCAGGTTGCCCAGTTCCTGGGCGATGGGGTGGGTGCCGTCGGTACGGTCGATGGCGATGGCCCGCGTCTGGTAGGTCTTCAGGAAGTTCAGCTCGTGGTCTATGCGTGAGAACTTCCGGCGCGTGATCTTCGAGGCCATGAAGTTGGCCAGCACCTCCTTGGTCCACACATCCTCGAACCACTTCAGCGACACGAGGTCGCCGAACCAGAGGTGGGCGGTCTCGTGGGCGATGAGTTCCAGTCGCGCGGCCTTCTCCTCCTGCGTCGCGTTCTTCTCAAGGAAGATGCGGCGGTCGTTCATCTGGATGGCCCCCGGGTGCTCCATGCCGCCGAACTGGTAGCCGGGCAGGATGACCATGCCGTAGTTCTTGAACGGACAGCCGATGCCCGTGTAGCCCTCCATCCAGTTGAGCGACTGGTCCACCTCCTCGAACACCTGGTCGAGTTGCGCCACCTTCTCGGGGTCGGTCTCGCGGTAGAGGATGCGCATGGAGCGGCCATCGCGCACGGCCGTCTTCTCCTGGAAGTTGCCGGCCACGAACGAGTAGAGATAGGTAGGCAGCTGGCAGACGTTGTCGCTGGTCATCGTCTTCCAGCCGTCGGGCACCTTCAGCGTGGTGACGAAGACGGCCCTCAGGTCGGGCTGGTCGAAGCAGGGGAAGGCCGAGCGCGCCATGTCGGGCACGAACAGCGTGTACATGTAGTCGCCGTTGCGGTTCAGGGCCTTGTCGCTGGCGATGAATTCCAGCTCTATCTTGTTCTCCCCCTCCCGCATCGCCTCCATGGGCAGGATGATGTGCTCGTTGCGGTAGGTGGCGTCGATGGGCACGCGCCTCGACTTGCCTTTCTTCTTCTCAATATAGGCGTAGCTGCCGCCGTCGAACGTGCCCTGGAAGTCGAGGATCACGTCCTGCGGGGCATCCAGCGTGAAGGAGATGACGGCCTTGCCGCTGACCGGCTCGTGAGCGGCGGCAGGGATGTCGAACGAGAGGTCGTAGACCACCTTGCTGATATGCGCCTTGCGGTGCTCGGCGAGTTCCTTGGATACGCCTTTCTCGATGAGCGACGGCAACAGGGTCGCTTGTTTGGTTGCAGGATGTGGAGTGGCCTCCGCGTTCTTCGACTGAATCACCCCGCCCGGGGCGGTCAGGCACAGGGCCAGCGTAAGGAGTGCTGTGATATTTTTCATCGATGCTCGGTTTTTGTTTGCAAATTTAATTAAAATATTCTAAACCTCCATGCTTTTCATGGTTTTTTTGCGACAGTTTAGTAATTTTGTGTCCTGAAAGAGAGAAAACAGCGCATGAAGATGTGGAAAATCCTGATGGCTGCGACGGCGCTGTGCCTTGCCGTGGCGGCCAGGGCGGAAGACAGTACGGCTGTCAGTCGCCAGAAGGTTCACCGCCTGGAAGTAGAGGCGGTGCCGGGACTGATTCTGCATACCAACGATTTCCTCAGGGGGAACAACAGTGAGGTGCGGACGATGAACCACGCCTTTACGGCGAAGGTGAAATATGCCTTCGCCCCGCCGCCGGGCTCGATGGAGGCAGCGCACTACAAGGGCGTCTATCAGGGTGTGGGCCTGGCCTGGCACGACCTGAACCCGCAACTGGGCCATCCCTTGTCGCTCTTCCTCTTCCAGGGCGCCACCATCAAGACGCTCGCCCCGCGGCTCTCCCTCGACTACGAGTGGAACCTGGGCCTGGCCTACGGCTGGAAGAAGTATGATGCCGTGAGTAATCCCGACAATCGGGTGATAGGCTCCAGGATGACGGCCCATATCAGCGTCGACTTCTATCTGCGCTACCGCCTCTCCAGGCAGTGGGACCTGAACCTCGGCGCCTCCGTCACGCACTATAGCAATGGTAATACGTCTATCCCCAATGCCGGCCTGAATATCGTAGGCCTCAAGGTCGGCGCGGCCTATTATTTCCGGGAGAGAGGGAGAGTGGTGGCTTCGAGGAGTGAGGAGTGTGGAGTGATCTCGAGGAGTGAGGAGTGTGGAGTGAGGAGTGAGATTACTTCCAGTGCGGAATGTGCGGGCGACACACTGTCAGCAGACTATTCTCACTCCTCACTCCACACTCCTCCCTCCTCGAGACCGTCTCCTCCCTCCTCCAAGCGCTGGACGTGGGACCTGACCCTCTACGGCGCATGGAAACGGAAGGGACTTGAAACGGAGGCGGGCTCTTACGCCATCCCCGGGAAATACGGAGTGGTGGGCGTCAACGTGAATCCGCTGTACAGAATCAACAGGTGGCTCAACGTGGGCCCCTCGCTCGACGCATCCTATGACGCCAGCGCCAACCTGGAGTTCGACACCCCCACTGGCGACAAGTTCCAGGAGCCTACGGAGGCGGATGTGCGCATGGCACCCTGGTACCGGCGCATGGCACTCGGACTGTCGGGGCGCGTGGAGTTCACCATGCCCTATTTCACCATCAACTTCGGTATCGGGCATAACATCGTCAATGCCCAGACGGACGATCTGGAGGGCTTCTACGAGATCCTGGCACTGAAGGTCCACATCCTGCGGAAGACCTATGTCCACATCGGCTACAGCCTCTACGACTTCTATTACCCCAACAACCTGATGTTGGGCTTAGGCGTACATTTATAATATAGGACTTAACCGTTGCAAGTCTGCTGCTTGTCTCTCAGATAGCCTGCGAAGATGCGCGCTGCACTCTCCACCTTTGCCGCACAGGGGCGTGTCTTGTAGTACTCCGCCGTGCGTGGCGAGGCCTCGTAGTGGCTGATGGCCTTCTCGTGGCCTTTCAGTCCTAAGATCTCCGCGCAGACCAGACTGCCGTTCTCTGCCTTCGACTTCGCCAGCAGTTCCTGCACCACCTTGTAGCAGGCCGACTTCCCCTCGCGGTCGCTGCCCTCCGTCTGGCCGCAGTCGAGTCCCACGAGCATCACGATGCCCGAGACGGCCCCACACATCATACGCATGCGGCCCACGCCGCCACCAAAGCCTGCGGCTAATTTCTTGGCCAGCGTGTCGTCGAGACCATACAGGTCGGCGAAGGCCGCCACCACACTCTGACAGCAGCCGTAGCCCGCCATGAAATTGTCTACGGCACGCTTCACCCTCTCTTCCAGTTCTTGTTCACTCATGATGATAATCGGTATTTACGACTGCAAAAGTACGGTATTTCCCAGACATAATGGCATAACGATACCTAAGATTATGTTAAAAGAAAAAAAAACTTTGCGGCATTGTGCCTATATATACCATATTTTAAGTATCTTTGTAGGCTATTAGAAGGAACTATTAAGTTGTTTAACATTTAAATGTTTTATTATCAATGATTTATTCTAAAGAAGTAGAAAACATGTGTAGCGTTTGCAAAGGCGCTTATCATGGACCTGCACCTATCCCTGAGGAGGGCAAGTGGGTAGCAGTGAAAGAAATCAAGGAGATCTCTGGCTACACGCACGGAATCGGCTGGTGTGCCCCTCAGCAGGGTGCCTGCAAACTGAGCCTGAACGTGAAGGACGGTATCATCCAGGAGGCTCTTGTCGAGACGATCGGTTGCACGGGTATGACTCACTCTGCCGCCATGGCTTCTGAGATCCTGCCGGGTAAGACCATCCTCGAGGCTCTGAACACAGACCTCGTCTGCGATGCCATCAACACCGCCATGCGCGAACTCTTCCTGCAGATCGTCTACGGTCGTACGCAGAGTGCCTTCTCTGAGGGCGGTCTGGCTATCGGCGCTGGTCTGGAGGATCTGGGTAAGGGTCTTCGTTCACAGACCGGTACGCTCTATGGCACCGTTGCCAAGGGTACCCGCTATCTGGAACTGACCGAGGGTTACATCACTAAGATGTATCTTGATGCCAACAATGAGGTTTGCGGCTACGAGTACGTACACCTCGGCAAGATGATGGAGGCCATCAAGAACGGCATGGACGCCAATGAGGCTATTAAGAAGAACACCGGCTCTTACGGTCGTACGACTCAGGAGCAGGGTGCAGTAAAGGCTATTGACCCACGTAAAGAATAAAGGAGGATACGACTATGATTAGAAAAGTACAGTTTGAGAGTCAGGAGCGCCGTATCAACCAGGTTCTTGCTGCTCTGAAAGAGAATGGTATCAACAGTATTGAAGAGGCCAACGAGATTTGTGAGAAGGTAGGCGTTGATCCTTACCAGATGTGTGAGGACACCCAGCGTATCTGCTTTGAGAATGCCAAGTGGGCATACGTCTGCGGTGCTGCCATCGCCATCAAGAAGGGCGTGAAGACGGCTGCCGACGCTGCTGAGGCTATCGGTATCGGTCTGCAGAGTTTCTGCATCCCCGGATCAGTGGCCGACGACCGTAAGGTGGGTGTAGGTCATGGTAACCTCGCCGCCCGTCTGCTCCGCGAGGAGACCGAGTGCTTCGCCTTCCTGGCCGGTCACGAGAGTTTCGCCGCCGCCGAGGGTGCCATCAAGATTGCCGAGATGGCCAACAAGGTGCGCCAGAAGCCCCTCCGCGTCATCCTTAACGGTCTTGGCAAGGACGCTGCCCAGATCATCAGCCGTATCAACGGCTTCACATACGTACAGACTAAGTTCGACTACTTCACAGGCGACCTGCAGGTGGTGAAGGAAGTGCCTTACGGCAACAACCCCAGCCGTCTGAAGGTGAAGTGCTATGGTGCCGACGACGTCCGTGAGGGTGTGGCTATCCTGTGGAAGGAGAACGTCGATGTCTCCATCACGGGTAACTCTACCAACCCCACCCGCTTCCAGCACCCCGTGGCCGGAACGTACAAGAAGGAGCGCGTGCTCGCTGGCAAGCCCTATTTCTCTGTGGCTTCTGGTGGCGGTACTGGCCGTACCCTGCATCCGGACAACATGGCTGCAGGTCCTGCCTCTTACGGTATGACCGACACTCTGGGACGCATGCACAGCGACGCTCAGTTCGCAGGTTCTTCTTCAGTGCCTGCTCACGTAGAGATGATGGGCTTCCTCGGCATGGGTAACAACCCGATGGTGGGTGCTACCGTATCCGTGGCTGTGGCCATCGACCTCGCCTTGAACAAGAAGTAATCTTCTGCTTCGGCAGATTCTGGAATCCAAGGCCCTGCCAGATTATTGGCGGGGCCTTATCAAATTAAATAATAACAACTATGAATAGACTTAATCTTACCAATTGTGCAGCCGTTCTCTGCCTCTCTGCCGTTCTGGCAGCATGCCCACAGGCGACCTCCGCACAGACCATCACGGGCCACTATGAGGTGCCCGCCATGCCAGACTGGGCCAAGAACGCCGTGTTCTATCAGATCTATCCGCAGACTTTCTGCGACTCCGACGGCGACGGTATCGGCGACTTGAAAGGTATCATCAGCAAGCTCGACTATGTGAAGAGCCTTGGTGTGGATGCCATCTGGCTGAACCCCTTCTTCGACTCCCCCTTCAACGATGCTGGCTACGACGTACGCGACTACTACAAGATAGCACCGCGCTATGGCACTAATGAAGATGCCCGCCGACTGTTTGACGAGGCCCACAAGCGAGGCTTGCGCGTCATCTTCGACTATGTCATCAGCTACACAGCTATCGACCATCCGTGGTTCGTAGCCTCGCAGAAGCAGCAGCCCAATAAGTATTCTAACTACTACATCTGGACGGAGACAAACTGGGTCGACCCTCCACGTGAGTTCGCTGGACAGTTCGTCAAGGGCTACGGCCAGCGCAACGGCCAGTTCATGCGCAACTTCTACTGGTGCCAGCCTGCGCTGAACTTTGGTTTCGCCAATCCCGACCCGGAGCAGAAATGGCAGCTGCCCACCAACCACCCCGATGTGCTGGCCATGCGCGAAGACCTTAAGAACGTGTTGCGCTTTTGGATGGACATGGGAGCCGACGGCTTCCGTGCCGACATGGCTGGGGCGCTGGTGAAGACCCGTAGCGTGAGGGGCAATGAGCAGTTCTTCAATACCAATGAGAACGAGACGAAGCTTTTCTGGCGCGAGATACGCCAGCTACTTGAGAAGGAGTACCCACACGGCTTCATGGTGGCCGAGTGGTCGTACCCCGCCGATGCCCTCGACAACTGCTTCCATGTAGACTTCTTCCATTGGTTCAAGGGTTACAACGACCTGTTCCAGAAGGAGAGCTGGCGCATCCTCAACGGTGTGAGTGAGGGCCATAGCTATTTCGACGCTGAGGGGAAGGGCGACGTGCGCGACTTCCTCAAAAGCTATATGGACCAGTATCAGAAAACCGTAGGCAAGGGCTATATCAGTCTTCCGTTAGGCAATCACGACAATGCCCGTCTGGGTAACCGCCGCACCGACAAGGAGCTCGAGATCATCTACGCCTTTGGCTTCACCATGCCTGGCGTACCTTTCTTATATTATGGCAACGAGATCGGCATGCGGCAGCTGCCAAAAGACTGGCCTCAGGTGGAGGGTGCCTACCAGCCGCGAAACGGTGCACGAACGCCGATGCAGTGGAGTGGGGGCAAGAACCTCGGCTTCTCTGACGGTGCCCCCTCGGATCTCTATCTGCCTGTAGACCCCTCTGCTGATGCACCCAATGTGGCAGCACAGGAGAAGAACCCGCGCTCGCTGCTCAACAAGACGCGCCAGCTCATCGCCCTGCGCCACAACGAGCCCGCATTGGCTAACTATGCGGAGTTCGTGCCTGTGTATCCCTCTGCCAACGAGGCACGTCCCAATGTCTATCCCTTCGTCTATGCCCGTGCCGCAGGTGGCGACGTGGTGCTGGTGATGCTCAACCCCAAGGCAGAGGCTGCCGAGGCCACGTTCAACGTCAACGTGAAGTTCAGGAAAACGAAACTGCTCATGGGCGACAGCTTTAAGATATCGCACAATAAGAAGACTGGCGACGTGACGGTGCAGATGCCTGCCACCTCGTATGCCGTCGTCAAGTTGTTGTGAACAGGATAGGAATCTCAGGTTAGGAACACTTCGAGGGCGGGAATCCAGTCTTCGTTGTTCACGGGGCAGAGGGTGTGCATGCCCATGGCGGAAGCCGTTTCTACATTTCTTGGCCCGTCGTCGACGAAGAGGGTCTCCTCTGGTAGTGACTCCTGACCGCGAAGCATCATCTCGAAGATCTCCCGTCGCGGCTTCATCACCTGGCACTCGTAGCTCAGGTAGAGGGCATCGAAGAAATCGCTGATGGGGTGACCCTCACCATCGAAGTCGTTCGATGCCCACTGCATGATAAAGGGATTCGTGTTTGACAGTAGACACACTTTGTAGCCTCTTGCCCTAAGGCTGAGGAGGGCTTTAAGGTTGCGTTTGGGCACGTGGTCGACATAGCCTTGCCAGGCAGTGCCGCATTCCTCCATCGTCAGTTCCCTTCCTATCAGCACGCTCAGTTCCCTGCGGAAGTCCTCGGCCGTGATCCGTCCGCTCTCCAGATCGCCGAAGATGCCCCTTTGCTCAAAGGCATCCAAGCGCTGGCGCGCATCCTTCAGGCCGAGTTCTTCAAAGCGCTTTACCGCCTGTTCATAACTCAGTGCAACCACCACGCCTCCTAAATCGAAGGCGATGTTTCTTATCGTATAGCTCATAGTCAGATCTCGAAGTCGAGACAGGAGCGCTGCACGGTATAAGGACGAACCTTGCCGTTGGCGACAGCCACATGGGCGGGATGCTTGGCATAGCCTTTCAGGGCCTCTTCGCTCTCGAGGGTACTGTCGAGCATGACGTCGGCATTGGATGAGGCCAGCCGGCCATCGATGTGGACCTTTACGTCGAGCAGTCCCGGCACCTTGCCTACGAGACCTTCCAGTCCTTCTTTGATACCTGCCTTGACGGCCTTCTTCTCCTCTTCGGAGAGTTCTGGATTCAGTGTCCAGAGAATGATGTGCTTAACCATAATGAATCTAATTAATATTTGAAATGTGGAATTGTGATAGATCGAAATCGCTGGGCAGTTCGAAGTGCTGTTTGCGCCCAGTGGTAGGATGAACGAAGGTGATGGCCTGTGCCTGGAGGTAGAGGCGGTCGGCCTTCGTGCCATAGAGTTCGTCGCCCACGATGGGACAGCCCAGGCCGTCGGGGTGGGCGCAATGCATGCGCAACTGGTGGGTGCGGCCCGTGTGGGGCCAGAGGGATAAAAGGGAATAGTTTACGGTAGCCTTTTCACTTTCCAGTAGGCGGTATTCTGTGATGGCACGCTTGCCCCGCTCGCGGTCAACGACTTGGCGCGGACGATTCATGGGGTCGCAGAGCAATGGCAGGTCGATGACGCCATGTGACTGAGCGGGGATGCCCTCGACGACGGCGAGGTATCGCTTCTTGACAGTGTGGTCGAGAAACTGCTGTTGCAGGGCGTGGTAGGCCTCAGGGGTCTTTGCCGCAAGGATAATGCCGGAGGTCAGCATGTCGAGCCTGTGTACGAGCATCGCCCCAGGCCAGCGCTCTTGCGCCCAAGTGGCGACACAGTGCCTCTCTGTACGTCCTGGCACACTGAGCATTCCAGAGGGCTTGTTGATTACGGCGATGGCATCATCTTCATAAACCACCTGTGGCACCATGTGTGGGAAACCGTCTGCGTCAGGGCTGAGGTCGACGTCTAAACCCTGAAGCATCCAGGTGAGTATGGGCTTGCACTTGCCGCGACAGGCAGGATAGAATTGCCCGTGGTGACGGATGTCACTCTTGGGTGACGGCCCCCACCAGAACTCGGCCATACAGAGCGGCTTTAGCCCATTCAAATAGGCATATTGCAGTAGCTTGGGTGCGCAACAATCGCCCGTACCACCTGGTGGTAAGGGGTATCTCCTGCGGATGCGAGGCGAACAGTGGTAGTCTTGCCAGATATCGACAAGGTCTCTCTTCTCACCTTTCGCATTCAACATCAGGTATTGGTGGAAGAGCCATAATTGAAGGTCCTGCGACATCTTTTGGGGGATGAGGGCGGAGGTGCAGTGGTTCGTTGGTACGGTGGTGCGAGATATGACTGAGGCGGATATCTCACGCTCCTTGGTCTTGAAATAGCCGTTGGGATCCTGGGCGTCGAAGACGGGGGGTACGAAGTAGGGCCAGTCGTTACGGCCTTCGAGGAGTCCGGAGTAGGCGGCGAGGAAAGAATAGGTTGTAGTGGGCTGCTTACAGTCTACAGCTGCCTCCTCGACCACCAGCACACCGTACATCTTACCTTCTTTAGGGGCGATACGGGCAATCTCGCGCTTGACTTCTTCGGCAGCGAGGATGCACAGCGGATGGGGCTCGTAGCAGAAAGGATATGTAAAGCGCTGGGGCTTCGGAATGTCAGAAGAAAAATGATGCAGCCTCATGTGTAATCTCTCACCTCTCACCTCTTGTCTCCAAAATATCCAGGCACTTCTCTACAGGGATGCCCTTGTTCCTGTCAGGAGTGTCTCTGTAGCGGTCGATCATACGGAAGACGGTGTCCATGGCAGTGCGGGTACAGGTCTTCAGCGTCTCACCATTAAGGAGATGGCCAATGAGTACGGCAGAGAAAATGTCGCCTGTGCCATGGAAGAGGCCAGGGATCTCGTGGTACTCCAAGTGGAAGTAGTTGCCGTCATAGTGGTTGAAGCCTGCCACGGCGTTTTGACCGTCGATTTTGCAGCTGGTGATGAGTGCTGACTGGCAGCCAATGGCGCAGAGCTTGTCGAGCAGGGTGACGGCCTCCTGCCAAGTGATGCCTTCCATATGGATGGGAGTGCCCGTCAGGTAACAGGCCTCTGTGTAGTTGGGGAAGGTGAGATGTGCCACGCTGACCATCTCGCGCATCAGCTCCACCTGCCGCTCCGTCATACCGTTATAAAGGCGTCCGCCATCGCCGAGAATGGGGTCTACGAACACGGTGGTGCCCTGTTCGCTCTGCTCCTTGCAGTAACCTGCCACCAGGCGTGCCTGCTCGTCGCTGAACATCAGTCCTGTGCAGATGGCGTCGAAATTGAAACCTAGTTCCTTCCATACGGGCAGCGTGCCGCGGATGTACTCGGTTGTGTCCTGAATGTTGAAGCGACCATAGTCGAGTGTGTTCGACACTAAAGCCGTGGGCAGACTGTACGTGGGAATACCCAGATACGACAGGATGGGCAGCATCGCTCCCATTCCCACCTTGCCGTAGCCTACGACATCGTTGATGAGCAGTATCTGTTTCATATCTGGGTGCAAAGATACGAAATAATTGTGAATTATGAATTGCAGATTGTGAATTATTTCGTACCTTTGCAGACAAAATATGGGAAATCAGCAGAGTTCGCCTGTTTTGGCGTTACAACAGCAACGGTTGTTGCTCCAGATGGAGTATGCGGCCGAGAAGGAGACCTTCCGCAAGCAGACAGAGGAGATGGGGCTGCAGCGGAAGGTGAAACGTGGTGATGCCTGGTGGCCTGTGAAGATGGGGAAGAGCTACTACAACTCGCTGAATCAGTTTGTGGTAGAGTTGCATCGTCAGGGCGACGAGGAGATAGAGCATAACTTCGAGTTTGGCAAGCCTGTGCTGTTTTTCACCAGTCAGAGTAATCGGAATCCACAGGGGAATCCGACAATCCATTACTTCCCCTTCACTGCTACCGTGAGCTACGTTGATGGTGACAGGATGGTGGTGGCGGTGCCAGACAATGGGCAGCTCATCGACGTGCAGTCAGCAGAGAGCGTAGGCATCCAGCTCTCTTTCGACGAAACGAGTTATCGGACAATGTTCGACGCCCTCGACAGAGTGATCAAGGCCAAGGGCCGACTGGGATATCTGCGTGACCTCTTCTACTCTCACCAGCAGGCTGAGACCTTCAGCTTTGCGCCCCTGCGCTTCCCTTATCTTAATCGTACGCAGGAGGATGCCGTCAATAAGGTGTTGCGGGCGAAGGATGTGGCCATCGTACACGGACCGCCAGGTACGGGGAAAACCACCACCCTCGTAGAGGCAATCTATGAGACGCTGCGGCGAGAGAACCAGGTGCTGGTCTGTGCGCAGAGTAACATGGCTGTGGACTGGATATCGGAGAAGCTCGTGGACCGGGGCATCAACGTATTAAGAATAGGTAATCCTACGCGCGTGAATGACAAGATGCTCTCGTTCACTTATGAGCGGCGCTTCGAGGCGCATCCCGATTACGAACTGCTGTGGAGCATCCGCAAGGCGATCCGCGAGTTGCGTGCCCATCGCAAACGTGGGGACGAGAAGTATCATCAGAAGCTGGAGCGGCTGAAGGAGCGTGCTACGGAACTGGAGATACGTATCAATGCCCAGCTTTTCGGAGAGGCCCGCGTTATCGCCTGTACCCTTGTGGGATCTGCAAGTCGACTGCTCGAGGGACAGAAATTCGGCACCTTGTTTATTGACGAGGCAGCCCAAGCATTGGAGGCCGCCTGCTGGATACCCATCAGGAGGGTGAGCCGCGTGATCCTTGCCGGCGACCACTGTCAGCTGCCACCCACGGTGAAAAGTTTTGCCGCCTTGAAGGCAGGTCTGGGAAAGACCCTCATGGAACGCATCGTGGAGAACAAACCCGAGGTGGTGACACTGCTTAGGATGCAGTACAGGATGAACGAGGAGATTATGCGTTTCAGCAGCGACTGGTTCTACGGCAACCAGGTGGAGAGTGCCCCTGAGGTGAAATATCGTTCCATCCTTGATCTCGATATCCCCATGACGTGGGTGGATACGAGTAAGCTCCCTCCACACTCCTTGATGTTCAAGGAGGAATTCGTTGGTGAATCCTTTGGACGTATTAACAAGGCTGAGGCCGAACTCACGTTGATGGTGCTGGAGAACTACTTCAAGAAGATTGGCAAGGAGCGCATCCTTGACGAACGACTCGACGTGGGTATCATCTCGCCTTATCGGGCACAGGTGCAGTATCTGCGTCACCAGCTGAAGAAGAAAGAGTGGGCAAAACCCTATCGCCATCTGATCAGCGTGAACACCGTCGACGGGTTCCAGGGACAGGAGCGCGACATCATACTCATCTCCCTCGTACGTGCCAATGATGAAGGGCAGATAGGCTTTCTGCGCGACTTGCGGCGCATGAATGTCGCCATCACCCGTGCCCGTATGAAACTCATCATCCTCGGCGATGCGTCGACCATGACGCGCCATCCGTTCTATAAACGTCTTTACGAATACGTCGAGGCACTCTGAGGCGCTCTCCTAATTAATAAAAGCAAATTTTTGCGCTCTTTCTTTGTATTCTCGTGGTTTTGACGTATCTTTGCAGCCAATAAGATAGTTCCTGTAGGAGAAATGGAAATAAAGAAGGTGAACACCCGGGAGGAGATGAAGCAGTTCGTGCAGTTCTATTACGATCTGTACAGAGACTGTGATTGTGCTGTGCCTTTCCTCTTTTTTGATGAGATGGATACGCTCGATAAAAAGAAGAACCCTTCGTTTGAATATTGTGAGGCGGATTGTTTCATGGCTATTGACAAAGGTAAGGTCGTGGGGCGAGTAGCTGCCATTATTAATAATAGGGCTAACGAACGGTGGAAGACGAAACAGGTGCGCTTTGGGTGGTTTGACTTTGTGGATGATCCCGAGGTGTCGGAGGCTCTGCTCCATACGGTAGAAGAGTGGGGGCGTGAGCGCGGCATGACGGAAATGATCGGGCCAATGGGCTTTATCGACACCGATCGGGAAGGCATGCTTGTAGATGGCTTCGACAAACTCGCCTCGATGTATATCATTTATAACTACGCTTACTATCCCCAGCATATCGAGCGCCTGAACAGTTTTGAAAAGGCCAATGACTGGGTAGAGGTGCGTGTGCGGGTGCCAGAGGTGGTACCAGAGAAGTTTGCCAAGGTCACGGAGATGGTGCGCCGTCGTTATAACCTCCGTGTGCATAAGTTTACGCGGCATGAACTGATGAAGGAGGGACGTGCGCATGAGATATTCCATCTGCTTAACGCCACCTATAAAGATCTGTATGGCTTCTGCCAGCTCTCCGACCGCCAGATAGACAAGCTCGTGAGCGACTATATTAAGATAGCAGACCTGAACCTCGTCACAGGTATCGTTGATACCAACGACCATGACAAGCTTGTGGGTTTCGGCATCACCTTCCCTTCGTTTTCAAAGGCCTTGCAGAAGACAAACGACGGAAGGCTCTTTCCCTTCGGGTGGTGGCATCTGCTGAAGATCCTGAAGTGGCACAAGACGGATACGGTAGACCTGCTACTCATAGGCGTTCTGCCGGAATACAGGGCCAAGGGTGCCAACGGACTTATCTTCGACGACCTCATTCGTCAGTTCCAGCGCTACGGGTTTAAATGGGCTGAGACAGGACCGATGATGGAAACCAACGAAGGGGTGCTTTCGCAGTGGCAGTACCTCGACTCCACGGTATATCGTCGCCGTCGTTGTTACAAGAAAATACTATAAGAGTTATGATAGACAGTATGACATGGGAGTTCGTGCTCCGTATCTTCGTTGCCGCCCTTCTGGGCGGTGTGATTGGTTTGGAACGTGAGTATCGCGCCAAGGAGGCAGGCTTTCGTACACATTTCCTTGTAGCACTGGGCTCGGCTCTGTTTATGATTGTTTCAGCCTATGGTTTTGAGGGAGCGATGCATACGCCAGAACATCGCTGGGACGTGTCGCGTGTGGCTGCTCAGGTCGTTTCGGGTATTGGCTTTATCGGTGCCGGAACGATCATCTTCCATAAAAGTGAGAACGTAGTGCGTGGACTCACCACTGCCGCTGGTGTGTGGGTGGTGGCTGCCATAGGTCTCGCCTGTGGTGGCGGTATGTATGCCCTTGCCACCGCTGCCACTGTGCTTGTGCTCGCCGGACTCGAGGCCTTCAACTTCTTTCTTCACAAGTTTGACAAGCATCGCGGGTCGTAGCCATCTTCTGTGAGCAGGGTATAAAAGCCCAGAAGGTGGAACCATGACCAGCACCGTCGCTGTGGACGCCAATCTCGCCGCCACAGCGCTCGATGATGCTCTTCGAGATAGCAAGACCCATGCCTGTACCCTGTACGAACTCGTCAAGTTTGACAAAGCGGTCAAATACGATGGCTTGCTTGTCGCGGGGGATGCCTGCGCCTGTATCCTCGCAGTAGAGGTATAACCCGCCTTTTTCTTCCTCGTAGCGGTAGCCCAGCCGTATGTGTCCCTCTGTAGTGAATTTAACGGCGTTGGTGACAAAGTTGGTGAGCACTTGCTGGATACGGGCTATGTCGAGGGCGATATAGAGATGCTTGCAAGGACTGTCTTTCAAGAATTCCACATTAGGATTTTGTACACGTTGCGCCAGCGTGATGCAGATGTCGTCGAAGTGTTGTGCAAAGTCTACGTCGCTTGGTTCGATGGCGATATTGCCGTCAGTGATGGTAGAGGCTTCGATGATGTCGTTGATGAGGCGCTGCAGCATGTCGCTGGAGTTACGGACGATACGAACATATTCTCCACGCTCGGGCGAGTCGCTGAGCGCTTCTATGACGCTGGTGAAGCCGACAATGGCATTCAGGGGAGTCCGCAGCTCGTGCGTCATCGAGGCCATGAAGGCGCTCTTCATGCGGTAGCTGTCTTCTGCCAGGCGTGTCTCGTCTGCCAGGCGCTGACGGGTGTTAACGAGTGTGGAGATGTTGTTGGTGATTCCCTCGTGGCCGATGATAGTACCTTGCTTGTCGTAGACTGGGTTCAGGGTGATGTTATAGACGGCTCCTGGCTTGGCGATGGTAGGCTGGACAGTGTGGATAGTACACGTATGTGGTTCCCGGGTCTTAGTGTCGTAGAGGATATCCATCATAGGCTGACGCTCCTCTGGTGCGATGACGCGCTGGAAGCCGGAGAAAGTGTGTATCACTAAGGGTTTGTCAGGGGTCTGGTAGAATGAGATCTGCTCATGCTCGATGTTGCTACGTATGATGAAACGCTCGCTGTTGGTAAGCAGGTATTTCAGACGGTCGAACTGCAGATCGATCTCTTCTTGCGTCTCTTTGCAGGTCCGCTGGAGTTGCCGGAGCGTGAGGCTGTTCTGTCTGGCCTCGGAAATATCGAAGGCAGTACAAAAGTAGTTGACGATCTCACCTTCGGCATTGATAAGGGGCATGATGCTGGCCTCTATGTAGCGGTCGATGCCAAAATCCGGATACACCATGTGCTGACAAAAGAGGATGTTGTCGCGTGACTCTTTGCTGTAGACACCTCTGAAGATAGGCGTGTCGAATATGCTGACGTTCTCCCAGAAGCGTTTCGCGTTGTCGTCTCTTGTCATGCCGCAGAGTTCGCGCATGGCATCGTTGAGGGTGATGAGGCGCCCGTCCTTGTCGTAGAAAGAGATGGCGACGAATGGCAGGTTGGCGAGCACTTGGTATTGATGTACGAGGTTGCGTGCCGCCCGGTCTTCCTCCATCTCCTGGGTCACGTCGTGTATGGCATTGACGATATAGGCTGGCTGCCCGTCTTCGTTGAGCTCGCTGATGGCATGCCCGTTGAAGGTAAGCCATTTCGGTTCTTCGATGGTGCCGGCATTCCATCGTTTGTTGAGTTCGAAGTGTCGCTCGCGGCCGTCAAGCAGACTGCGCACCTTCTGGCGGAATTCTTCTTGCTGGTCGGGGTGGATGCGCGATGTGAATTCTTCAAGCGTCAGTCCTTCGTCGGGTAAGACATGTCCGTAGCGGTTTCTGAGAAGGTCGTGGGCGATGTCGTACTCCATGACGGTGAAGTTGCCCATGTGAAGGGCTTGCGACATCATCTCATTGAGTTCCCTCGAAGCGCGGGTGGCACTGATGACGTGACGGCGCGCCAGACGGCTGAAGAGCCACAGGATGGCAGCGAGGGCAAGGATGGCGAGGGAGATATATACCCAGGAGTAGTCTGACTGCTTCACAATCGTCTCCGGGTGAAGCCAGCGGTCTTGGATGACGGCCACGTCACCGCGCTGCTTCAGTCGTGAGTACTGGTCGTCGATCTCTTCGATCAGCTGACGGTCGCGGCCGATGAAGTGAATCTCGGAGATGGGGATGCCTACATCGTTGAGGGTCAGTCCTTCGAGGTTAAGTTCCTTGATCTTCCACTTTAGAGGCTCCTCGCCCCAGACAAAGTATTTGTAGTCGCCGTGGATGATGCCCATAAGGGCAATCTTTGGTGTCTGGTATTCTATTTTCTTGATATTGGCAGAATCGTTTTCGATGAAGTAGTGTGCAGAGTAGTCGCCAGTCTTGAATACAGCTCCCTCCTGTTCCAGTTGTCTCATGGTGACCAGTTCCGTAGAATCGTCAGCGAGCGTGACCACGCGGATGCGGTAGTAATTCACAATATTCTCAGACACGACAAAAGGCTCCTTGCGGTAGCGGCGGCCATTGGCAATGATAATGTCTGCATCGCCTCGCTCAAATGTCTTTAGTGCGATGCTCCACTCCTTCATGACAAATTTGACGGGGATGTTGAGCTCCTTGGCTATTGCCCGCATCAGGTCGATGTTCTTGCCGGCAGGCTCACCCTTGTCGTTTAGGAACTCATAGGGCGGTTTGTCCCAGTCGCAAACCACCACTAAGGGATGCTTGGCATTGTATCTCTCGCTCAGCGTCTGGGCGAACGTCATGATCGCCGAGGCGGAAAGCATGATGAGTATTGTTGAGATTCTCTTCATAGGTCTAAAGGAGTTTTTTACGTTTGATGGCCGATGCGTGGCAGGGCAGCATGATGTACACGGTGGTGCCGGAGCCGAGTTCTGAACTGATCTCAACAGTACCACCCATCTGCTCGATAAGCTCCTTGGTGATGGCAAGGCCCAGGCCCTTTGTGTCCTGAGAGGCCGATTGCTTGTCGTTCAGCCGGGCGGTGAGTTCCGGTGACATGCCTTCACCCGTATCGTCGATGGAGATGACAAGACGGCGGCCGATATAGTCGTATCGTGCCTTGACGACGCCCCTCTTCGTATGTTGGGCTGCGTTGGAGGTCACCTGTCTGATCACTTGTCCAAGATTCTCTGCATCGATATCTACCACGAGTTGCTCGTAAGGATTCTCAACAATGTAGTGCGTCGACTCGTTCTGAAATTTCATCCATCCTGCCTCGCACTGATCCTTGAAGATCTCCGCGAAATTGCACGGCCTGCGGTTAATCTCGACCATCTTGGCTTGGAGGCGTGACAGATAGAGGATGTTGTCGATGAGATGCAGCAGATAGTCGGCATTGCTGAGGATACCCTCGCAGAGGGTGCTCTCTTCGGGGGTCGGCCCGTCTGGGTCGAAACGTTCCACGTAGTTCACGACCGTGTCCATGGGCGTGCGTATTTCTTGAATCATGTTTTTCACGAACTGATTCTTCGCATGCTCTACCTCCTGTACTTTCGCGGTCTGGATCTCCAGTTGTTTACGGATATTGCGCAGCTCGCTGATGTCGCACAGCAGGCCGAGATATTCCACCACCTGTCCGTGCTTGTCGTAGAGGGGCATCATGCGGAACTGGAGGGCCAGCTGCTTCCTGCCTCTGATGCGCAGCGTGGTGAGGATGTCGGCTTTGACGTCCTTCTTTTCGCGGTTATCCATCTCGTTGAGCATGCGCATGGCGAGTCGCTTTGAGGAGTCGTCGACGAGGGTCATGCAGCGTGCCTGGGTCATGGCGTGTTGAACAGTGCCGACGCTACGGTATATGGTGAGTGTGTGCGTGGCAGGTGAATAGGTTGCCAGGCGGAGGTCGCTCTCATGGAGCACGTTGTCGATGTCGGCGTTATACTGCCGCAGCACGCTTCTCACTTCGTCGAGCCGATGCTGCTCCACCTGGCACTGGGCAATGCCTTTGACCGTCTCCGACACGTCGTGTATGATGGCAAAGACGCCTTGAAACTGTCCGTTGTCATCGTTGGTAGTCATCAGCCGGAACTTCAGGTTTCGGTTGCCTGTGCGGTGGATACTCCTTACCTTGTGCCGCCCGCAGGCCGTGCTGTCGGAGTCGAGCGCCATCGAGGCGTGATAACCGTTTGTATCCTGAAGGCTTAGTTCGCCGATGTCGACGAAGTCAGAGAGATGAGGCCGCTCTGCGAGGATCATGTCTTCCTCGCACTGGTAGATATCGCAGGCCTTCTGGTTGATTTTTGTCAGGCGCCCTTTGCTGTCGAAAAACATGATGCCGACGACAGGTGTATGGAATATGCTCCAGAAGCGTAGTGTGCGCTCCTCTTCGGCGCGCTGACGGCTGCGCTCCTGGGTGACGTCCTTCTTCGTGCCGATGATGACGGCGGGTCTGCCGTTCTTGTCTCGTCGCAGAACCGAGAGCACTATCACGTAGTCGCGAAGCCTGTCCTGGCCATCGTCGGGGTCCTGAGCCCTAAGGTTCAAGGTGATGACGGTGGTGGGGTCTTTAGAGGTGGACAGCTTTTCGAGCGCCTCTTTTAGCTTGGCGAAGTCGGCGGCGCTGTAGCGCTGGGAGAACTCCTCTGTGGAGTAGGTGCAGGCCACCTGTCCGCTCTCATTGCGCCAGGCGAACTCGTGGCTCTTGATGTCGTAGGTCCACATGCGCACCTGACTGGTCTGCAGCACCAGCGACAACCGCTGGTTTTTACGCCTGTTAATGCGCGTAAGCTTGCTGTTCTGAAGGCGATAGCTCACGAGGTAGACGAGTGCGATAAGTAGCACGATACCTGCGGCAATACTTGTATAGATCATCCACCGGGGCGTCACGTCCCTGTTTTGCAGGCGCTCCGGATAGAACCACTTGTCCTGCAGGGGCTTCAGCTCGTCCGTGGCGTTCATCTTCACCAGCTCCTCGTCGAGCAGGTCGAGCAGATGCTGGTCGTGCGACATGAACTTGTATTCGCCGTGCGGCATGTTCACCGGGGTCAGCTGCAGGTTGTCGATAAGGTAGCGGTGCATGAGCCACTTCAGCGTCAGCGTGTTCCACACGATCTGCCCCTCCTCCTTCGCACTCACCCGCTGGATCACCTCGCGGATGTCCTTCTCCGGGATGGCGTTCTCCTCCCATCCGTAGTCTTTCATCAAGTGGTAGCACATCGAGGTGTGGTTCACGATCACCTTCAGCCCCGGCTTTCCCAAGTCTCTGAAGGTCTTGATCTCCACGGGCTTCGATTTCGGGGTGACCACGCTTTGCGTGAACAGCGTCACCGCATTCTTTCCGTAGAGCCCGTATTCGTCATGGTATCCCACGGCGAGCGCAAGCGTTAAGTCGCTCTTACCGCTCTTCAGGTCGTTGAAGGCTTCCTCCGAAGATTTAAGCTTAATTACATAAGGTATGTTCAATCGCTTCATGACGAGGCGGATCAGGTCTACGTTGTAGCCCTCTGGCTCGCCCTTATCATTAAGAAACGCGTAAGGCCACAGGTCCCACACGCCTTCGTAGATGAGGGGCTTCTCCTCGGTATATTCCCTGGCGAAGGTGCCGGCGGTCTGCTCCTGGGCGCGGGCGGGTGTCGCCAGCAGCACGATGAGCAGGGCTGCGGCCGCTGCCAGCCGCGCCAGACCCCGTGGCGTATGTCTTTCTGATGCGATGATGATATTATCCATTCTGTGTAGCGTCTATCGTTCGAGTCTTGTCGCTTTGACAGTGCAAAGTTACAAATAAAATGCGAGAACACCAAAGCAAAATCCCACAATCTTTTACGGTAGACTGTAAAACTGTAAATCGTAAACAGTATTTGTGATTCTCGGAGATAAAGGATAATAAAGATACCCCGCCTGTTAAGGGTGTAAGGAATAGGCGATGACACTGTCAGGGATAGGACCTTACGCAGTAAACTGCCATACTTTATAGGGATAAAGTCCTATCAGCAACTGCATGACTTGGCATTCCTTACTGCATAAACCCCTATCCCTGACGAACTAAAACTCCTGCAGAGCATTTTATAGCAACTTCGACCTGATAGCGTTGAAGGTATGGCCGAAAAGCGCGTCGGTTTTCATTTTCTCGCGCGTGTTATTATTAATAATTATAATTATATTTGCCCTTATGGGCAAATAATTAATTAATAAATAATAATTAAGGCAGCACACCGTGCTCGGTCAGTCATGTTGTGTCTTTGTTCCAGTTCTGTCATTGCTCTGCTATTTGAGAATCATTACCTTTGTCGTACATATCAATTACTTTCAAAGTGCTAACAGCAGGACGGTTCTTTTGTTATCATACATTTCGATAACAGAAGAACCGTCCCGCTGTTATTCAAGACCCTCTCGAGATATGCTGAGCCGCAGCCCGCAATCGCACTAACCTTATGTTAGTGCAAAGGTACAAAATTTACGTGAAACGACCAAAGAAAAAGCGCAAATAATTTGGCAAAAGATGAAACAATTTGAAATAACTCGAAAGAACTTGAAACAACTTGAATCGGAAAGCTGAAATGCTTGCAGGATTTCAAAAATATTCGTACCTTTGTAGCACGATTCATGGAAATGAAGCGCAGCGCGTGAAAATATCCTTCCGGGCCCAGAGGAGATGGACACGATGAGCTGGACACGAATCATGAAACTGGAGTGCTATTCTGAAATGTTCGTAGAAATGCGGTTCCCCTGCATGAGCTGATGCATCATGTGAGGCGGATTGGTGTCTACGGGCTTCGACGTAAAGTCGGGGGTATCGTAAGAGTACATAAGCCTGCGATAGAATTGTTTGGGGTCACGTTGGGGTAGGAGAAAGGGTTTGGTGCCTGTTCCTTTATTTTGTCGTTTCGTCTGCTGTGTAGCCTTTCAGCTTTATAAGGTTTAAACAAAAAGTTTATCAAACGTATCAGAAACTTTACGAAAAGTAACATTTTTAACAGAAACACAATTCCGCAAACTATATGTTACAAATTGCAAAGTTTTTAAATAGAAAATGTAATATCTTTGCACCGAAATGCGGATGGCTGGCCGTGAGAACGGCGCCTGACGCAGAGAACAGAATAAATATCAGCTAATCATTTTTATAACAATTAACTAATTAAATGTATGTGGAAATTCAAGTCACACTTCGTGCTGCTCAAGACGCAGTTTGTGTTCAGCCTGTCGCCGCCCTGAGCGTGGATGCAGAGCCTCGCCAGTGAAGCGGAAACAATGAGGCAAATCGAACACTTGTGCTTCACAAGACTAAAGGTGATAGTTTAAACCAATTAATCTATAGTAAATACTTAAAGTATGAATCGAAAATTTAGAAAGACAGCGCTGCTGATGGGTGCCTTGACGCTTCTGGGTCTGGGCTACTCGTCAAATGCCAATGCCGCAAGAGCTCCTCAGGAGGTCCAGCAGGCAACGAAGAAGATTACAGGTACTGTAGTCGATGCACAGGGCCCCGTCATCGGAGCCAGCGTAGTTGAGAAAGGTAAGACCGGAAACGGTGTCATTACCGATTTCGACGGAAACTTTACTCTCAATGTCAGCCCAGACGCTACGATCGTTATTTCGTACGTCGGCTATGAAACTCAGGAAATTAAGGTCGGTAATCAGTCTTCCTTCAACATCACGCTGAGCGAAGACGACTCTGTTCTTGATGAAGTGGTGGTGGTAGGTTACGGTACGATGAAGAAGAAGCTCGTGACTGGTGCCACTGTTCAGGTGAAGGGTGATGAGATCGCCAAACTGAACACCACCAACGCTCTCGAAGCTATGCAGTCAAGCACGCCTGGTGTACAAATTACCCAGAGTTCTTCACAGCCTGGTAAAGGTTATAAGGTTTACATCCGTGGTATTGGTACTACCGGTAACTCTACTCCTCTGTACGTTATTGACGGTGTAGCAGGCGGTAACCTTGACGGCATTAACCCGAACGACATTGAGAGCATCGACGTGCTGAAGGATGCTGCCTCTGCAGCCATCTACGGTGCCCGTGCTGCTAACGGTGTGATCCTGGTTACTACCAAGCAGGGTAAGGCTGGTAAGATTGAGCTCAGCTACAATGGTGCTATGGGTTGGTCTAACGCCTACAAGCGCCCACAGCTTCTCAATGCTCAGCAGTATATGACAATCATCGACGAGTACACTTTCAACACCTCTGGCCAGAAGATGGATTGGGCTGGCTATGCTCCTGCCGACATCCTTGCAAAGGTCAATAACGGTTGGGAAGGTACTGACTGGTGGGGTGCATTCGAAAACAAGAATGCTCAGCAGCAGAATCATTCAGTGACTCTGACTGGTGGTACTGATCGTTCTAAGTTTGCTATGTCTTACACCTATACCGGCAACGAAGGTATCATGGGTGCAGACAGAGCTTCTTACTACAAGCGTCACACTATCCGTATCAACAGCGACCATGTGCTTCTGAAGGCTAAGGACTTCGATGCTATCACCATCGGTGAGAACATCTCTATTGGTTATAACAAGAACCACGACCTGGCTGAGGACGGTATGTATTGGAGCTACATCCACAGCTTGCTCCAGACTTGCCCGCTCGTACCGCAGTACGCTGACAATGGTGACATCTATTACTATCAGGACTTTGATGGTAATGTTAAGTATGGTCAGGGTTGGAATGCTTCTTTGTTCAGCAACCCCTGGGAGAACCTCGAGAAGGGTGGCTTCAACTCTATGGCAGAGAGCCGCAGCATTAATGCAAGCGCTACTGCTTTCATGACTATTCAGCCTATCAAGGGCCTGAGATTCCGTTCTCAGTTCAACTATTGGTGGGGCGCCAATGCATATCGTAACTACAATGAACCACGTTCTTCTGGTTATGGTAATGCAACATCTCCTATCTATAGTGTTAACCAGAGCGCTTCCTTGAATACAGGATGGTCAGTTGAAAACACTCTGACTTACGATCTCCCCATCATTTCTGGTCACAAGATCAGTGCCATGGTTGGTCAGACATTCCAGAGCACTGCTTGGAGTCAGAACATGGGTGGATCCAACAAGGTTAATTATGGCGACCAGCTCGCAACTCTGAAGGGTTGGGATTCTGCATACCTTTCAAACGTCAAACTGGTCAACGCTACCGATGCAACTTTGACTGGTGGTATCAATGATGAGGAATACCTCGCTTCTTGGTTCGGTCGTTTGACTTGGGACTGGAACGAGACCTATATGGCAACTGTTACCATGCGTTATGATGGTTCAAGTATCTTTACCGATGGTAAGCGTTGGGGCTTCTTCCCCTCTGTATCTGCAGGTTGGGTAGTTTCTAACGAGAAGTTCATGGAGGGCACCAAGAGCTGGCTCGACTTCTTCAAGCTTCGTGCTTCTTGGGGTCAGAACGGTAACTGCTCTATCAATAAGTACCAGTATCTGGCTACCATCGCTCTGTCAGGCGAGGCATACGACAGCGGTTATAAGTTCGCTTCCGATTTGGCCACTTCTGTTGCAGGTACCCCGAATGTTGGTGCTTACGCAAACATCGTGCCTAACCCCGACCTCACTTGGGAGACCTCTGAGCAGCTCGACTTCGGTTTCGACGCTCTCTTCCTCAACAGCCGTCTGGGCTTGAACTTCGACTGGTATAAGAAGACCACTAAGGACTGGCTGATCGGCGGTAACCTGCTGGCTATCTATGGTACCAATCCTGCTGCCATCAATGGTGGTGACGTAAAGAACACTGGTATTGAGATTGCCCTCACCTGGAACGACAGAATTGGCAAGGACTTCAGCTATAACATTGGTGTGAACTTTGCTACCAACAAGAACGAGGTAACCCGTATCGCTAATGACAACCACTATATCAATGGTCCTAGCGGCGTTCTCTCACAGGGTACTGAATATTGCTACCGTGCAGAGGAAGGCAAGCCTATCGGTTACTTCTTCGGTATGTCTTACAGCGGCATCTGGCAGAATCAGGAGCAGATCGACGCTGCACGTCAGGCAGGCAAGGCCGTTCTTGATAACGCACAGCCTGGTGACTGCATCTGGGATGACTGGAATGGTGATGGTGTGATTACCTACGCAGAAGGTGCTACAACCGACCGTCATGAGATTGGTAATCCTAACCCGGACGTGATGCTTGGTGTAAACCTTGGTCTCGGCTATAAGGGCTTTGACTTCGCTATCAACGGTGCCGGTGCATTCGGCATGCAGATCATGCGTTCTTACCGTTCATTCTCTGATGCTCCTTATCAGAACTACGATACCACCATCCTGAACCGTTGGTATGGTGAGGGTACTTCAAACAGCCAGCCACGTATTTCAAGTACTGGTAGTGAGAATACCAACTGGGTATCTAACCGTTACATGGAGGATGCAGACTACTTCAAGATCAAGACTGTAACTCTCGGTTACGACTTCAAGAACATTTGGAAGGGTTGCCCGTTCCAGCAGCTCCGCTTCTATGTGCAGGCTCAGAACCTCATGACCTTCACTGGTTACACCGGCCTCGATCCTGAGGTAGGTAACTCTGCAGGTGGTAGTGGTTGGGCATCTGGTATCGACCTGGGTCTCTACCCGCCATCTCGTACATATTTGGTTGGTGCAAGCATCAAGTTCTAATTGAAAATTGAAAATTGATAATTAATATGAAGAAATATATTTTATCAGCATTAGTTGTTTCAACAGCAACTGTGTTTACAGCTTGTAACGATATGCTGGACACTGATCCGCGTGTTACAGATCTGACAGCTGCTACATTCCCTGGTAAGCCTGGTGATGTAGAGGCGTTGAATGCAGCTACCTATAGTATCATGAATACACTGGGTGGCGGAGACCAAAGTGGTATTTTGAACAATCCTTTCTATTGGTGGTCATTGATGTCTGACGACTGTTACGGAAGTGGTGGTCTGCAGGATAATGTGGCTAAGTCTCTGCATCACTTCACAACGGCTAGCTCAAACCAGTATGAGCAGGATTTCATCCTTCTGTATGGTGGTATCTCACGCGCTAACAACCAGATTGAGACCATTGATAACGTGGTTTGGACTGACGCTCAGAAGGCTCAGCGCAATCAGCTCCTTGGTGAGGGTTACTTCATGCGTGGACTCTATTACATGTGGCTCAGCCAGTTGTACGGAGATGTACCTCTGATTACATCTACCGTCATTACGGACGAGATGCAGCAGCAGGTAAGTGCTGAGGATGCTATTTATCCCCAGATCATTTCAGACTTTGTTTCTGCTAAGAATCTGATGAAGCCCGAGAGAGCCAATGGTTCTGGTCATGCTGACAAGTTCGCTGCTGAGGCTTTCATTGCTCGTGCATATATGTTCTGGGCTGGCTTCTATAAGGGTGTCAAGGATCTTTCAACTGGTTCTGGTCCTGCCATTACTTTGGTAGAGCAGGAAGGTTGCTCTGGTGGTTCTCTTTCTCAGGCAGACGTTGTTGCTGGTTTGAAGGACATCGTTTCCACTGGTGGTTACGAACTTCTTCCGGACTTCCGCTCACTCTGGCAGTATTCTAACAGCTTGCTGTGGGATGAGGCACATGATAACGCAGATGGCACTGGCAATGCAGAAGGTACCCATGCTTACGCTTTCATCGCAGACATGGACCGTGCAAACTGCTTCGACCAGCCCGGTATGGGTAATGGTAACAAGGAGGAGATTTTCCAGATTCAGTTTATGAATGCCTCTAAGTGGGCTATCGGTGGTACATACAACAACCCGCGTATGTATTCTAACTACCTCTCATGCTTCTGGGGTCTTCGTAATGGTGCTACCAATGATAATGGTCGCCGTGACAAGACTTATCCGTTCAACCAGGGTTGGGGTCAGGGTACTCCTTCTTGCAACCTTTGGGATGACTGGACAGATGCTGAGAGAAAAGGCGAATACACAGATATACGTAAACTCGGCACTTTGATCGACCTCGAGAATGAGCTTGAAGCCTATACCTACGAGAAGGATGACAACGAGGAGTCTGGCTATGCTGTTAAGAAGTATGCCGATGTCAACCTCGACGCTTGCGCTGCCGACAACGATTCATGGTGGTCAAAGTGCGAGGGCTATTCATCCAGTTCACTGGATAACAAACAGCAGGGTGACCACTTCGAGGATTACTACCTGATGCGTTATGCTGATGTTCTTCTGATGCTTTCTGAGCTTACTGGTGATGTTTCTTACATGAACCAGGTTCAGGCTCGTGCAAAGGTTCCTCTGACAACTTCATACTCTCTGGAGGCTCTTCAGAATGAGCGTCGTTGGGAGTTCGCATTAGAGGGTCTTCGTTTCAACGATATGCGTCGTTGGTCTGGTATCAACTCTGGCGAAAGCTCTTACGCTGCTAAGGCTCTTGAAGCACAGAAGGGTAAGATGATTGTATGCTATGGTCAGAAGGGTGCCAAGATTCCTATGGCTCACATGACTTGTTCATGGGCAAAGCGTTATGCTGATACCAACGGCTTCCTGCCGAAGCCTCAGGCTCAGATTACTCTGATGAACGGTAAGATGCAGCAGAACCCAGGATGGGATGAAAATGCATCTGCTGCAGAGTACACATATAAAGTTCTGTATTAATATTTAATAAGTAAACAAAATGAAAAAGATATTTATATTGCTTGTTGTCGCAGTATGCGCTTTCGCAGCCTGTGATCCTATCCATGAGGATATCAGCAATGCAGGCCACATCACTCTTGACGAGCTCAAGGCCTTGTCCACTGTTACTGTGGACAAGGCATCCAGCGGCCTGAATGGTAACGTTATTACCTGCCAGACATCAGCACCTGTCAACGCAAAGTGGACGCTTGGTGGTAAGGATCTTATCGGTAACTATGCTTGGAAGAAGATGAAGCTTGGTGACCATGTCGTTACTCTGACGGCTCTTTGCCCTGATGGCACTGTGCTGACAGCTGATTACCCCGTTTCTTGTCAGGAAATCACCGATCCTCTGGTGAAGTACTACATCTATGGTGATCCTGCAAAGGCAGAAACCGAGCCTCCCTTCGTGCCTGGTGCATGGGATGCTGCTGCTATGCGTTTCAGCTCTACCGAGGGTGCACACCTGCCCACTATTCCCGATGATGTTTACTTCGGTCTGAAGACTCTGATCTTCGACGTTGCAGATGTAACTGCCGACTTTGACCTGAAGGTCATGAACGGTTGGTGGAGTAACACCTATTACGATCACGTGAAGTGGGTGGATGGTCTGAATGAACTTCAGATTACTCAGACACTGGCTGACGAGTGCGCTAAGGGTGGTGAAGGCCGTGACCTCGACCTCATGCTCTACAGTGGTTCTATGACGCTGAAGTCTGTTTACTATGAGGAATAATCATTCCTAAACAGAATTATTAATAAGGCTGGCTCATTGATTGAGCCAGCCTTTTATAGCAAAAAAAATGATAAATAAAAGCAAACTATCTGAGGCCGTCCTTTATGTAAGCCTGTTGGCTTTCATTTCCTTTGTCATATATATACTATACATTAATTTAGAGGTATTATACACGGCACAAGACCGTTCCGAGTTCATCTTCGGAACACCCTTCTTCCATACACTCATGTCAAAGCCCTTTGGCTTGATGCAGTATGTGGGAGCCTGGCTCACACAGCTATGCTGTAGGCCATCTTTAGGTGCAAGTATCATGATGATCATCTGGACGCTCATATTCTATGTGGGTACCAAAGCATTCCGGTTACAGGAAAGTGCCTCTGCACTGATGCTCTTGCCTGTTGCCTGTCTGCTGGCCTCTGTTGTCGATTTGGGCTATTGGATTTATATCTCCACCATCAGAGGCTATTGGTTCTCACAGTCCGTAGGTTATCTCGTCATGCTGTTGCTTTTGTGGGCAGCACGTTGCACCCCACGCAAATGGCATTTGATCTGGTATCTGATAGCCGTTTGCATTTACCCGATACTGGGATGGTTTGCTTTACTGTTCGTTTTATGTCTCGCATTTACGGATAAATTGACCTGGCGCGAATATCTGGGGCTATTCCTGCTCATCTTTACCGCCAGTATCTGGCATACTCAATGCTATTCGAATCTGAGGCTCAACGATGTCGTGATGGCAGGTTTCCCACGCTTTGAAACCCCGATGGACACCAGCAAACATCTCTCCATCCCGTTCTGGCTGCTGGGAGCCGTCTCTGTGTTCATTCCAATCTGTGGGCGTTATTTAGCCAAATGGTTCGTCCCAGTGCTCTGTGCCGCTGCAGGTATCATCTTTACCTGTACGCTCATGTTCCACGATCGAAACTATATCGACGAGATGCGCATGGTGCGCTATGCATCCAACGACAACTGGCAAGCTGTGCTTCAGATAGCGGAAGAGAATAAGAAACCTACCAGTACGATGGTATTCATCAAGAACATCGCCCTGATGAACGAAGGCGACTTACTCGACCGTTCGTTCAAACTGGGCAACAATGCCGTCAACATTACCAATCCCGATACACTCCACGTCACCCTTTTGGACATTGCATCGCCCTTGGTCTATTACAACTACGGCATGATGAATGAAGCGATCCGTCTGAATTTCGAAAATGCCATACAGGCAGGCTTCTCGCCCTTCTACCTGAAGATGCTGGCCCGCTGTGCACTGGCTGTCGGCGATCAGAAACTGGTAGAACGTTATACGACCATATTGCATCATCATCCGTTATACGCTAACTGGCAACCAGCTCCGGTTTCGGATAAGATTAAGGCACTTCAGAAATGCTACACCGACGAGCTCACCGGTGTCGAGGACAGCGAGAGCTATCTTGTCAACGGCATCAGCCTCTGGTATGAATCCGATAGTAAAGTGGCCTCGGAACAGGCTCTACTCTACTCTATGTTACGTTGTGACTCCCGTCGCTTCTGGCCTTCGCTGCGGAACTATGTGAAGCTGCACCTCGACGAGGAATTCCCTCTGCATGCACAGGAGGCTTATATCCTGTTCATGGATAAGGCTCCGGAAGAAAAGCGAATGATGCTTCCTGTCGAGCAATCTGTTTTCGAGCGCTATAAGCAGTTCTGGGCGACCATGGAGAAAATCGCAAAGCCTGGTGCGACTGTCGAACAGGTTGGTGAGGATATGCGTCAAGAATTTGGAGACACCTACTGGTGGTACAACATCTTTGGCAGAAAGCCACTGAATATACATGGCAAGATTGGAAACGATATTCATGCATAAGAAAACAATGAAAAGAGATATATACCCCTATTTCCAGCTTCTGGCTATAGCCGTGATGCTGCTTTTGTCATCGTGCGGGAATCACCCCGATGTGCCTTCTTCATCCAAAGAAGCCAAGAGTCTGCCAGCCATCTTCCCCGATTATTGCAATGTCACCGTGCCTTGTAATATCGCACCACTCAACTTCATGCTTCCGGCTGACGAATACGAAACATGCGTAGCTCGTCTTACGACACCCGATGGCCAGCAGCAGACATACGGCTGTGGCGTGAAGGTGCAGATACCCGAGTCTGACTGGCACACGATGCTCGATGCTTCGAAGGGTAAGAGCATCAAGGTAGAGGTTTGGGGGCAGAAAGCTGGCGAATGGCTGTCTTATAGTCCGTTTGAGATACATGTAGTCGAAGATCCTATCGATGAATACCTGTCGTATCGCCTTATCGAGCCGTCGTATGTCGCATGGACCTACATGGAGATTGCCCAGCGCAACCTCACCACGTTTGAGGAGACGCAGATCTTCAACAACGAGATTACCATGAACGACAGGGAGAAGGGTCAGTGCATCAACTGTCACAGCTATCAGAACTACAAGACCGACAACATGCTCTTCCACGTGCGCCTCTCTAATTCCGGCACCGTCATCGTCGACGACAGCAAGGTGTCGCGTGTCAACCTGAAGCGGCCCTATACCATCTCTGGCGGTGCCTATCCGTCGTGGCATCCCACAGAAAAACTGATTGCCTTCGCTGCCTGCCGCACGCGACAGGCCTTCCACACGGCCAACCCCAACAAGATTGAGGTCTACGACGAGGCGAGCGACATGATCCTCTACGACGTGAAGACCGATTCGGTGAGCATCGTCTGCAACGACACCACCACGCTGGAGGTCTATCCCACCTGGTCGCCCGACGGCAAGTACCTCTATTACTGTAAGTCCGTGCCCCTGCCCGAGGAGATGCGAGGCAAGGATATCAGAACCACCTATTCTAAGATACAATACAATCTCGTCAGACGTTCGTTCGACCTGGCGACGCATGCCTTCGGCGAAGAGGAACTGGTGTATGATGCCGTCTCTGCCAACAAGAGTGTCTCCCTACCGCGTGTCAGTCCCGACGGCCGTTATCTGCTGTTCGCACTGGGACAGTACGGCTGTTTCCACAGCAGGCACCATGATGCCGACATCGTCTGCATCCCGCTGGAGGGTTATGCTGGCACAGCCCTCACGTGGGATACCGCCTCACCCGTCGATCTCACCTCCTTGAACAGTGCGGGCTATTCTGACAGTTATCCCTCGTGGTCGAGCAACGGGCATTGGATCATGTTTGCCAGCCGTCGCGACGATGACAACTACAGCCGCATCTATTTCGCCTATTTCAACAACGGGAAGGTGCAGAAGGCCTTCATGATGCCGCAGGAAGACCCCGAGATCCATACCTTCCTGCTGAAGAGTTATAATCGTCCGGAGTTCATGGTCGAGCCTGTGCGGATCAGCGTCAATGAGTTTAGCAAGGTGTTTGATAAATAGTGGTTTATAGTTTATAGTTTAGAGTTTATAGTTTATAGTAGAAGTGAAGTATTTACGCCCTTTATGTTCGCTCTTCTTCTGCGTGGCGGCAGTGCTCTTCTTCGCGCTGGCCTATCCCCATCATCTGCATTACCAGGAGCAGTATCAGCTGTTCCTCTTCGATAGCGGTTATGTGTGGGACATTGTCAGTGTGCCAGGCGGCGTGGCCGACCTGCTGGGACGGTTCTGCACGCAGTTCTTCCTGTTTGCCTGGGTTGGAGCCGCCATCATCGGCGTGCTGCTCGCGCTGGTGCAGTTGCTGACGCTGTATGCCTTCGCGGGGTCTGAATGGCGGGGATGGCTCTACGGCCTGAGTTATGTGCCCGCCTTCCTGCTCTGGCTCTTCCTGCTCGACGAGAATGCGCTGCTGGGCGGTGTATGGGCGGTGCTGCTCACGCTGCCCGTCGTCGCCCTGCTGACCCGCTGGCCTGCCGGCTGGCTTCAGCGCCTGCTGACTGTGGTCGCCGTCGTAGCGCTCTACTGGGTGGTGGGCCCCTTGTGGGTACCTGCCGACGGCATGACGCTGGGCACCCATTACTACCGCTATCCTACCGAGACGCCCTGGCTATTGTGGGCAGCGGCACTGTCGGCCGTCGTCATCCCGATCGCTGTACGCCTCTGCCGCCGTCCGGCCTCTGCCGCCGTCCGTCCTGTTGCATCGCTCGTGTCGTTTGCGCTGGTGGCCGTCATGATGGGTACGCTTGTGTGGAAGAACAGCAACTTCAAGGCCGAGCGGGTGATGCACTACGACTTCATGGCCCGCTACGGGCAATGGAATCGCATCCTTGAGACGATCAGGACGGAGAAACCCAACAATCAGATCGGCGTGACGGTGCAGAACCTGGCGCTCGCCATGCACGGCATGCTCGTAGACCACCTGTTCGAGTACAACCAGAACGGTATCCTGGGCCTTCTCCCCGACGTGGGCACCGATGCCATCAGTCCGCTGCCTACGTCGGAAGCGTTCTACCAGCTGGGCATGATCAATATAGCCCACCGCACGGTGTTCGAGGCGCAGGAGGCCATCCTCGATTTCCAGAAGAGTGGGCGCTGCTACAAGCGACTGGCTCAGACCAACCTCATCAATGGCAACTACGAGGTGGCCCGCAAATACCTCTCTGCCCTGCAGAAGACACTCTTCTACAGCCAGTGGGCCAATGAGACGCTGCCGCTGCTGGGCGACGAGGCGGCCATCGCTAGGCATCCCGAATACGGACGGCTGCGGCAGATGGTCTACAAGGAAGACTTCTACTTCAGCGACCATGTCACTCCCGAGATGCTCGAGCGCCTCTACCTGAGCAACAAGTCCAACCGTCTGGCCTGTCAGTATCTGCTTGCCTATTATATGCTGACAGGCGACCGCGAGCGATATACCAAATTCTTACCTCAATTAGAACAACAATGAAAATGCTCATATCCTCAACCCTTGGTGTAGTCTCACGCCTCGCACCTCTTCACCTCATCGCCTTTTCACTCATCCTCCTCGCTGCCTGTGGCGGCGAGACCGTCAGCGATGCCCGGCAGGAGCAGACCCAGCCGCAGATATATCCCGACTACCTGGGTGTCACCATCCCCGCAAACATCGCACCGCTCAACTTCTGCATGGCCGACGAGGATGCACTGCTTATCGACGCCGTCATCACAGACAGTCACGGAAACGAACTGCACAGCCAGGGCGAGGAGACGACAGGCTTCGACCTCGGCGACTGGCAGGCGTTGCTCAGCCAGAACCGTGGCGACTCGCTCAGCGTGACCGTCTCGGCCAAGTACGGCGACGGCTGGCACACCTACCGCCCCTTCCCTGTCTACGTCAGTGCCGACAGTATCGACTACGGCATCTGCTACCGTCTCATCGCCCCGGGCCATGAGGTGTGGAGCAAGATGGGAATCTACGAGCGCGACCTCTCCTCTTTCGACGAGCGCGCCCTCATCGAGAACACGCAGTTCGAGGGGTGCGTCAACTGTCATAGCTTCAACCGCGGCGACCCTGCAAACATGAGCCTGCACATCCGAGGCAAGCACGGCGCCACGCTGCTGAGCAAGGCCGACGGCTCCATCACCGCCTACAACACCAAGACCCCGCAGACGCTCGGGCTCTGCGTCTATCCCTACTGGCACCCGTCAGGACGATATATCGCCTATTCTTCCAACAAGACCAGCCAACTGTTCCACAGCGCTGACCGCAACCGCATCGAGGTCTTCGACGAAGCCTCCGACCTGCAGGTCTACGATGTCGAGAAAAACGAACTGCTGCTGTCGCCCCTGCTCAAGCAGGAGAGCGTCTACGAGACCTATCCCGTGTTCTCTGCCGACGGGCGCTCCATCTATTTCTGTGCAGCCCGGGCCATCCCCGATACCCCTCAGCACCTCGACTCCCTGCACTACAACCTCTGCCGTATCGACTTCGACCCTGCCACAGGCCGTTTCGGCAACCGTATCGACACCATCGTCGATGCCGCCGCACAGCATAAGTCGGTGTCGTTCCCGCGTCCGTCCTACGACGGCCGGTTCCTGTGCTACACCCTGTCGGACTACGGGCAGTTCAGCATCTGGCACCACGAGGCCGAACTCTGGTTGCTCGACCTCTCTACACAAAAAAGTCGCCCCATGGCTGAGGCGAACTCTGGCGATACGGAGTCGTTCCACAACTGGAGCACGAACTCCCGCTGGCTCGTGTTCAGTTCCCGCCGCGACGACGGTCTCTACACGCGGCCTTATTTCTGTCATGTCGATGCCGCGGGGCGTGTGGCCAAGCCTTTCATGCTGCCGCAGCGCAGCCCGCGACGGTTCTACCGCGACCGCTTCCTGTCGTTCAACGTGCCCGACTTCATCACCGGCCCCTCGCAATTCGACAGCCGCAAGGCCAGTCGCGCCATCAACGCCGACCACCGCGAGGACTTTGGCGTGCGCCAGACTCCTTAGTCGCCTATCGCACGATGTAGACGAATCCGCCTCGTGGGCGGCAGGTGACAGAGGCCGGCATCTGCGACACTTCCGGCAGTATCTTCCAGGCTCTCTCGCCGTCATCCAGGAAGGCGGAGATTCCTGAAGTTGAAGGGGCGTGAAGGCGGGAGGGTGAGAGAATACTTTCTAATGGCAGGGCGAGATCCTTCTCTTCGTCCGTACCATTGATGCCTGCGATATACCACGTGCTGCCGCTGCGACGAGCCAAGACCACACTCTCACCAGGATAGCCGCTCACGAAACGGGTCTCATCCCAGACGGCTGGCAGACGGCTGAGAAAGTCCTGCACCTCTTGTGGCTGTGCCAGATAACTCTCGGGCTTGTCTGCCAGATGCTGCAGCCCGCTCTCGAAGAGTACGGTCAGTGCCAGTTCGTGGGCATGGGTGGTGATGTGCGGATGCTGGGAGTCGCTGAAGGCGCAGGGGGTGTAGTCCATGGGTCCGATGACGTTCCGGGTGAAGGGTAGGGTAGCGTTGTGCGAGGCGGCCTTTGCCGTGAAGGTGGGCACGTTGTTATACCACTCTGCGCCGTAGACACCCTCCGTACTCATCAGGTTCGGCCACGTGCGCTGCCAGCCGCGGGGGATGGTGGCTCCGTGGAAGTTCACCAGCAGATGATGGCGGGCCGCACTCTCCAGCAGGTCAAGGCAGTAATCCATGTTCATCTGATTGTCGCCAGAGAAGAAGTCGATCTTCACACCTGCCACACCAAGACGTTCGCACCATGCGAACTCCTTCTCTCTGTCCTCAGGCTTGTTCAGCCGGTATTTGGGCGTGGGGGCACCATCCACCCATCCCACGCTGGAGTTATACCATATCATGGGCCTGACACCCTTCTCCTTGGCATAGGCGATGGCATCCTCGATGGTCTTGCCCTCATTGCTGGGCAGGCGGCTCATCTGGTCCCACTCGGCATCAATCAGCACGTAGGGCAGATGGAGCGTGGCGGCCATATCCACATACTTCTTGATGATAGCGTAGTCGTTGGAGCCGTGGTTGTAGGCCCAGTAGATCCACGATACCACGCCCGGCTGTATCCAACTTGTGTCTTCTATCTGGCTGGGGTGGCTGACATCAGTGACGAGTGTCGACTCCACGACATCAGCGAGACTGCCGATGATCGCCACGCGCCAGGGGGTGTGGCTCACGGCAGGTCCTGTCCCTTTGGTGAGATCCGCGGGCACAACCTTAAAGAGTTCCTTGTCATTGTAGAGGCACGAGGCACTCTGTCCGCGTTCGATGTCGGCCTCGGAGATCAGTACGAAGAGTCCGTCGTGAGGCTCTGTCAGGACAGGGTAGCCCCAACGGTTGTTCCAGCCCTCCTCGCTCTTCGAGATGCCGCTGAACGAAGGTACGGGTGCCACCTGATAGGTCGTCGACAGCGGGAAGAACCCTTCATAGGCGTCTGTCCACTGCTGCATCCATCGGCGTGTGCCCTCCGGGATGCGGAAGATCGTGGGGTCGTCTCCCTTCCACATTCCTGTATGATCATAGCGGAAGGCAATGCCGTCATTATAGAGGCGCAACACCATGGTGGTGCCGCCTTCTAACGGTGCCGTATATTCTTTGGCCTCGTTGCTGCAGACGAGCCGTTTACCCGTCAGCATCCGATAGTCATCCTTCACATCTCTGACGAATGTGAAGGCCTGATTGGTAAATGGCAGGTCCTCCAGTAGAAGCGCCTGCTTCCCTTCGTATGTCACGACGAGTCTTCCTCCCTCTGTCTGTGTAGAGATACGCCCATTGGGAGAAGCAATCTGCTGAGCCGTTGCGAACAACGGACTCAGCAGGCATAAAAGTGTGGCGACGACGGATCTCATAGGCTGCCGTTACGCTTCAGTCGTACGTTGTCCAGGAAGTGAACCATCTTCTGCAGGTTCTCCTCCGTGTACATGGCAGGTCCGCCGTGACCGCCCTCGGCGGGGAACGTGGCCTCTGTCTTTACTCCGGCAGCCTTCAGCAGTTCAAAGAACTTCTTGCCCTGGCAGTTGGGCACGACATTGTCCTTGTCGCCGTGGAAGATGATGACGGGCGGATCGTTGGGGTCGATATAGTTCACCGCACTCAGGCTGAGATACTTGTCTGGCTCCTTGGAGAGTTTCGAGTTGAGCAGCACGTCCTCCGGCGAGTTGTCACCCATGGTCATGTGCTCGCCGCAGTCCATCGCCGTGAGGTCTACGGGTCCGCTCCAGTCGCAGGCGGCATTGACCGTACTGCTCTCGCCGAGATGGTTACCCACGGTTCCCTCGAGGTCGATGTCCACCGTCCCCACCTTCGTCTGCTTCAGACCACTGGTCGTGGCAGCGGTAGACGACAGATGTCCGCCAGAGGAGAACCCGCTGGTGGCGATGAACGAGGTGTCGAACCTGTACTTCGCAGCCTCACCGCGCACGAAGCGGATCACGGCACGGATATCATGGATCTGTGCAGGCCACTTGGCGTCCATGCTGGAGCGGTGGTTGGGGCACACTACAGCGTAGCCCGCCTCCAGCAGCGACTTGACGATGGTGCCGAGGTCGGCGGCGCCCTTGCTGCTGTTGCTGAACCATGCACTGCCGTAGATGTGGATCACCACGGGATAGCGCTCTGCCTCCTTCTTGGGCAGATAGATGTCGCAGGTGTGGTACGCCTGGTTGTCACCGGCATAGTTCACGTCTTTCCACTCCTGCGAAGTCTCCAGTTTCACTTGCGGTGCCTGGAATCCTCCGAAGCCGCCCGCGGGCTGTGCCGTCACCCACGTGGCTGCGCACAGTAGAATCGTTGATAATAGTGTTCGTTTCATATCTGTTATTTTTGATGTACCTTCTTTCCGTTGATGATCACGATGCCTTTGTAGTTGGCATCCACCTGCTGTCCGGCGAGGTTATAGACTCTGTTGTCAGCCTTTTTTGCCTGCCTGTTCAACGTGGTCTGCTGAATGCCAGTGCTCGTGTCTTCCTTCAGCGTACAGAACTGGAAATAGACTGGCTCGTCACTGATGGCGGGCGAAGCAGCGTCCTTAAAGTATTTGCCTGTGCCTCTATTCAGCAGCGTCCAGCCTTTGTTCTCTACATATTGGATATCCCATACGGCACCGTTGGCAATATCGGTGCCCTTCTGACTGCTCAGGATGTCGAAGAAGCAGCCATTGCCGGTTTCTGCCTGTGTGTTCAGATAGACCGTTGCTCCGCCGATGGTGTATTCCTCACCATCGGGCGACTGCAGGCGCAATCCGCGCATGGCACCGACTCTTCCTATCTTGAAGAGGAAACCCTCGTTTGCCATGTCGAAGGCCGTCTGATAACTGTCGTAGGCCATCCTCATGTCTCCCGTGCAGTAGAAGGCCTTGCCCTCCGCCTCGTTGACGATGGCGAACGGCTTACCGGCAAGGTCGGAGATGCCACCCGTGAGTTGCTGGTCGGGTATCCAGTTCTTGGCATAGGCCTCAGGATGGTTCATCACGTCGAGCACTGCCTCGGCATAGCGCTGGCCCAGCGTACGATAGCCAGCAGCAGAGAAGTGCCAGGGGTCGGTACCGTTGCCGGGAATACCTTCGGCAGAAACCACATGACCTGTGGGAATCACCTCAGGAATCTTTGCCACCACGGTGTTATGCCACGAGCAGCCGCCACCCATCTCTGCATACTCCGTCTCACCGACGAAGATGGGCACCTCCGATGCCTTCAGGCCGAGGTCACGCAGCATGTCGCGATAGATCTTCTTCACCATGCCAGGCCATTTGGAGTCTCCATTGTTCGACTCGCCCTGATGCAGCAGGATACCCTTGATGACACCCGCCTGCTGGGCCTTCCTGCCCATCTCAATGAGGCGGCCGTAGGGGTTGCCGCCATAGTAGCGGGTGGCCAACTGGGCCCACCACTCGCCGGGGTTTTCTTTCAGTTTCTGCTCATACAGGTCCTTGTCGAACATCTCGATGGGACTGCCTCCCATAGCAACGGCAATGACGCCGATCTTCTTGTCTGGCAGTTCCTGTACCATCGTACGGCCGAAATAGTCCGAAGGGCCCAGTTTGCCCACGGGGCTGACGATAGGGCACTCGGCCTTATACCAGTGGCCCAACGTGCGCTTTGGATTGTCAAAATCACAGGTAGCCAACATCTGGAACCGTTCATCCACATTTCCCTCGTCCTGGGCTTCCCATTGGGCATTGCCCTCCATGTTCGACTGTCCGAAACAGATGTAGATGTAGAAATCCGGATCCGGCTCTTCGGCAGCCTGGGCGCCGGGAATCGAAGCCGTCATCATCATCATTGCGAGCAAAGTCTTTCTCATATATCTATAAACTATAAACTGTAAACAATAAACCGTTAACTACCTCATCACCTTCTTTCCGTTGATGATCACGATGCCTTTGTAGTTGGCGTCCACCTGCTGTCCGGCGAGGTTATAGCGGGTGGCGTGGGCGTCATCGGCGTCGTCGCGCGTGATCTCGTCGATGCCTGTCTCGGTCGAGACGAACGTCAGCTTGTCGATGTTGCAGCTGCCGCTGGTGACGGTGATGCGCAGCGTCTGGCGACCCTCGCTGATGCTGTTCCTGATCTTGCCCGTCTTCACCTCGTAGCTGTCCATGCTACCCGTCAGGGGCACGCTGACGCTGCCCAGCGACCGTTCGTTGCCCTCGCTGTCGGTGAGCATCATGGAGAACTTCGTGCCCTCTGTCTCTGACGATGCCGTCACCTCATACGAGTATTTGCCGGGTTGGGCGACGTCGACGGTGTACTCTGCCCAGTTGCCTGCGGCGGTGCTGCCAAGGGCGTAGCCGTCGGCCGTCGACTGTATCACCATCCCTTCGGCCGCCACGTAGTCCTCGGCCTCGATGGTGCATGGCAGGCTGTAGGAAGGTACGGGCTTGAAGGTGATGCTCTTGATGCAGAATCCGCCTTTGTCTGCTAGCAGTGTCAGCACGTGGCGACCGGCTGTCAGCGCTTTCTTCAGCGGACAGCGCAGGGTCTTGAAGGCTGTGTTGCCGCCCGTGGCCGGCACCTCGGTGAAGTCGGTGAGATAGGTGAGTCCGTCGAGGGTGTACTCTGCCAGGTGCAGCATGCCGCCGGCCTTCGCTGCGGCTACCTCTACCTCCATCGTGTAGAGGCCGTCTTCCTTCACGTTGACGGTGTATTCCATCCAGGCCCCGTCTCTGGTGGCGGTGGTGGTGAACTTGTCACGTGTCACGGCGATGTTCGCGTAGGCCACGCCCGAGAGTCCCTTGTCGTACTCCTCGGCGCTGATGGTGCCGGGCAGCTCGGGGATGTTCTCGCTGTAAGGCTCGCGCTTCTCGCCTCGTGCCACCTGTATCTGTGAGAGTCGTTCGTAGGTCTGTCCGTCGGTCGTGGTCACCACGGCCTTCAGTGTCTTCTTACCCGCCGAGCTGGCTGTGTATTCTGCGACGTAGGGTGCCTCGGTCATCGTGGCTATGAGTTCCTCGTCGGCGTAGAGGTCTACCTTCTCGATGGTCTTCGTGGCCATGGCCGCCCGAACCTTGATGGGCAGCACGTCGTCGAGGGCCACCTTCAGGGCAGCCGGGCGGATATATACCGATGCCTCTTTCTTCGTGCCGGGGAACGGGCCCTTGGCGCTCTTTGCCTTGTCGCTGGCGATGTACTCCTTCAGCCAGGTCATGGCGGGGCGCTCCTTGCCGTTCTTGTAGAGGCCCGAGTTGTTCACCCACGTGGCGCCGTACACGTAGCCCCAGAGGGTGACGCCTGCACAGTAGTCGGCCTCCCACATCAGCGGGAAGATGGTCTCGTACTGTTTCTTCTGCTGGCTGTCGCTGGCGACGTCGATGTCGAGCTCGGTGATGAACATCGGCATCTTCAGTGCCTCCTGCTGCTTGTTGAGGGCTTTCTGCAGGTTGGCGGCGCTGATGGTCGACACGTCGTGCGCCTGGTTGCCGTAGGCGTCGATGGGTGCTCCGGCGTCGCGCAGGGTGCGCACGAGGTCGATGTATTTGTCTACATCCCACGAGAGCGAGTTGTAGTCGTTGTAGATGAGGATGGCTCCCGGCCACCGCTCGTAGGCCATCTCGAAGGCTTTGATGAGCCAGTCGTAGCCAGTCTTGCCGCCTCCGCCCAGGCTCTCCTTCATCATGGGGTTGCCCGGCTGGTGGTTGTCGATGGCCTCGTTCACCACGTCGATCATTGGCAGCGTGTCGTACTGTGCCTTGGCGTGGTCGAACCAGTTGGTGATGGCGCCAAAGCGCTCCTTGGGGGTGAGTGCCTCGAGCCAGCCGGGATACTGCGAGCCCCACACCAGGGCGTGGAACTTGTAGGTGAAGTCGTGCTGGCGGGCGTAGTCGAACGCCCTGTCGGCGCCACTCCAGTTGAAGGTGCCGCGCGTGCCTTCCACCGAGGCCCACTTCGACTCGTTCTCGCATGTGATCTGATTCCATAGTGTGTAGTACTGCGGCAGTCCGCCTCCGGCCTCCACGGTGCCCCTGGTGGTGATGTTGCCTAAGAACTTGCTGGGATTGTCCGACAGCTGTGCGCCTGCCTCCAGCGGGCACGTCAGTATCCCCGCTGCCATCAGGCATAACTTGAAAATCTGTTTCATATCTTGTCTTGTATTATGTCTTGTCAGTGTAATTGGAGCAGGCGGTGTGCTCAGAGTGTTCTCTTGAATACCGGTATGCGAGCCTTGTCGACGGCGGTGGTGACGTACTGTCCGCCGTCGTAGTGCCTGCCTGTGCGGATGTCGGTCCAGCCACCCTGCTGTCTGGGCAGGTATGTCTTCCAGGTGGTGACGCCCGGCTCGGTGACGGGGCTCACCAGCAGTTCTGGGCCGAACATGTACTCGCATTCCTGGCTGAGCGCCTCCTCGTCGTCGGGGAAGTCGAACACAAGTGGCCGCATCAGCGTGTATCCCTCTTTCGATACGCGCTCGGCGCACTGCTCGATGTAGGGTCTGAGCTGCTCGCGCCGCTTCAGGCAGTCGGCGATGATCTGCTTCGCCTCGTCGCCGTAGTTCCAGGGCTCGGTGTTGCTCATGTAGCCGTGTACGCGCATCAGCGGCAGATACACGCTCGTCTCTATCCAGCGCAGCATCCGCTCGATGTAGGCCGTGTCGGTGTACTGGTCGGCGGGTCGGAAGAATCCGCCGGCGTCGTAGGTCCACCAGGGTATGCCGGCGGCCTGCACGCCGAGCCCGGCGGTGATCTGTCGGCGGAAGGTCTCCCAGTCGTTACCCACGTCGCCGCTCCACAGTGCCGAGCCGTAGCGCTGTATGCCGGGGAATCCGCAGCGGGTGAGGATCATCGGCTCCTTGCCTGCGGCGACGAGACCCTCGTACACCGTCTTGTTCACCAGCAGCGGATACACGTTGCGCACCTGCTCGCCCGTCCATCGCCCGCGGTTCACCGTGCGGCCGGCCAGGTCGTCGTTCTCGGGCTCGGTGGCGTCCTGCCACCAGGCGTCGATGCCCAGCGGCACCAGCCGTTCGTTGAAGTGCCTCCAGTAGGCGGCAGCGGCGTCAGGGTTGAAGAAGTCTATCCAGTCGGTGCCGGGGATGTAGTAGCCGTCGCGCTCCATCTGCCGGCCCACCTCCGAGGTCTTGTCGATCTTCGACCACACGCTGAGCATCAGCCTGATGTCCATGCGGTGCAGGCTGTCCGTCAAGGCCTTCGGGTCGGGGTAGTGGTCTTCGTCGAAGCGCATGGCGTTCCAGCCGTACTTGCCCCACCACTGCCAGTCTTGCACGAGCATGCTCACGGGCATCTGCTCCTGGCGGAAGCGGTCGGCGGTGGCGAGGATCTCCTGCTGCGAGTGGAACCGCTCGCGGCAGTGGATGTATCCCAGTGCCCACTTCGGCATCTCGGGGCAGGGGCCCGTCAGCTCGCGGTAGGCGGCGATGATCTCGTCGGCGGAGCCGGTGAACACGGTGTAGTCTACGGCCGTGGCCACGGGCGAGCGCATCGTCGTCGTGTCGGTCACCTTGTTATAATAGAGTGTGGGCTGGTCATCTTTCGTCAGCTCTGCCGAGAGGCGGTGACGCCCCTTGCCGAGGTGCACGATGGCCGAGGTGGTGGGTGGCAGCCAGATGTTCTGCTGGTCTATCACCGTCGTGCCGTCGATGCAGAGGTTGTGTCGCCGTGCCATCTTCTGCCCCACGTCGAGCAGCAGCGTGTAGTCGCCAGCCTCGGCGATGTCGAGGGTCGCCTCGAAGAGGTGGCGCTGGCGCAGCTCCTTCTTGTTGCCGGTCGTCGACGTGGCGTCCACCTCCTCTGTCTGCCCCGTGCCCTCTGCCTTCGTCAGGCGCACGCTCTGGCGGCAGGGATTGAACTCCGTCATGCCGTAGTTGTTCCACAGCAGGCCGTAGCCCTTGCTCGAGAGCAGCATGGGGATCGAGATCTGGGTGTTCACCTGCGTCAGTCGCCGCGACAGTCCGCGCACGTTGCTGTAGCCGTCCTGAAACTGTCCCAGCCCGAAGAGGCGCTCGCCGGCCGGCGAGTCGAAGCAGAGTGTGGCCGTACCGTCGGCGAGCTCATGGCTGGTGGCCCTGAACACGGCCTTGCCCGTCTTGTCGCTCACGGTCACCGTCTGCCGCTCCGTGTCGACCGTGCAAGCGATGTCGGCGGTCGCCACCTCGCCGTGCTTCACGTAGAGCCAGTCGGGCAGGTCGCTGGCCTTTGCCTCGGCGGTGGTGTACTGTATGCGCACGGCGTTGCGCGCCACCTTCGTCACCTTGATCAGCCCGTGGCCGAAGGGTGTCTGGGCCAGCGTGCAGACGCAGGCGCACAGAAGGATTGTTGATAGTAGGGTTCTTCTCATTGCGTTGATAATCGTTGTTTAGAAATTCGTTGCAAAGTTACGCATTTCTGCCGATATAACAAAACGTTTCGGCGATTTTATTGTACATAAGTTTGATGCCTCGGCTCGCCGATGTATCGCGCTGCGGACTTTATCGCTTCAAACGCCTGGTTTTGTCACATGTCACATGTAACACATACGCACGATGCGCACTGCCCCAGACAAGCGAATCTCACAAAAGGGGATGACCCTTTCATGAGATTCGGATGTTCTAACGGATTGGATTCCAGTCGGTTGGCGATACTGTTATTTCGTAGTCGCCAGTCCGCTGTCATTGCGATACGATGCTCTCGGAGAAGTAACGTTCGCGCAGGGGCTTTGTGACGCCGTTGCCGCGAAGAACGACCTCCTGCTGCAGGCGGATGTCGGCCGACGAGGCGCCCACCTTCACGATGTAGGTGCCGGGCTCGATGTTCCACTGTCGCACGCTGCCCTGATGGGTGTAGAAGCCGAACTGCTCGAGGGCGAGGCGCGTGGTGATGGTCTTGGTCTGTCCGGGCTCGAGGGTGATGCGCGCAAAGCCCTGCAGCTGGATGGGTCGCAGCTGCTGGGTGCTGTCCTTCGGCGAGAGGTATATCTGTGCGATCTCCGTGGCGGCCGTGCTGCCCGTGTTCTTCACCTGGAAGGTGAGCTCCACGGTGTCGTCGGTGGTCTGCGCCTCGCTGGCGGCCTGCAGGTTCTGGTAGTCGAAGGTGGTGTAGCTCAGGCCGTGGCCGAAGGGCCATTGGATCTTCGAGGAGGGAGGAGTGGGGAGGGAGGAGTGAGATTTGTCGGCGGCGGCAGGGGTGTCGGCAGCGGCGGTGAGGGAGTTGTAGCAGAGGCGCTCGTTGAGCTCTGTACGGGGGTAGCTGACGGAGAGCTTGGCCGATGGCGACACCTTGCCGTAGAGGATGTCGGCGACGGCGTTGCCGCCCTCCTCGCCGGGATACCATGCCTGGATGACGGCGGCGCACTGCTCGGCGAGGCCTGAGATGACCTGCGCACGGCCTCCGAAGACGACGAGCACCACGGGCTTGCCCGTCTTCACGAGCTCCTCCACGAACTGCTCCTGACGGCCAGGCAGGCGGAGCCCCTGGCGGTCGCGGTTCTCTCCGCAGAGCATCACGTTCTCGCCCACGGCGGCGATGATCACGTCGGCATCCTTCGCCATCCGCAGCGCTTCGGCCTTGTCGGCCTTTTCGCCGGCGTCGACCTTGCGGTGCAGCAGGTAGTATTCCCAGGCGCGGGCGTCGCCCGTCTCAGCGTATTTCGTCTCTATCTCCTCCGTCCAGTCGCAGCCGCGGGAGTACATCACGTTGACACCCTCGGGCTTGCGGTTCTGCATGCCCTCGAGCAGCTTCACGATGTGGGGGTTGTCGCGGTCGGCCACGTCCTCCACGCGCTTCCAGAAGTACGACATGGCGGGGTAGGTGTAGTCGCCGCACATGGCCCAGATGGTGTTGGCGTTGGGGCCGGTGACGAGCACGTTGCTGACATTCTTAAGCGGCAGCACGCCGTTGTTCTCGAGCAGCACCACCGACTGCGAGGCGATGTCGTAGGCGGTCTGCCGCTCCTCGGGGCTGTCGAGCCTGATGTCCTCCGTCGAGTAGAGGTAGGCATCCTTGTCGAAGAGTCCGAGGCGGAACTTGGCGCGGAGCACGTCCTTCACGGCTCGCTCCAGCACCTCGGGCTTCACCAACCCCTTGTCGATGGCCTCCTGCAGGTTCTTGTAGTCGGCACCGTGGGGGAAGTCGACGTCGTTGCCGGCATTGATGGCGGCAGCGGCCTTGTCCACAGACGTCTCGAGGTTCGGAATCTGGTCGATGGCGGTATAGTCGCTCACCACCATGCCGTCGAAGTCCACGTAGGAGCGCAGGATGTCGGTGAGGATCTCGCCGTTGGCCACGCAGCGGATGCCGTGCACGTCGTGGTAGCCCGGCATCACGGCCACGCTGCCCGTCAGGCGGATCATCGCCTCGTGGGGCAGCAGTATCTCCTCCATGAGCTCCTTCTCGTCGGCATCGCCACCGCCGCCGTAGCCGAGGTAGTGCTTCGAGCAGGCACCCACGCCGCGCTTCAGGTTGTCTTGCTGCAGGCCCTTGACGAAGGCGGTGCCCATGACGGCCGAGAGGTAGCCGTCTTCGCCGTACGACTCCTCGAGGCGGTTGAACGAGGGATTGCGGCACACGTCGACCATGGGCGAGAGGGCGAAGGCGCCGCCGATCTTACGCAGCACGGTGCCCGTCTGGCGCGTCTTCAGCGCTGCCAGCTCGGGGTTGAACGAGCAGGCCTGGCCGATCTGCTGGGGGTAGATGGTAGAGCCCAGGGTGTTCACGCCCGAGAGCACCTCTTCGTGCAGCAGCGCGGGGATGCCGTTGGGCGTGTTCTTCATGAGCCAGTCCTGGATGGCGGCGGCGCGGTCGCGCAGTTCGTTGGGGTCGCGGGGCTGCTGCATGCAAAACTGTGAGAAGTGGCCGATGCCAAAGGGTATGAGCTGGCGGCACTTCGCCGTGTCGAGCTGTCCCTGCTCGTCGAAGAGCTCGTCCATGTACATGCTCCGCAGCTGGGCGATGCGCTCCTCCTGCGGCATCTTCGCATAGAGCTCGTCTACTTGTTGTTCGATGTCTACGGCAGTGTTACAGCCTGCCATCAATGTTGTCACACACATCATTAGTAATTTTTTCTTTTTCATATCTTTATTCATTAGGTGTCGGATGTCTCGCATTCTCATTTCTTGAAGGTCCACCAGTCGAGGCGCGTGTCGCCCGTGGTGCCGCTGAAGCAGAGGTACAGGTCGTGTACGCCCGTGGCTTTGCCGACCTTCGTGGTGAAGGTGCGGAAGCTGTCGCCAGAGCCTTTCCTGGCGATGAGCACCTGGCCGATCACGGGTCCCTGACGGCTGTCGAGGCGCAGGGTGATGGTGCATGTGCCCGTCGTGGCGGCGGCGATGGAGAAGCGCGAGGCGCCGGCCGTGCCGAAGTCCACGCCGCGCAGCTTGATCAGCTCACCGTCGTCGATGTCGTACACGTACATGTTCTTCTTGCCTGTCGAGAAGGGCATGTCGGCCACCACACCCGTGTTGGCGATGCCCATCTTTGCCGACTTCAGGCCGTAGCCCCAGGCCATCGTCTCAGCCTCCACCCTGTCGTAGGGGTTCAGCCAGCAGAGCTGCTCCAGGGGCTCCTGGTCGAGCCAGTAGGGCACCTCCCGGATGGTGCCGTCGGCATTGTAGGTGATCTCGGCGGCCGACACGGAGCGGCGCTCGTGGTGGGTGAACGTGTCGAGGTGCATCAGGTCGTAGTTCTGTCCGAAGACGTACGAGTGGCCCTTGAAGTCGCAGATGCCGGGGTGGTTGCCGCGGTCGCGCAGCGTGGGGCGCATGATGTAGTTCTGCCACTTCCACGGCCCTGTGGGCGCGTCGCTCATGGCATAGCCCAGGGCCTCGGGACAGCACGTGCTGGCATACGCCAGGTAGTACTTGTCGTCGCGCTTGTAGAACCACGGCCCCTCCTGGTAGTGCTTGATGTGAGGCAGCCTGGTCACCTCGCCCTTGAGCGAGACCATGTCGTCGTTGAGCGGGGCATAGAACGTGTGGGGGTTGCCCCAGTAGAGCCAGGCCTGTCCGTCGTCGTCGGTATATACGGAGGGGTCGATGTCGAACCAGTTGCTCTGGTCCCACACCAGCGGCTTGCCGAGGGGGTCTTTGAAGGGCCCGTAGGGCGAGTCGGCCACAAGCACGCCGATGCCGTGGCCGTGGAGCGGGGCGTAGAGGTAGTACTTGCCGTTGCGCTCCACTGTCTGGATGGCCCAGCCGCCGTTCTCGCGCGAGCGCCAGGCGAAGTCCTTCAGCGAGGCCACGGCCCCGTGCTCCGTCCAGTTTACCATGTCTGTCGTCGACCACAGCAGCCAGTCGTACATGAAGAAGCCTGCGGAACTCTTCTCGTTGGGGTCGGGGATATCCTCTGGCGAGGCATCGTGCGAGGTGAAGAGGAACAGGCGGTCGCCCACCACCAGCGGCGAGGGGTCGGCAGTGTATTTCGTCTGGAAGAGGGGCATGTTCAGCGTAATCTCGCCCCTTGCGGCGGCCTGCAGCGTCAGCGAGTCGAGCAGCGACTCGAGGGCGTGGCGGCGCTCAGGCCAGGTGGGGTAGTCGTCGGCCTTGAGGGTGAAGGTTTGTTTACAGTTTACAGTTGACGGTTTACAGTTGATTACCTCGGAGGCAGAACTGCAGATGCAGAACGGCGGGAGCTTCTTGGCGGCGATGAACTTGTCGGCCATTACGTCGGCACCGCCGATCTTGAACCAGCTCTCCACGGTGTCGTCGCCGCCAGGGATGAGGCGGATGCAGAACTGCGGCTCGCCGCCGGCAGGACGGTAGCAGGCGCGGTCCTCGTTCAGGTCGTAGCTCACCACACCGTGCGCCATCTCACCCATGTTCATATAATTAAAGGTGGCAGCGGGATTGTTGCAGATGCTGGGCTTGAAGCCCTTCGCGGGAGCGAGGTACATGTTCTGCGGGTCGGCCACGGGCGTGCCGTCGACGAGGAAATAATAGGTGAAAGCCTCGTAGATATGCTCGTCGACCTCCGTGCTCCACACGCCGTCGCTGTCGCGCTCCATGGTGATGGGCTTGCCGAAGATCTCGCCAGCCAGTTTCACCTCCTTGGCATCAGGGGCCTTCAGGCGGAAGACGACGCTGTCGTACTTGTATTCAGGCGAGAGGATCGGCCGCGGGAAGAGGCGGGCCATCACGCCCGGGGTGAACTGCTGCTCCTTGCCGGTGGCGGCAGGGGCGGGCTGCCCGCCCTGCATCGCCTGCTCGGCGGCCTCGGGACGGAAGAGTAGGGGGAGGGTCTTCGAGAGGAAGTACTTCGCGTTCATCCAGGTATGGCCATATTTGTCGTGGGTGAACTCCTTCACGCTGCGGATGCCCTTCTTGTCGAGAAACTCCATGTAGTCGCGGGCGTTGCCGTAGAGGAAGTCGTCGGTGCCCACGCCCAGCCAGAACAGCCGGATTTTGCTGTTCGTGTCCGGCGCGTTGTCATAGACATGGGGCAGGGTCGTGGAGGTAAACGAACTGTAACTGCACAGATAGGCAAACTTGTCCAGATTCGTCAGACCGTTGGCCAGGGCCTGGTTGCCGCCGCGCGAGAAGCCGCCGATGGCACGGTGGTCGGCATCGTTGACGGTGCGGTAGTGCTGTTCGATATACGGCATCAGGTCGTTGGTAAGGTCGAGGCTGAACACGTCCTTGCCGAACATCGTCTGCGGCACGCCGGCACTGGCGGGCGGCGCGGGCAGCAGCTTGTAGGGATTGCCGTAGGGCAGCACCACGATCATCTCCTCGGCCTTGCCCTCTGCCAGGAGGTTGTCGAGAATATAGTTCACGCGGCCTACCTTGTAATAGACCTCCTCGGTGTCTGTCGTACCACTGATGCAGTAGAACACAGGATATTTCTTATCCTTGTTCTCCTTGTATCTCGGCGGCAGGTAGACCACGGCCTGGTTCGTGGCGCCCAGGCTCTTCGAGTAGTAGTGGATATACTCTATCCGTCCGTGGGGCACCTGCCTGATGTCGTGGGGCAGACCGTCCTTGGCGGGAATCTCCAGCAGACTGTTCTTGAAGCCCTCGTTGGGGAAGTACTGCGGGTTCGTGGGGTCCATCACGCTCACGCCGTCGACGATGAAGCAGTAGGGATACATGTCGGGTGCCACCGGGCCGAGGGTGACGGTCCAGAGGCCTGTCTGGGCATCGCGCTGCATGGCTTGGCGCCCGGCGAACTGCACGTCGACCGATACCTCCTTGGCCTGGTCGTTCCTGTACTGGAAGGTGACGGTGCCGTCAGCGTTGATGAGCGTCTGCGCCGCACTGGATAATGCAATACAAATGATGGATAAAGCTGTCAACAGTCTTTTCATAAGTTTTATGGTTTTAATGTTTAATCTTCAGTTTGCCGTCTACGATATAGATGCCTTTCGGGAGAGTTCCCGTGATACGGTGTCCCCGCAGGTCGTAGACATTTTTTCTACTTTCCTTTTTCCACAGTCCACTAATCCCCGTCTCGTCATCACCATGGGGATTGTCGACGAGGCTATACCCGGCATACCAGTCCATGCAGGCCTTGCCGCAGGCTTCCTCCACACCGTCGAAGGCAGGCACCACGGAGCCGTCGGCCAGCAACCGGTCTACGTCGATCAGACAGCCCGTGCCTGAGAGGGTCATGGAGATATTCCCGAAGTGGTCGAGCATGGCCTTGAAGCAGGCACCCCACTTCGAGGTCGAGCCTGTAGACCATGTGCCGTAGTTGGGTTCCACCCAGTCGCCGTGCTCATTGAAATGGCCTGCGCCAGGCTTCTTCGGACTCCAGTCGACCTCGGTGATGATCACAGGGGCGAAGTCAACCACGGGCACGGCATTGTGAAACTCTTTGATCTTGTCGTTCTTGCTCTTCTCGATGTCCTGGTCGCGATCCAGCTTCTCGTCGCTGCAGCCATACCATCCTGTGTAGTCGTGGACGGCATAGCCGATGTTGTCGCCCTCGATGGGGTGTGTCTTATAAGATCTGTAGTTCGACTGCCAGCCCGTGCCCGGGGCCCAGACGATACCCGTGAAGCCGTTCTCGCGGATCTTGTCGACGATGGGCTGGAAGTAGTCGTGCAGGGCCCTCGCATCCTCGCGGCCCTGGGCATTCTTCAGGTTGACGGGCTCGTTGGCAAGCTCGATGCTGAGCTGGCCCGCATGCTCCTTGACAAACGGCTGTTGGGAGAAGATGTCCCACACGGTCGTCAGGTAGGCCTGATAATAGTCGCCCACCTTCAGGTTCTGCGGACAGACACCTGGCGGGCGCACCACGACGTACAGGCCGTGGCTCATCGCCATCTCTGCCAGTTTCAGATAGAGTGACGGCAGAAATTCCGTTAGTCGCTCGGGGTTGAATCGCCTGATGTCTGCCTCGCCCGAGGCGTCGGCGGCCTGTCCCTCGGCACCCTCGTACTGATAGCCGCTGGCGGGGTCGTTGGTCCAGGCGGGGTCGAGATGCAGCCGGAACACGTCGCATTTGGCTTGCTCCAGTCCGGCGAAGATCTTCTCGAAGTAGTCGAGACATCTCTTCACGCCGGTATCGTTGTAGTCGGCATAGTCGGCAGTGTTCCAGGGGTTGCCCCATCGCCAGCCGTTGAAGTACATGTTGGGTGTGTCCATCACACCATGCAGCACCACGTGGTTGCCATAGGTGTCGGCGAGCCACCTGCCTTCCACGTGGAGGGCGGGTAGGGGAGTGGTCGTCTGGCCCTTGGCGCATGGAGCGGTGCTCATCAGGGCGGCGACGGCTGCCACTCGCCAGACGTGTTTCAAGAATAGTTGCATGTTCTTTTCCAATCTCAACATTTTTTGGGCACAAAGTTACGAATAAAAATGCAGAAACACCCCAGTCGATACCTATCATTTTATAACAGATACTTTATTAAAAATAACATTCTTGCCCTTAGGTTCCATTTTGGTTTGGCGTTTTAACGAACTTTCCTTAAATTTGCAATTCGAATCTTGATCAACTTATTATAAACTAGAAAGAAAAGATGAAAAAGAACCTACTTTCATTACTCTTGGGAGTGCCACTGCTGCTGTCGGCACAGAACCCCGTCATCCGCGACCAGTTCGCGGCTGACCCCACCGCGCGTGTCTTCAACAACAAGGTGTACGTCTATCCCTCGCACGACATTCTCCCGCCCGCAGGACAGCGGCAGGACTGGTTCTGCATGGAAGACTACCACGTCTTCTCCTCCGAAAACCTCACCGACTGGACCGACCACGGCATGATCGTGACCCAGAACAAGGTGCCCTGGGTGCGCCCTGACTCCTACTCGATGTGGGCGCCCGACTGTGTGGAGCGCGGCGGCAAGTATTACTTCTACTTCCCCTCCGCACCGAAAGACGGCAGGGGCTTCGGCGTGGGTGTGGCCATCGCCGACAGTCCCGAGGGTCCGTTCGTCCCTGAGCCCGAGCCTATCAAGGGCATCAACGGTATCGACCCCTGTGTGCTCCAGGCCTCCGACGGCAATGCCTACATCTTCTGGGGTGCAGGCCGCTGCGCGAAGCTCAAGCCCAACATGAAGGAACTGGCCGACGACACGCCCACGGAAAAGGTGAAGTGGGGCGATCGCGAGTTCGAGATGATGGGTGTCAACTGTCTCAAAGACCTGCCCAACCGTCAGGCCGAGGGTCCCTTCGCCTTCGAGTACAATGGCAACTTCTACCTTACTTATCCGTACGTGCGCGAGAATACCGAGGTGCTCGCCTACGCCATGAGTAAGAACCCCATGGGTCCCTACGAGTACAAGGGGCTGATTATGGCCGAGCACGACAACGGCTGCTGGACCAACCACCACAGCATCGTCAACTACAAAGGCCAGTGGTACCTGTTCTACCACCGCAACTGGTTCTCGCCCCGCGACGACAAGCGCCGCTCCGTCTGTATCGAGAAACTATTCTTCAATGCCGACGGCACCATCCAGGAGGTGAAGCCCACCCTGCGTGGCGTAGGTATCAACCAGGCTACGGAGAAGATCGAGATCGACCGCTACAGCAGTGCCTCTCCCGATGTGACCTACCAGCTCATCGACACCGTCAACACGTTCCGCAGTTACGAGGCCACTATCCCCGCCAAGGGCAGCTGGCTCTGCTACCGCGACGTGGACTTCAGTTGCATCACAGACGGCTATCTGGTGATCTCCGCCCGAGCTGCCGACAACACCTCTTTCTGCATCCGTGAGAAGAGTGCCACGGGTAAGGTCATCGCTAAGTTCGATATGACGGTGAAGCCCGAGACGCCCGCCGGTGCGCCTGCCATGTTCCGTCGCGACTACAGCAACCAGTGGCTCACGATGACCTCTGCCCTGGAGTATACGCCGAAGGGTGTCACCGACCTCGTCATCACCTGTGAGGGCAGCGCCCCCGTCAGCGTCGACTGGATACAGTTCAAGAACCGCCCCAAGTACTTCTCGCCCGTCACCACCCCGTCGGCACAGCCCGACGACGACGGCTTCATCCGCCGCTGGCTCATCCTCGAACCTATCGACAAGCCCAACAGCGGCAACACCGTCTTCACAGACAGTTACCTGCGTGAAAACTTCGCCTTTGAATACTTCAAAGGTCAGCAGACCATCGTGCCGCGCGACGGCCAGAAAGTGAAGGCCGTGTACCAGAAGACGGAGGTGGCTCCTGGCTTCGGACGTGGCATGCAGCAGGCTCCTGCTGAGCCGAAGGTCACCACCGTGAAGCAGACGCTCACCTGGCACGCCCTCGACAGCGAGAACTACAACGTCAAGCTCTTCCGCTTCGCCGAGAAGTGGGGCCAGCAGGTCTATGGGGTCCTCTTCTGGACCGTCACCATCATCGACTGCGACGAGGATATCGAGAACGTCCGTCTGGCTGTAGGTTCCAACTCCGCCTCTATGTGGTGGCTCAACGGTGAGGAGGCTCTGCTGCTCTCTGGCGACCGCCGCATGGTGAAGGACGATGCCATGTCGCACCGCCTCACCCTGAAGAAAGGCCGCAACATCCTGCGCGGTGCCGTCATCAACGGCCCGGGCATGAGCGACTTCTGCGTGCGCTTCCTCGACGAGAAAGGTAACCCTGTTAAGAACTATTCAATCAAAGCACAATAATTATGAAAAAGAATATATTCCTATTGGTCTCTTTATCTCTGTGTCTCTGTGTAGACAAGGTATCTGCGCAGATTGGCGCACCCTATATCCACGACCCCTCGACCCTCGCCGAGTGCGACGGCAAATACTATACGTTCGGCACTGGTGGCGGAGGCCTTATCTCCGAGGACGGCTGGAGTTGGAACAGCGGTGCTGACCGTCCAGGCGGCGGCGCTGCACCCGACGTGCTGAAGATCGGCGACCGCTACCTCTGCATCTACGGTGCCACCGGTGGTGGCCTCGGCGGTGGCCACGCAGGCCGCATCCTCACCATGTGGAACAAGACCCTCGACCCGAAGTCGCCCGACTTCAAGTGGTCTGAGGCTGTCGAGGTGTGCTACTCCGACGGTATGGAGGATCAGGATGCCATCGACCCGGGTCTGCTGCTCGATCCCACCACAGGTCGGCTGTGGGTCAGCTACGGCACTTACTTCGGTACCATCCGCCTCATCGAACTCGACCCCAAGACGGGCTTCCGCGTGAAGGGTAACAAGGAGAAGGACATCGCCATCGACTGTGAGGCCTCCGACCTCATGTACCGCGACGGCTGGTACTACCTGCTCGGCACCCACGGCACCTGCTGCGACGGTGTCAACTCTACCTATAACATCGTCGTAGGCCGTTCCAAGAGTGTCGAAGGCCCTTACCTCGACAACGTGGGTCGCGACATGTTCCACGGCGGTGGCAAGATGGTCATCGCCGCTGAGGAGCGTGCCTGCGGAGCAGGACACTTCGGACGTTTCATCGTCGACGAGGGCGTCGAGGTGATGTCGTTCCACTGGGAGGCCGACTTCGAACTCAGCGGCCGCTCCACCCTCGCCATCCGTCCGCTGGTGTGGAAGAACGGCTGGCCCGTGGCTGGCGACCACTTCAAGGGTGGCAACGTCGCCATCCTCTCCGAGCGCCGCGGCTATGCCCTCGAACTCGCCGTCGACTTCGTGCGCATGCAACAGCAGCGTCAGGGCTGGTTCAACCGCAACCAGATGCAGGAGCCTGCCAAGCCCATCGCCAACCAGACGCTCGACGAGGTGAAGGGCTTCTGGCCTGAAGGCGACATCCCCGCCCGCATCGGCGACTACATGTACCGTCCTCACCAGCGCTGGACCATCACACCCGTCAACGAGGCTGGAGGCTACCTGAGCAATCCCTACTTCAAGATCACCATCGAGGGTACGGATCGCGCACTCGCCGCTACGGCCGCTTGCGAGGTGACCACAGTCCCTGCCTATACCGGCGCCGATGAACAGCTCTGGCGCATCGAGCAGCTCACCGACGGCACCTACCGCATCATGCCCAAGGCCATCCCCGGCATTGAGGGAACGAACACCAAGTACTGCCTCTATTCTGCCGGTGACTCCACGCCGACCCTTGCTGTCTACGACTTCAGCAGCGACAATTCCAAGTGGAACTTCCGCTGCCACTAAGCGTTAAGCGGAACTTTCGCTGCCGCTAATACCGAACGAGGGGTGTACCGCGAATACGGTCGCCCCTCGTTTTATACCTATTTTAATATTATAGCGTTGCTATCTGTTAATATAGCTCTGCGGGGATCAGGCGCTGAGCGTTGTCGAAGTCCTCGGGAGTGTCGAGCTCGATGGAGAAGAGGTTGGTGGTGTCGACGATGCGGAAGGTGTGGCCTTGCGGAATCAGGCGCTCAAAGGCGCGCTCGTAGAAGATGTCGATGAGACCTTCGTGCTCGATCATCTGCTGGAGTTCGCGGAAGAGGGCGGTGCTGTAGTCGGCGGTCATGTGCTCGATGCCCACGCTCTCGCCAGCGGCGTCCTCGGGGCGGCAGGTCTTGCTGATCTCTACGATACGGCCATCGCCATCGGCCACGACTTTCATCTCCTCGTCGCCCAGCTCATGACGGTTGAGGGCGAGGGCACTGCCGTCGACGCTCAGCACGGCGGGGATGATGGCAGGGTCGCAGAGGATGTCGCTGTCCATGAGCAGGAAATCGTGGCCGTCGGTGAAAGGACGTGTGAGCCACAGGGAGAAGATGTTGTTGTTGTGGGCGTAGTCGGGGTTGTCGATGAAATGGATGGTGATTGGCGAGGGGGCATTGTCGGCCGCAGGGGTGAGATAGCGGTCGGTGAGGAAATCGCGGATCATGTTGGCGCGATAGCCTGTGACGACGACGAGTTCGGTGACACCAGCGGCAAGCATGGCGTCGACGGTGCGCTGGAGGAGCGTACGCTCTCCGACTTTGAGAAGACACTTCGGACGTTCGTCCGTGAGGGGCCTGAGGCGCTTGGCCATTCCGGCAGCGAGAATTACTCCAATCATATTTTATTTCGTTTACAGTTTACAGTTTACGGTTTACAGTTGATTACACTGACGAATCAGAACGGCTTGCCAGGTTATCATCTGTAAACTGTAAACCGTCAACTGTAAACAATTAAATCATCCCCTCTCCTGGTGCTCGCGCATGTAGTCGCGGGGCGACATGCCGTAGTACTTGCGGAAGATGGTGGAGAACGAGGCGCTGTTGGCGAAGCCGCAGGCGTACATCACCTCGGTGACGTTCATGCCTTTCTCGGCAAGGAGCTGTGCGGCCTTCTTCAGGCGGATGCTGCGGATGAAGTCGTGGGGCGTCTGACCCGTGAGTTCCTTCATCTTTCGGTGCAGGTGGACGCGGCTGATGCCGACCTCGTCGGAGATCATGTCGATGTTGAGGTCGGAGTTGGTGATATTCTTCCGGATGCAGTCCATGATCTTCTCCAAGAGCTTCTCGTCGGGCGATTTCAAGCGGATGTCGTCGACGCGCTCCTCGAGCTCGTCGGTGCGCTCGTACTTCATCTTCAGCAGGCGGCGGGAGTTGAGCAGGTTGACGATGGTGCGCCGCAGGATGTCCATGTTGAATGGCTTGACGATATAGGCATCGGCGCCAGTCTCCAATCCTTCGAGGCGGTCTTCGTCGCGGCTGCGGGCGGTGAGCAGGATGACGGGGATGAAGTTGGTGGAGCTGTTCGTCTTCAGCTGCGAGCAGAGGGCGTTGCCGTCCATCTCGGGCATCATCACGTCGCTGATGACGAGACTGGGCTTCACGCGGTACACCTCTGTCAGGGCTTCGCGGCCGTTGACACAGACATGTACGTCATAGTCCTTGGAGAGCTCGGCCTCAAGGTAGGACCGTATCTCGTCGTCGTCTTCGGCGATGACAATGGTGGTGGCGTGGGAATCGATGGGCTCGTAGGGGGTTGTCTCCTCTTCCTCGGGCTGGTCGAGGGCGGCCTGCAGGCCTGCCAGCGGCTCCTGAGGCAGTTCGCTCTCGCTGATCATCTCCTCGGGTTTGAGGTGGGCATGGCCCAGCGGGATGGTGATGACGAACTCGCAGCCTTCGTCGAGGTTATGGACGGTGATGGTGCCATGGTGCATCTCCACGAGCGACCGTGTGAGGTCGAGGCCGATGCCTGTGCCGGCATTGCGGTCGTTGGTGAACGAGTCGGCCTGGTAGAAGCGCTGGAAGATCTTCTCGAGCTGATTCTCGGGAATCTTCTCGCCGTTGTCGCGGATGGCGATGGTGGCCGTAGTAGCGTCGTGGGTGAGGCGGATGCCGATCTTGCCGCCCGAGTGGGTGTACTTGAAGGCGTTCGACAGCACGTTGACGACCACCTTGTCGAAGTTGGAACGGTCTATCCACACTGGCAGCTCGTCGCAGTCGTGGTCGAAGGTGAACGTGATCTGGCGGATCTTCGCCTGGTGGTTGAAGAGGGTGTAGATATCGTTGATGAAGGCGACGAGGTCACGCTCGCTCATGCGCATCTGCATCTGTCCCTTGTCGATCTTACGGAGGTCCATCATCTGATTGATGAGGCTCAGGATGCGCTCGGCATTGCGGCGGATGGTCTCGTAGACGCTCTTGCGCTCGGGGTCGTCTTCTTTCTTGATGAGAGAGAGCAGCGGGGTGATGATGAGCGTCATCGGGGTGCGTATCTCGTGACTGATGTTCATGAAGAAACGAAGTTTCGCCTCGCCCATCTCCTCGGCATGGATATGGGCCTGGAGGCGCAGGCGGTTCTGCTCGCGGTGATGGCGGTAGGCGAGATACTGCCAGGCAAAGAGGCCGATAATGAGGGCATAGAAGAAATAGGCCCATGCCGAACGGTACCAGGGGCTGTGGACAATGACGGTGAAGCTGCGCTCGGGTGTCTCGAAGCCGCTGCGCTCGGCCTTCACGCGGAAGCGGTAAGTGCCTGGCGGTAGATGGGAGAACGACAGCTCGTTATGGCCTGCGGGGAGGGCGCGGAAGGGCTCGCCGTTGATGCTGTAGCGGAAAACGATGTGCTCGGGGTTTTCGTAGGTGAGGGTGGAGAGATGGATGGAGAACGAGTTGTCATGATAGCCCAGCACGAAGTGGCTGCTGGCAGTGACGGTGGTGTCGGTGACCTGATAGCCGCCTGAGCGGGTGGCCGTGCTGATGGGCTCACCGTTGATGGTGAGGGCGGTGAGCTGCACGTTAGCCTTCCACTGGCTCTGGTGGATGTCTTCGGGCTTGAACCAGGTGATGCCGCCCGTGCCGCCTAAGAGGATCAGGCCGTTGGCTGTGGCACACGAGGCACCGTCGCTGAACTCATTGCTCTGCAGACCGTCGTCGGCGAAGAAGTTCATCTGCGGCCCCTTCTCGGGGTTGAAGACGGCGAGGCCGTGGTCGGTAGCGAGCCACAGATCACCATGACGGTCGCGCTCAATGGAGCCGATGCCGTTGGAGGGAAGCCCGTCGCCGGTGGTATAGTGGGTGGTCTTCTTCGACGTGAGGTCATAACAGTAGAGTCCGGCGTTCGTGCCGTACCATATACGCCCGTCGTACTCGCGGGCCACCCTGATGGGGACACTGTAGTTAAGGCAGTTTACACCGAACGTCTTCGTCCAGCTGTCGCTGGCGATATCCAGGCAGCAGAGACCCATGGACGTGGCGACGATGAGGCGGGAGCCGTCGGGCGAGAGTGACACCTGCGAGATGTAGTCGTTGGTGATGCTGTTCATGGTGGGCTTGTTGGGGGCGTTATCTGCCATCGTATAGGTGCGGAACTGCCCGTCGGCGGGCTTGTAGCAGACGATGCCGTGGCGCATGGTGGCAAACCAGAGGCGCCCCTGCTTGTCGGCCTCGATGTCCATGATGACCAGGTGATCGTCGTCGGGGTAGTTGAATCGGTGGTACTGGAACGTGTTGGGGTCGATGCTGCCTCCGCCGTCGCCATAGGTGCCTATCCATATCCGTCCGTCGGGGCCTTCAGCCAAAGCCATCACAGAGGAGGGATAGCCTTCGCTCAGGTGGCGCACGAGGCGGCCTTCGGGGGTGATGATATAGATACCGTCTTTGTCGGTGCCTATCCACGCACGCTTCTGACTGTCGATGAGCACGCTCACGACACAGGCGTAGCCCATCACGTTGCGGCTGCCACCAAGCTTGTAGCCCATGTACTGGAAGCCACTGAAGGCGATGGGCTGGCGGTAGATGCCCTTCTGAAGCATGCCAAACCAGAGGTTGCCGCTATTGTCCTCGAGGATGGAGTAGACCTTGCTCTTCGAGAGGTCGACCTCCTGACTGAAGAAGGGATTGTCGATGAGGGTGTCTTTCCTGGGGTCGTAGATGGCGATACCCTTGCCGTCGTAGCCCACGATGATGCAGTTGTAGCGGTCGCAGTAGATCGACGACACCTCTTTCTGGCCCGTGGCCGCAACGTGTACGAAGTCGTCGCCCTGCTGACGATAGAGTCCGGCATTGCTGCCAACGAAAATATGGCCGTCGTGGTCGGAACAGAGCTGGCCCAGAATAAGCTCCTTGCGGTCGGTGAGATAGTGCCGCAGCTGCTTGCCGTCATAGCAGATGAGTCCCGTCTGGTCTGTGACCATCCAGAGACGACCCGCCTTGTCTTCAAGCAGGGAGTTGACGGTATGGATGCTGGCAAAGAGGCCGCCGAGCTGCTGCGCCGTGTGCGCGCTGGTGACCTTCATCACACCGAGACCGGAGGAGCCTACGAGCACATCGCCGTTGGCACGCTCAAGGAAACAGGTGGCATAGCCATAGCTCTCCTTGCCGTGATGGTCGAGGAGGGTGACATTGTGAAACTCTTCGCCGTCCCAGGTCTGAAGAGCGCCGTACATTCCAAAATAGAAGAGCCCCTTACGGTCCTGCATCATGCAGTTCACGTAATTGCTGGCCAGAGTCTTGTCGCTCTCGTTCTCTTTCTTGAACACACGGAACTGGTAGCCGTCATAGCGGTTGATGCCATTGCGGGTGGTGGCCCAAAGAAAGCCGTCGTGGTCGAGATAGACCTGAGTGACATAACTGCTTGACAACTGATGACTGTCAGTCGTGAAATATTTGCCCATTTGCGCATGTAAGCCCATCGAGAGGCAGAGCAAAAACAGTGTTAGTAGCAGGTTCTTCCTCATTGCTATTGATCGATTTTCGCGTGCAAAGATAGTCATTTTTTTACAATCAAAAGAAAAAAAGGAAAATTTTTCGTTAATAAAGGTAGAATTATACGGCTCTTTTCAGAAATAAATGTTAACTTTGCAGACGATTACACCAAAACCATTCATTACAAATGACACATTTACTGCTGACAAAGAAAATCATGGTAACAGTGCTGTTGTCGCTGGCCGTATCGACGGGGCTGCAGGCTGCAGACAATTTCGTCGTGTTCGAATCCGCTGAAAAAACTTGGCAACTGAAAGACCTGACAATCAGTATCGTTGATGGCGAGCACAGTTGTGTGAGGATTGCCGCTGGTTCGCTCGTGAAGGATCTCCAGGCGGTGACGGGTAGCGAGGCGACCCTGACAGCCTCTAATGCCGCCATCCTCATAGGTACCGTGGGTGTGAACAAGCAGATAGACCAGTGGGTGAAGCAGGGCGTGCTGCGCGACCTGAAGGGCAAGACGGAGAAATACATCATTAAAACCATCGGAGACCAACTCGTCATTGCCGGCAGCGACAAGCGCGGCACCGTGTACGGCATCTATGAACTGTCGCGGCAGATTGGTGTGTCACCGTGGTATTACTGGGCCGACGTGCCTGTGGAGAAACATCCCTCTATATATATTAAGGAGGGTGAATACAGCGACGGCGAACCTGCCGTCAGGTATCGCGGACTGTTCCTCAACGACGAGGCGCCCTGTCTGACGACCTGGGTGAAGAACACCTTCGGCACCAACTATGGCGGGCACAAGTTCTACGAGAAAGTGTTCGAGCTCATCCTCCGACTGAAGGGTAACTACCTGTGGCCTGCCATGTGGGGTTGGGCCTTCTATGCCGACGACCCCGAGAACCTGAAGACGGCCGACGCCATGGGTGTGATGATGGGCACCTCGCACCACGAGCCGATGGCCCGCAACCATCAGGAGTATGCCCGCGACCGCAAGGGCTGGGGCGCCTGGAACTATGCCACGAACAAGGAGAACCTGGACCGTTTCTTCCGTGAGGGTATCGAGCGCATGAAGGGTACCGACGATATCGTCACCATCGGCATGCGTGGCGACGGCGACGAGGCCATGGGCAACGGCACCGACACGAAACTGCTGGAGAGCATCATCAGCAACCAGCGGCGCATCATCAAGGAGGTCACAGGCCGTCCGGCAAAGGAGACCCCACAGATTTGGGCCCTGTATAAAGAGGTGCAGGACTATTACGATGCAGGCCTGCGCGTGCCTGACGACGTGACGGTGCTGCTCTGCGACGACAACTGGGGTAACGTGCGCCGTCTGCCTACCGCCGAGGAACAAAAGCGCAAGGGCGGCTGGGGCCTCTACTACCACGTGGACTACGTGGGTGCTCCCCGTAACTCGAAATGGATCAATGTCACCCCGATACAGAACATGTGGGAGCAGTTGCAACTGGCCTATAACGGCGGCATCCAGAAGCTCTGGATCCTGAACGTCGGCGACCTGAAGCCCATGGAGTATCCTATCCAGCTGTTCATGGACATCGCATGGAATCCGCAGAAGTACCAGGTGGAGACACTGCTCGACCATACCCGCGACTTCTGTGCCGAGAGTTTCGGCAAGGATCAGGCCTGCGAGGCTGCCCAGTTGCTGAACCTCGTGAGCAAGTACAACGGCCGCATCACCTCGGAGATGCTCGACGCCACGACCTACACCACTACGGAGTTTGCCAAGGTGGTGGCCGAATACCAGGCGCTGGAGGCCCGCGCCCTCAGACAGTTTATCACGCTGAAGCCCGAGTGCCGCGACGCCTACCGTCAGCTCATCCTCTTCCCCATCCAGGCCATGGGAAACATCTACGAGATGTACTACGCCCAGGCCATGAACCACGCGCTGGCAGCCCAGGGCGATCCTGAGGCGAACTGCTGGGCAGAGCGCTGCAGGAAGGCCTTCGAGCGCGACCAGCAGTTGTGCCTGCAATACAACAAGGAGATCGCTGGCGGCAAGTGGGACGGCATGATGATCCAGAAGCACATCAGTTACAAGATCTGGAACGACAACTATCCTGCCGACGTCTGTCCGGACCTCATCGAGGTGAAGACCCCTGCCGGCGGACCCACCTTCTGTGCCAAAGACGGTTATATCAGCATCGAGGCCGAGCACACCTGGAACCGTCAGGATGCCTCACAGGCACAGTGGACCGTCATCCCTTACATGGGCCGTACCCTCAGCGGCATCGCCCTCATGCCCTATACTGTTGCCACGGACAACGCCTCGCTCACCTATCGCTTCAAGGCCGACGGCGCGAAGGCTGCCAAGATCCATGTCATCACGAAGTCTACCCTCGACTACCTCGACAAAGGCGGCCTTGTCTACGATGTCGCCATCGACGGTGGCGAGCCTGTGAGCGTGAACTTCAACAGCAATCTCAACGAGAAACCCGAGAACATCTACAGCATCTACTACCCCACCGTCGCCAGTCGTGTGGTGGAGAAAGAGGTGGAACTGACCATGGGCGAGGGCGACATCCACACCCTCACCATCCATCCTCAGGATCCGGGCATCGTGTTCGAGAAGATTGTCATCGACCTCGGCGGCTACCAGCGGCAGTTCCTCTTCGGCGACGAGTCGCCAAAGACCTACAAGCAATAAAGTCAAATCATTAAACAAACATAAGGAATATGAAGTTATTACGCATCCCCTGCCTTGCTCTGTTGCTGAGCAGCGCAGTCGGCCTCTCAGCGCAGAAGGCCATGACGCCCCCTCAAGGTGGCAAACAGATTAGTGACGAATTGATCGGTATCTTCTTCGAGGACATCAACAACTCTGCTGATGGTGGCCTCAATGCCGAACTGGTACAGAACGGCTCTTTCGAGTTCTCGCCCGTTGAGCGCGACGGCTGGGGGCCTGGCACGGCCTGGAAGATGATCCGTCCAGGACACTCTCTGGGCACACTGCAGGTGCGTCAGGACAACCCCGTCCATCCCAACAACGCCAACTACATGCGCCTCCACACCGAGCGTGTGAAGGAATACTATGACTATAAGGGCTGGAAAGGATTCGGCCTCCAGAACGACGGCTTCGACGGCATCTCCGTGAAGGCTGGCGAGAAGTATGACTTCTCCGCTTTCATGCGTAACGTCAGCGGTGGTGCCAAGCAGGTGCGCGTGGCACTCGTCGAGATGCAGGCCGGATGGCCTCCCAAGGATCCGAAACTGTTGGCAGAGACGGTCATCAACGTGACAGACAACGCCTGGAAGAAGTACGAGGCAGTGCTTACGCCTGACAGCACTTGTCAGAAGGCTTCGCTCCAGATGCTCGTGCTCAACACGGGCGATATGGATGTCGACGTGGTATCGCTGATGCCTGAAGACACTTATAAAGGTCACGGTATCCGCAAGGACCTCGCCCAGGCACTGGCCGACCTGAAGCCAAAGTTCATGCGCTTCCCTGGTGGCTGTGTCGTTCATGGCGGTGGCGACGGCTTCTGGAACACCTACCGCTGGAAGACCACCCTCGGACCGAAGGAGCAGCGACGTCAGTTGAAGAACACCTGGGGCTATCACCAGAGTGTGGGACTCGGCTATTACGAGTATTTCCAGTTCTGCGAGGATCTCAACATGGAGCCCGTGCCCATCCTGCCCGCTGGTGTGAGTTGCCAGGGTGCCAATGGTGGCTGGAACATGTGGCCCACGCAGGCTCAGGATGCCTGTCCGATGGAAGATATGGATGAGTGGGTGAGCGAGGCCATCGACCTCATCGAGTGGGCCAACGGCGACCCCGCCACGAACAAGTGGGCGAAGATGCGTGCCGACCAGGGCCATCCCGCTCCCTTCAACCTGAAGTACCTCGGTATCGGCAACGAGGAGAAGATCTCTCCCGAGTTCATCGAGCGCTTCAAGTATATCTATGAACGCGTGACGAAGGCCCATCCCGAGATCATCATCGTGGGCACCGCAGGTCCTGGCTCTCACGCCGAGAACCCCGACTATGAGGCAGGCTGGAAACTCGCCAACGAACTCACCATGCCCATCCTCGACGAGCACTACTACGAGCCCCGCGACTACTTCCTGAACAAGCGCCAGTACGACAGTTATCCCCGTGACAGCAAGACGAAGGTCTATCTCGGAGAGTATGCCGCCAAGGACAAGAAACTCATCGACGCCCTCGCCGAGGGCCTCTATCTGCTCCATGTCGAGCGCAACGGTGATGTGGTGTCCATGACATCCTACGCCCCGCTCTTCGCCCGCAAGGACGGTACCCAGTGGAACCCCGATCTCATCTACTACGACAACGAACGCCCGTTCCTCACCTGCAGTTACTATGTGCAGCAGATGTTCGGCCTGTCGTCGGGTAACTACTACTATGGCGACTGTGTGAAGTTCGAGGGTGATGCTGCTGACGTGTGCCAGCCCCAGGAGAACGTACACTACGGTCAGAGCGTCGTGCTCAACACCAAGACGCGCCAGCTCTTCGTGAAGGTGTGCAACGCCACGGCAGAGCCCAAGACCGCCCACTTCGACCTCTCCCGCTTCAAGGGCGTGAAGTTCGCCGAGAAGATGACCATCTCTGGTCAGCCTGAGGACGAGAACAACTTCGAGAAGCAGCCCATCGTCCCCGTGAAGGAGACCGTCAAGATGAAGAAGCGCATGGACGTGGAGGTTGCCCCATACTCCTTCTCGCTTTATACGATTAAGTTGTAACAATACCGTACATTCAAACTTCAAAAGAGGCCCCTGTCGGCCTCTTTTTTTGATTCCAGGCCGTCATTGATGCAAAAACAAAAGTGTCTGGCGGATCACGGGAGAATTATTCCCTATCACCGACACCCTTAACAGGCGGGGGCACGGGTGCGAAGTTATGCATTTAATCTGATAATGCCAAATGTTTAGTCTGGAAATAGTCGGTGGGACAAGCACAGAATAAAATGCACAACGTACCTGAAACCGTGTGTTCTTTTTATCATTAAAATCTCCGCCAAAAGTTTGGCGGTTTCAGAAACTTGTCGTATCTTTGCAGCGCACTTGCGGATATGCATCGCAGGCAATAATAATTGTATAACCCTCTAAATTTAGTGATTATGAAGCACAAAGAAGAGAATTTAAAAGGAGTGACAACGATGAAAGGTAAGTATCTGAACCCTAAGGCAGACTTGACGTTTAAACTGATATTCGGCGAGCATCCCGACTTGACGAAGAGCCTGCTGAACGCCCTGTTGCCGCTGGACGAGAATGCCCAGATCACTAGTCTGGAGTATGCCACGCCAGAGATGGTGCCCGAGAATCCGGCAAAGAAGAACAGCGTGGTCGATGTACGGTGCAAGGATGCGCTCGGGCGATCGTTCATTGTCGAGATGCAACTTTACTGGAGCGACGAGTTCAGGCAGCGCGTCATCCTGAATGCCTCTAAGGCCATCGTCCGCCAGTTGGACAAGGGTGAGGACTACACCCTGATACAGCCTGTATATTGTCTGAATCTGATCAATGACATCGGCTTTGAGAGCGGCCCCGATGAGTTCTATCACGATTATGCGATTGTGGATGTGGAAAACACCAACCGTATCATTGAGGGACTGCGCCTGGTGTTTGTTGAACTGCCGAAGTTCAAGCCGAAGACCATTGCCGAGAAGAAGATGGCGGTGCTGTGGCTGCGCTATCTGACGGAGATAGACGAAAGCACGAGCGAGGCGCCTGTAGAACTGTTAGAGAACGAAGATACGCGTAAGGCGCTTCAGATTATTGAGAAGTCGGCCTTCACGGAAGGGCAACTCTATGCCTACGAGCAGTTCTGGGATGCCGTCGTCAACGAGCGAGTGCTCCGTCAGAAATTCAAGCGAGAAGGCTATGCCGAGGGCCACGCAGAAGGACTTGCCGAGGGCCACGCAGAAGGACTTGCCGAAGGACATGCCGAAGGACTTGCCGAAGGAAAACTTGAAATAGCAAAGAGCATGAAGGCAGACAAACTGCCGATAGAGACGATTATAAAATACACTGGTCTCAGCGCAGCCGAGATCGAAGCCCTGTAATAACTACCATAACAAATAGAGACTGCTACAGCCCGCAAAGGTTAGTAGCAGTCTCTATATACCCGACGGTGTTACTTCACGTTAGCCGCTGATTGCCACCTTCAGGCTGTCCGCCAACTTGCATTTCGAGAGTTTGTCCTTGAATGCACAACATTCCTGGAACCGTGTGCTCACAAAGTGTCTGACACTTTGTGAGCAACACTTTGTGAGCACTGCGCTCTGTGTCTCAGTGTCTCTGTGCTGAAAAAAAATAAGTTAAGCCCATGCGGAACCTGAATCAAATAATTGCCCAAACGTTTGCGTAATTCAGATTTTTTTCGTAAATTTGCACCATCATTACAAACGTAAAATATGACCATTATGATGAACCATTTTTTCAAAGACAATCTGACAAGCAACCCTGTACTGTCAACCAGCCTCCTGACACGAACCCTGGCCATGCTCATAGCCCTGATCACGACAGCGACGGCGTGGGCCAAAGTGGGTGATACGTTCCCCCTAGACGGAGTGAGTTACAAGGTGACGAACGAGTCGACCAAAGAGGTGGCAGTGTCTTCCTGTGACGAAGGTTTGACAGGCGCTTTGATCATCCCTGAGACTGTCTCTAAAGAAGATTTAGAGGGCAATCTTGTCACCTATAAGGTGACGAGCATCTCTACTCCCGGCTTTTATGACCATCCAGGACTGACGTCGATATCCCTCCCTTACAACGTGAAGACCATCGAAGCGAATACTTTCGCGAATTGCACCGGGCTGACAAGCATCACCATCCCTCCCAAAGTGACAACCATCGGGATGAGAGCTTTCGAAGGTTGTACCGGATTGAAAAAGGTCACCATCGGCTATCGTGTGACAAGTATCGAAAAAGATGCCTTCAAGGGCTGTACAAACTTGGACGAGGTCATATGTTTACGCGATGCCAGCAAACTGACGTGGAACGACTACAATTGCGATGACTTCAAGGGCAGCAAGAACAGTAAAACGACTGTGTGCTACGTATCTAAGCCTAGTGACTATAGCACAACGTTTAGCGAAGTCAATGTCACATTTAAACAATGGTATAAACTGGAGATTGCTGGTACAAAGGTGACGGATAGCAACAAGGCCGACATCCTCGGCGACGGAGCGGCCAGTTACGATCCGACCACAAATACACTCACCCTCAACAAGGATATCACCACTGCTAACGGGACTATTATCTCGATCTTTGGTATTACAGGACTGACAATCAATGTGCCGGCCAATGTTAAGTTAGAGAGCACAACCCCTGTACAAGAACTTATAAATTTAGATGGATCCGCTACCATTACAGGATCAGGAGCGCTCACGCTGAAGGGTAACGGAGAATATGGAGTCAATTTGTCAGGAATATCAGGACTTATTGTAGATAATATTTTAGATATTAAGGCTCCCGTTAGTATTTCTGGAGTGAAAAAAGGCTTTTATACGCCATCGGATAGTGGTATCAGAATTTATGGTTCCACAGTTAGCGTTTCCTGTACAGAGAACATCGCCTATGGAAAGTTTACCATCGCTCTGAACGACTGCCATGTCAGCCATCCCAGTGGTGCCAAAATAAATGCCACATCCAAATTCGTCGATGCCAACGGCAAAGAGATCAAGGCGGTCACCATCCTGCCCGACAATTCGCCTGGAGTGTTCGTCAGCGAGATGGTATTCCCCGACGAGAATTTCCGCAACTGGCTCCTCGGCCAGGACTACGGCAAGAGCGGATATATCACCGCCGCAGGGCTAGCAGGAGTGACGAATATCAATGTCTACGAACAGGGTATAGCAGACCTGAAGGGCATCGAATACTTCACGGCGCTGGAAGAACTGAATTGCAGTAATAACAAGTTGACCGCCCTCGATTTATCGGCTAATACGGCGCTGGAGACCCTGCACTGCAATAACAACCAACTGACCGCCCTCGACATGTCGGCTAACACGGCGCTGAGGAACCTGAACTGCTATAGCAACCAACTGACCGCCCTCGACGTGTCGAAGAATGAGGCGCTTGTGCTCCTGAACTGCAGCAACAACGCTCTGAGCGCCCTCGACGTGAAGGCGAACACGGCGCTGAGTGTGTTGTACTGCTACGACAACCAACTGACCGCCCTCGACGTGTCGAAGAACATGGCGCTGGAGGAAATGTTATGTTACGACAACAAACTGACCGCCCTCGACGTGTCGAAGAATACGGCGCTGACAATATTGTACTGCTATGGCAATCAGATCCGCGGCAAGGCCATGCAGACATTCATCAACAGCCTACACGAGACAGGAGGATACCTCTGCGTCTATACCTCCGCGGCGACTGACGGCAACGAGATCAATACGATACAGGTAGGAGAAGCCAAGGCAAAGAAGTGGACGGTGACGGAGGAAAATGGCTCCAGCGAAGTGGACTATGCCGGCATTCACGCCATCACCATTGATGAAACGAATTTCCCAGACTACTTTTTCCGTGAAAACTGGATTCTCATGCAGACATTTGCTGACGACAACTACCTCAACGACAAGGAGGCGGCTAGCGTGACGGCCATCGACGTCAGCAGCAAGGGCATCGCTGACCTGACGGGCATCGAACACTTCACCGCCCTGAAAACCCTGAATTGCAGCGGCAACTATCTGGAAACATCCACGCTCGACGTGTCGAAGAACACGGCGCTGGAAGTACTGGATTGCAGCATCAACCGACTGAATGCCCTCGACGTGTCGAAGAACACGGCGCTGAAAGAGTTGTACTGCTACCGCAATAGTATCCGAGACGAGGGCATGCAGACACTTATCAGCAGCCTGCACCAGAACGGAGGAACCCTCTACGCCTATGACACGACGTATGACCAAAACGAGATGACGACAGCTAACGTGGCTGACGCCAAGGCAAAGAAGTGGCAGGTAAAGGCGTGGGACGGCTCCAAGTATGTGGACTATGCCGGCATCTTCGCTGTATACATCAACAACACGAACTTCCCCGATGCGACATTCCGCAACTATGTCGGCGACTTCGACCAGAACACGAACGGATATCTCACCGAGAATGAGATTGACGCCGTCACGGAGATAAGTGTTCCCATGATGAACATCACCAGCCTGAAGGGCATCGAATATTTCACGGCGCTGACGACACTGGACTGCATCAGCAACAAGTTGACCGCCCTCGACGTGACAAAGAACACGGCGCTGGAAAACTTGATTTGCGTAGGCAATCAACTCTCTGCGCTCAACGTGGCGAATTGCACGACGCTGTATACTCTGGATTGCAGCGAGAACAAGTTGACCACGCTCGACGTGACGAAGAACACAGCGCTGCAAACGTTGTACTGCAACGACAACCAACTGACGGCGCTCGACATGACTGCGAACACGTCGCTGTCAACACTGTACTGCCACGGCAACAAGATCACGACGGGCATGCAGGCACTCATCAGCAGCCTGCGCCAGAACGGAGGAGGAGGCCTTTACGCCTATTCCCCTGAGAACGAAGGCAACAAGATCACGACGGAGCAGGTGGCTGCCGCTGACGTAAAGGGTTGGACGGTGTTCATGTGGGACGGCGCCAACTGGGTCCCCTACCCCGGCATCCTGCTCGGCGACGCCAACGGCGATGACAAGGTGGACGTGGCCGACATCGTGGCCATAGTCAGCCATCAGAAGGGTCAGGACGTGGAAGGCTTCAACCTGCCCGCCGCCGACGTGAACGACGACGGCAAGGCCGACGGGAAGGACATCGAACTGATCAGCAAGATCATCATGAAGGAGTGAGAAGAAAAACGGTCCATAGGAACAAAAAAAGAATCACGGCACATCGTCAATGCCGTGATTCTTTTATTATGCTAACATGCTCACAAAGTGTCAGACACTTTGTGAGCATGTTTCAGCATTCCAACCTGAGCAGAAGTGAGAATGCACTCTATGTGCAGTTGAAACGCTACCGCAGACTATGTGAATAGATAATAGAAAACAGCGGGTACCTTTTTTTCTGTTACCGAGGCGGTACCCGGTAATGAAGGAATTGCTTGGTGGAGCGCCGCCGATAGTGTAACTTTG
>CAMNPN010000003.1 GCA_946548085.1 uncultured Prevotella sp. | reverse complement strand
CGTTTGCCTATAGCCGAACGATCGTTTGAGTATAGGCGAACGATTGTTTGAGTATAGGCAAACGATAGTAAGGATAGGGTAAAACCCCTGTGGGAATAGGACTTTGACCCTATAAGGGGTATCTGCTTTCCCAGTAAGGAATGCCTCCCAACAACGTTAGGAGGCATCAGCAACGATAAAAAGAGGCATCATCAACAACGTCAGAAGGCCTCATCACCGACATAAAAACGCCTGACATTATCCTTCAATCGAGGGGGCGATGAGGCGGCAGACGGCTTCGAGATGGCGGCGGTCTACGTCGTCGAAGGTGGCCAGTTCGCGGCTGTCGATATCGAGGACGGCCAGCACACGGGAATCGTCGGGAGCGAAGACGGGCACGACGATCTCTGAGCGCGAGAGGCTGCTGCAGGCGATATGGCCCGGGAACTGCTCGACATCGGGCACGACGAGCGTCTCGCGCCGCTGCCACGCCGAGCCGCAGACACCTCGGCCGAAGGGGATATGGATGCAGGCGACAGGCCCCTGGAAGGGGCCGAGCACCAGTTCGGCAGGGGAATCAACGGCAGACGTAAGCCCTTGAGACTCAGCACCGTTCTTCCCCGCAAGGGGTACCACGCGATAGAATCCCGTCCAAAAGAATCCCATCGCCTCATGGATGGCGGCACAGACGTTGGCCATCACCGCCACAGCGTCCGTCTCGCCATCTATGAGCGACTTGATCTGCTCCGTAAGCAGTTGGTATTTTTCTTCCTTCGTCATCATCAGTTACTCATCAGGCAGGAAGAGAGGGTCCTCAGGCATCACCATCACGGGCTCCGTCTCTGAGGCCTGGAGGATATTCTCTGGCACATATTTCTTATCGACCACCAGGCGGAACATATATTCGCGGAACCAGCGGTCTGTCATGATGAGGCAGCCCTGCTGTCCCCAGGAGGCACCCCACGAGTTCTCAACCTTCCACTTGCTGGCCTTTCCCTTCTCGTCGAGGTCGACGGCGGTGAGGGTCATGGCGTGGGTGGATCCGCTGTCGAAGGTGGAGATGCGCTGGGCCTTGTCCATGCCGAAGGTGGTGCCGAAGAGCGAGGCGTAGTCGAAGTTCTCGGTATCGGCATAGCCGCGCTTGCGGTCGAGGAACTTGCCCACGTCGTAACTGCTATACAACTTGCGTCCGTCCTTCAGCGAGGCAATCGCCATCTGCTCGATGTCGTCCATCGGCAGGTTGACGTATTTCCAGTTGTGGCCGTCGTAGGTGTGGCGGTCGTATTCTACCTCGTAGGTCTTGTAATAAGGGCGTCGCGGATCGTTCATCGCCATGATGAAGGTGCCGTTGACGGGGCCGCCCACCACCTCCTGGTAGAACGACTGCGGGGTGTACTCCTTGGCAGGGCCGACGGCCTTGCCGCTCTTGTTCTTGAAGGCGTAGGTGAACGTCTGAGGCGGCTCGCCGATGGTCATCGTGATCATCTTGTAGATCTGTGCGAGCATCCTGGTCTTGGCCTTGTCGATGCTGGCCTGCTTGCGATCCTTCTGAGCCATATCGCGGAGTTGGAGGCCATACTCACGGAGTTTGGAGGCAATGAGCGAGCGCATCTTCGAGGTGTTGTCGCTGCTATACGACTCTGGCATCACCTCGGCAGGCACCAGGCCGTACTTCTCGGCGAGGTCGCTGACGCCGCAGAAGGTGCCTCCGTCGCCGATCGGACTCTTGAAGAAGAACTGCACACGAGGATCGTCGATGGGTTTACTGCCCGTATCGACACATCCCTGCAGCATCAGGTTGGCCTTCTCCAGCTGATCCCATACAAAGAGATATGCCTGTGAGAACTCCAACTGGATGGAGTCGCCGTGCTGATGGGTGTAGTTGGAGCGCAGCACATTGAAGCCGCTGAACATCCAACAGCGCCCGGAGGACTGCTGGTCGGTAATCGACTGCGACTTGGTCTCGACGGAGAAATAGGTGTCGAGGGCGCCGGCATTCTGGCGGTTCTTGGCCAGCGCGTCGATGCTATTGGCAGCGACGGCATTGACAAGGGCACGATTCAGGGGCTCGCCCTTCAGTTCCTTCTGGATGTCGCGCAGCATGTCGCTGGAGATGCCGCCCGGCTTGGTCTGAGCAGAAGCCGGCAGCAAGGCGCACAGGGCAACGCTCAGGAATACGAGTTTCTGTTTCATATTGTTTAGTACATTAATTGATGATTAATGCTGCAAAGGTACGAATAAGTGAGCGAAATACCAAATTTAGCCACAGATTACACAGATTTTCACCGAATAATAATTAATTATTTCAATATTTTCTGTGTAATCTGTGGCGTTTTTTGTACTTTTGCAGAAGATATGGCAAAAGAACAGTCAGCAACGAAGGAGCGCCAGCGAACCAACCTCAAGGAGCCGCGGCGATACAAGGTGACCATCTACAACGATGACTTCACCACGATGGAGTTTGTGGTGAAGATCCTCAAGGTCGTGTTTTTCAAGTCAGAAGCCGAGGCAGAGGCGCTGATGCTACAAGTACACCACTCCGACAAGGCCGTGGTGGGCATCTACTCCTACGACATCGCGGTGTCGAAAGTGGCCAAGGCCACCCAGATGGCCCGCAACGAGGGATTTCCACTGAGGCTGACCTACGAACCAGAATAACAGCAGCAAGACATGGAAATATACTATACACAGAAGGTGAACGAGGCCTTCGAAGAGATGCACGAAGTGTGCAAACGATACAGGCACGAGTTTGTGATGCCAGAGCACTTCATACAGGCCCTGCTCAAGCAATACGAGTTCAACATGACGCTCATCGACTGCAATGTGGACCTGAACATCGTGAACCGCAGTCTGAAGGACTTCTTCGAGAAGACGGAGAGGGTGCCCGAGGAGGTGGGCGAATACACCATCGGCACCAGCCAGCAACTGAGCGAAGCCCTGACCACGGCGGTGAAGATTGTCCAGAACTCCAGCGCACAATTCATATACGTCCCCCACATCGTAAAAGGCATTCTCGAACTGAAGGAGTCGTATGCTGCCTACCTGCTGAAAGACCTTCTAGGCGAATGGCAGCAGGACTTCATGAGCGAACTCGTGGCCCGCTATGCCGACGACCACGACCAGGCAAGCATCGACGATGACGAAGCGTATGCAGAAACAGACGAGGAGAAGGAGCCTTGGCGAAAACTCGTCACCTGCCTCAATGACACTTGGGAAGACCACAACCCACTGGTGGGCCGCAAGAAAGAACTGGAACGCACCATCCAGGTGCTCTGCCGCAAAGAGAAGAACAACCCGCTGCACATCGGAGAGCCGGGGGTCGGAAAGACCGCCCTTGTCTACGGCCTGGCCAAGTATATCAGCACAGCCACGTGGAATATCCCCGAACGGCTGAAAGGCAGCAAGATCTATCAGCTCGACTTAGGCACCCTGCTGGCCGGCACGCAGTTCCGGGGCGACTTTGAGAAGCGCATCAAGGAGGTGATGGACGGCATCATCCGGGAGTCAGACAGGAACATCGTCTACATCGACGAGATCCACAACCTCGTCGGAGCCGGCGCCACGGGTGAAGGGTCGATGGATGCCTCGAACATGCTCAAGCCCTATCTGGAGTCAGGCAAGATAAGGTTCATCGGCTCGACGACTTACGACGAGTACAACCGCCACTTCTCCAAATCGAAGGGACTGGTAAGACGATTCCAGCAAATCGATATCGCAGAGCCATCGGCCGAAGAGGCCCTGGAGATCCTGAAACGACTGAAAAAGAACTACGAGAAATTCCACGGCGTCTACTATGCCGACAAGGCCCTCGAGTTTGCCGTCACCGCCAGCGACAAGTTCATCAGCGAGCGGTTCCTGCCCGACAAGGCCATCGACCTGATAGACGAGGCTGGAGCCTACCGGGAGATGAACCCCATCAGGGGACAGAAGCGGCAGACGGTGGACAAGGCCCTGATAGCAGACATCCTCTCCAAAGTATGCAAGGTGGACACCATGGCTATGAAAGAAGATGACAATGAAGCACTGGAAACGCTCTACGAGCGCATCAGCGGAAAGATCTATGGTCAAGACGAAGCCGTGCGCCAGGTGGTAGAGGCCGTACAGATGTCGAAGGCGGGTCTGCTCGACGACAACAAGCCGCTCGCCTCGCTCCTCTTCGTCGGTCCGACGGGTGTCGGCAAGACGGAGGTAGCCCGCGTACTGGCCAAGGAACTGGGCATCGAACTAGTCCGTTTCGACATGAGCGAATACACAGAGAAGCATACCGTAGCCAAACTCATCGGCTCGCCTGCCGGCTATGTCGGCTATGAAGACGGCGGCCTGCTGACGGATGCCATCCGCAAGACACCCAACTGCGTGCTGCTGCTCGACGAGATAGAGAAAGCCCATCAGGACATCTACAATATTCTTTTACAAGTGATGGACTATGCCAAACTTACTGACAATAAGGGCCGTAAGGCAGACTTCCGTCATGTGATACTCATCATGACCTCGAACGCCGGCGCCCAATATGCGGCTCAGGCCAGCATCGGATTCCAGGGCAGCGTATCGCGAGGCGAGGCCATGCTGAAACAGGTGAAGAAGACCTTCAAGCCAGAGTTTATCAACCGCCTGAGCGGGACTGTGGTCTTCAACGATATGGACAAGCCGATGGCAACCCTCATCCTGCGAAAGAAACTTGGCGAACTGCAGGAGAAACTGACCGCCAAGCAAGTGCAGATGACCCTTACCGACGAGACCTTCGACTATCTGCTGAAAGAAGGATTCACCCAGGAATACGGAGCCCGCGAGATGGACCGCGTCATCACGGGCAAACTCAAGCCCCTCCTGATGCGAGAGATTCTTTTCGGCAGCCTGAAGAAAGGCGGCACGGCGATAGTAGAACTGAAGGATGGTCTATCAATTAGATAAGGGACTATGGTTTCCTGACCCGCACTACGGTGACGATGATGGGTGTATAGCTGTGGGTGGCGACCTGAGCGTAGACCGTCTGCTCCTGGCCTACTCCAACGGCATCTTCCCTTGGTTTGCCTTCCGCTACTCACAGATAGAGTGGTTTTGTCCGATGCAGCGCTTTGTCATCTTCCCCGAAGAAATTCATATCTCGCACTCCATGCGATCGCTGATGAACAAGGGGAAGTACCGTGTGGCCATCGGCGAGGCCTTCGACCAAGTCATTAACACCTGTAGTGAACTGCGCTTGCAAGAAGAGTACGCCTGGCTCGGCCCCGAGATGATCAAAGCCTATCAGGAACTGCACCGCCAGGGCTTTGCCACCAGTGTCGCTGTGTGGGAGGTCCTCGACAAGCCCGCAGCGCTCCCTGACGGCAGGTCTGCCAAAGAGCGGTTTGTTGGCGGACTCTACGGCGTCACCATCGGCAACGCCTTTTTCGGCGAGAGCATGTGCTCCCTGGTTCCCAACGCCTCGAAACTGGCGTTGATCCATCTGGCACAGACCATGCAGAAAAAAGGCGGCCGGATCATCGACTGCCAATTTGAAACCGCCCACCTCAAGTCGATGGGCGGGCGGTTTATCTCTTACGACGAATATATGAAGATTATTTCTTCTTAGACGAGATGTGGAACGTCTTCATCTGACCACTCTTCGTCGACGTAGCAGCCTTGGCGGCAGTCTTCTGGGTGGCACCACCTTTCTTATAATACTGCAGGGCCTCGGGCATCCATCCCTGAATCTGACGGATACGTGTCTCGTCAGACGGGTGGTCGCTGAGGAACTCGGAAGGCTTGTTGCCGCCTTGAGCAGCCATGCGCTGCCAGAAGGATACAGCCGTCTGAGGGTCGTAGCCTGCCATGGCGGCGAAGATCAGGCCCATGTGGTCGGCCTCGCTCTCATGATCACGAGAGTATTTCAAGTTCTTGAAATTGAAGCCGTTAGCCACCACTGCACCTATCAGCGACGTGGTGTTTGTGCCCATGCCCAGCATGCCAGCCACAGCCGCACCGATCTGCAGACCTTGCTGCTGCTTCATCTGGGTACTCATCTGCTCGGCAGAGTGACGGGCCACGGCATGGGCTATCTCATGGCCCAGCACGATGGCCAGCGATGCCTCGTCCTTAGTGACAGGCAGGATTCCCTCGTAGACCACAATCAGTCCGCCAGGCATGCACCAGGCATTCACCTGCTTGTCCTGCACCAGATTGAATGTCCAGTTGAAGTTGGCAATCTCCGAAGCCAGTCCATGGGAGGTCATGTAGTTCGTGACGGCATTGGCAAGATTCTGCCCTACCCGCTTCACCATCGCCGTATTGGCGGCATTGGTAGACAACTTGGCCGTCTTCATAAACTCCTGATACTGCTGGGTAGCCAGGCCAAGCACCTGTCCATCCTCGACCATCAGACTCTGGGTACGCCCTGTGATGGGCACGGTGTGCGACGTGCCGCAGCTTGCCAGCACCACGGCCACCATCGAAAGAAGATAAACTTTCAGTTTCCTCATATACTGTTATAATTAGGTTTCTGCCTGCAAAGATAGTACAAATTAAAGGAATGACCAAATTTTTAACATAAAAAGGGAGGCACCCCTATCGGAATGCCTCCCTAAAACTACTAAAAACTTAAAATCACTCTTCTTTTACTTTTTAAGACCACGGTTGTTGAGGGTGGTGTTGAGCAGACGGAGGTAAGTACGCATCTGATTGTCGTTCAGCACATAGCGCATCCACTTCACATCGTTGTCGATGGCACGGTTTACCATGGCCTCGCGATCGTTCTTGCCATACTCGGCAGCGAACTTCAGCTCTGCGGCAAACGTGTGGTGAATCTCTGTTACTGCCTCCTTCTGGTCGTCGGCCAGGTTCAGAGCCTTGGAGAGCTTATTCATATTGATATTCAACTCATAAGCCTCCATGTTCTCTACGTTGGCTGCATTCTCACCTTCTGCAAATGCTGTTGTCATACTCAGCAAAGCTACCATTGTCAAAATCATCTTTTTCATCTTTTTACCCTTTCTTTTCTTTACTCAGAACGGTGTGTTAAGCCGCTCCTACTGTTAATAATGTTATCCTGAATAGTGAGCCTTTTGGCTTTCGCCGCTTCCCGCCTTACGGGACTGCTCAGATATCCTTTTAATGTCTTTTGACGGTGCAAAGGTACGGCGACTTTTTGGTTCCCACAAGCTTTTCTACCCAATTGTGTGCGATAACAGCCCTTTTGTTGACGCATGTCAAATAATGCGCCACATCAGCATTTTTTCAGATTTCAGGCTTAAACTAACGCTTATTTCAAGGAAAAAGCCCACCTCTGGCTTCGCCAAAAGTGCGCTCGCTCGAAAAAACTCAAATATATTTGGTTTTTTACTCACTTATTCGTACCTTTGCACCGCTATTATATTAATAAGGTATAAAGGAAAAAGGTAAAAGAATGGATAAACCACAAAACAAATTCCTCTCAGTTACATACCAGTTGTACACTGTCAATGACGGAGAAAAAGAGCTGGAAGAACAAACGGCCACAGACCGTCCTTTCGAGTTCATTACAGGATACGGCATCGCCCTCGATGCCTTTGAGAAGAACCTCATCAGCCTGGAAAAGGGCACAGAATTCGACTTCACCCTGCAGCCAAGCGAAGCCTTTGGGGAGTATATACCCGAGGGGGTTCACAAGCTGCAACGTGACATCTTCACCATCAACGGCAAGTTTGACAACGAACATATCTATGAGGGTGCCATCATCACCATGAATGATACCGAAGACCATCAGTTCATGGCAAAAGTGATGAAGATAGAGGACGACGGCGTCACCATCGACACCAACCACCCCCTGGCTGGCAAAGCCCTGAACTTCACGGGAAAGATCATCGAGAACAGAGATGCCACCGAAGAAGAAATCCAGAAACTCATTAAGATGCTCACTGGCGGCTGTCAGGGCTGCGGGCATCATGGAGACAACTGCGGTGAAGGCTGCGGACACCATGAGGGAGGCTGCGGGCACTGTCACCACTAATTCAAGATTATGCGCAACACATTTGGAAACCTATTCAGACTGACAACTTTCGGCGAGAGCCATGGAGAGGCTATCGGAGGCGTTGTCGACGGTATGCCCCCAGGCATCGATATCGACCTGGCATTCATCCAGAACGAACTGAACCGCCGACGCCCGGGCCAGAGTCGTATCACCACGTCACGACAGGAGGCAGACCAGGTGGAACTGCTCAGTGGTGTCTTTGAGGGCAAGTCCACAGGCTGTCCCATCGGATTTATCGTGAGGAACCAGAACCAGCATTCGCAGGACTACGAAGACCTGCGCTCGCTGTTCCGCCCATCGCATGCCGACTACACCTATTATAATAAATATGGCATTCGCGACCATCGCGGTGGCGGACGGTCTTCTGCCCGCATTACCATCAGCCGCGTCGTTGGAGGCGCACTGGCCAAACTGGTGCTACAGCAGAAAGGTATCACCATACAGGCCTATACCTCGCAAGTGGGAGCCATCGCCCTGGAGCGCGACTACCATCGCTACGACCTCTCTTTAACAGAAACGAACGCCGTGCGTTGCCCTGATCCACAAAAGGCGGCAGAGATGGAGGCCCTGATTGCACAGGTAAAGGCCGAGGGAGACACCATCGGCGGCATCATCACCTGCGTCGTCAAAGGCTGTCCTGCAGGTGTGGGCGAGCCAGAGTTCGGCAAGCTCCACGCTGCATTAGGTGCGGCCATGCTGAGCATCAACGCCGTTAAGGGATTCGAATATGGCGACGGATTCGATGGTGTGAACACAAGAGGGTCGGAACAGAACGATGTGTTCATCCCAGCCTCTACAGAGACCGCTCACACCTCACCTTTTGTCTCCCCCCTGTCAACAAAGAGCAATCACAGCGGTGGTATTCAGGGTGGCATCTCCAACGGTCAGGACATATATTTCCGCGTGGCATTCAAACCCGTTGCTACGATCCTGCAGGAGCAGCAGACGATGGATATCGATGGAAATCCCACGACGTTCACAGCCCGTGGGCGACATGACCCGTGCGTCTTGCCTAGAGCAGTCCCCGTGGTCGAATCGATGGCTGCAATGACCCTTTTAGATTATATTTTGCTGAGAAACTCGGCATTTTTATAGAAAAATGCACCTTTTATGCAAAAAAAAACAAAAAAGATTTGGAATATTCAGAAACTTTCCGTAACTTTGCAACTGCATTTAAGGGTTTGTGAAAATCTGGAAATGCTTTAGTTAAGTCTAGTTTAGTTTTTGTGTTGGTTGAGGGCTGCCGATTGGCAGCCCTCAAATTTTATAATGGTTCCCCCTCGAAGAGGGGCTGCCGATTGGCAGCCCTCAAATTTTATAATGCTTTTATGATTTCCTGCACTGACTGGCAGCCATGAGCGTCGAGCCAACTGTTGATACCGTCACGCACCTTAATAGATATTGCCGGATCAAGGAAGTTTGCCGTACCAATCTCTATCGCCGTGGCACCAACCATCAGAAACTCTATAGCATCCCTGGCGGAGGAGATGCCCCCCAGCCCAATGACAGGAATATTAACAGCCTTCGCCACCTGCCACACCATCCTCAAGGCCACAGGCTTCACGGCAGGTCCACTCAGTCCGCCAGTATTGATGCTCAGCAGTGGTCTGCGCTTCTCGATATCAATAGCCATCCCCATCAGTGTATTGATCAACGACACGCTGTCGGCTCCTTCAGCCTCGACGGCACGGGCAATCTCTGCAATGTCGGTCACATTGGGAGAGAGTTTGACGATGAGCGTCTTATGGTAAGCCTTTCTGACGGCCTTCACCACGCTCGAAGCCCCAGCACAGGTCACACCGAAGGCCATACCCCCGTCTTTCACATTAGGACAGGAGATATTCAACTCGATGGCTGGAATCTTCTCCAGCGCATCAATACGGGCAGCGCACTCTGCATAGTCGTCTGGAGACGAACCACTTACGTTAACTATCATATTCGTATCGATATCCTTTATCTGTGGATAGATGTGCTCACAGAAATAGTCCACGCCCTTGTTCTGAAGTCCCACGCAGTTGAGCATACCGCTGGCCGTCTCCGCCATACGGGGATAGTCGTTGCCCTCACGGGGATGGAGTGTTGTACCCTTGACGATGATGCCGCCAATGCCGTCGAGCGGCATCAGGTCGGCGAACTCCAGTCCGTAGCCGAAGGTGCCTGAGGCCGTCATCACGGGATTCTTTAGCCACAGGTCTTTTATCTTTACACTTAAATCTGCCATAAATACTCTAATACTCTAATTAAAACCACCAGGCTGTTCTCTCATTCCTGATTACTCCCAAAGTAACCGCTTGATATTAAACACGGGGCCGTCCTTGCACACGCAGAGGTTGCCTTCCGTGGTTTTCTCAACACAACAGAGGCAAGCCCCCAGTCCGCAGGCCATCAGATTCTCGAGCGATGCCTCGCAGTCAATACCTTTCGATCTGGCATAACGAGCCACTGCCTTCATCATCGGCGTGGGGCCACAGGTGGAGATACGGTCGAACCGCTCATCAGAGAGAATACTATGGTTGGTCACGAATCCCTTCTCGCCCTGACTGCCATCCTCGGTGGTGACAAACACACGGCCAAACCTGTTAAACATATCCAGGAGCAGCAGGTCTTTCGCCGTACGAGCTCCCAACAGGAAGGTGGGTTCCATCCCCGTCTGCTGCATCTGGGCACCCATATACAACAAAGGCGCCACTCCTACCCCACCGCCAACAAGCAACACCTTCTCTCCCTCATGGACAGGAGTAAAACCATTACCCAGCGGCAACAGACAGTTCAGCTGATCGCCTTCTTTCAGCTCTGCCAGCTTATGCGTGCCATCGCCAACAGTAGCCACCAGCAGCCACAGCTCATTCTGCTTACGGTCTATAAAATTAATGGAGATAGGACGGCGCAGGAACGTAGTGGACGAGCCGTCGACTCGCACCTCAATAAATTGTCCTGGCAACATCTCCGGCAGTGGATTTCTGTCGGTAAGCTTTATCAGCACGTACCGCTCATGGATTCTCTCCACCGCCTTTACGGTCAAATCTAATAGATATTTCTTCATAATCGGTGCAAAGTTACAATTAAGTGAGCAAAATACCAAAGAAAATAGTTTTTTTCTTTGCATTTATTAAATAATGTGTATTTTTGAGATAAAAGCACTTCAATCTCACAAAAAAAGGCTATCTTTGCATTCAAATACACCCTTAGGCTAAAGATAATATACAAATCAACAGATAACCACGCGACAATGATTAAGACACCCCACATTTCTGCACCAGACGGTGCTTTTGCCAAAACGGTGCTCATGCCCGGCGACCCACTCAGGGCAAAGTTTATTGCAGAGACATTCCTCGAGGATGCCAAGTTGATAACCTCCGTCAGAAACGTGTTGGGCTATACCGGCACATATAAAGGAGTGCCCGTCACAACGATGGCCAGCGGCATGGGCATGCCAAGCATCGGCATCTACTCCTGGGAGCTCTTCACAGGCTGCGGCGTGGAGAACATCATCCGCGTCGGATCGGCTGGCAGTTACAGAGAATGGCTGAAGGTGATGGACGTGACACTGGCAGAGAGCGCCGTAAGCGAATCGTCCTTCGCACTCGTTCAGGGCGGCGTGACGGACAAGAAACTCCTGCCAAGCCCCACCCTCAACGCTACCATCCAACAGAAAGCGAAAGAACTTGGCATCAAGCTGAAAATGAGCACGGTACATTCAAGCGATGTATTCTACTCTGATCCTTCACAAGGCACTTGGAAGGACATTGCCGAGCGCACTGGCTCTGATTGTGTGGAGATGGAGAGCTTCGCACTCTTCCACAACGCCAACACTCTCCACAAACATGCTGCTTGCCTGCTGACCATCAGTGATTCTTTCGTCACCAAGACGGAACTCACCGCTGAAGAGCGCCAAAACTCTTTCACGGAGATGATGCACCTCGCACTGGAGGCCGCCATCGCCCTTTAATGCATGATGTAAGACATCATCTTAGCGGAAACACGTTAAAAAGACGATGTTTCCGCTATTTCTATATCTCTTTTTGTTTCTTGCGAGTTTGCTCTATGATTGTTATTAAATCAATAACTTGTCCCTCTGATTCACAGAGGTGCGAGCCTGCGAGTACTCAACTGTCAACTCTTGCTAACTTACGTCACATTTCGGAGCCTCAATCGGTCACAAAAATACGAAAAAAAACAGTTGATTGTTAAGAGTGCATAGCGATGATTTATGGCTTAAATATGCTTAACAATTTCTAAGTTCACTTATATATTTGTGGCATCGGCCACATCGATTCGGGTGTTGGGGAGATGTCGGGTCTTATACATGATTGATAGTCTTTTGCAGTTCTTCAAGGAAATGTGCGGCATGCCCTCCGTCCATCTGGGCATGATGGAACTGGAAGGAGATGGGGAGTGTGGTCTTCAGCCAGCCCTTGCGATAGCGGCCCCAGGCCAGGAAGGGGTTGGTGTAGATGCCGCTGTACTGGTTGACGATGCTGTCAAGTTCCGTCCCGGTCAGAGTCGATGTGCCCACGATGACGGCATCCTCGTCCAAAATGTCCTGACAGGTCTGGCGAATGGTTGTTGTCAGGTGCAGGTAGTTGGCGTTGAACTGCTCCAGGTCGTCGGTGACGGCAATGTCGCAGAAACTGAGTCCGCCCTTGATGTTATCCACGATCATGTTGACGGCCATGCGGTCGTATTTGTATAGTTTCCCGTCGTGCGGCAGCATATAGAACTCCTCTATCCTGGAGGCCGTCTTGCCAATGCACCAGCAGAGCAACATGTTGAACTTCAGTCCGCGCCGCCTGCTG
>CAMNPN010000002.1 GCA_946548085.1 uncultured Prevotella sp. | reverse complement strand
ACTCCTATCAAGGAACTCTTTACCAAGGGACCTGAGTATGTTGCAGATGATGGTCAATTGACTCTTAATTTTATTTAGTGGACATTAGTGTTTTTAATATGTAATGTTATGGCAGAAAACAAACTTCCATTCCAAATCGCGCTGGAGCAGAACTCCAACAATGACAGCACCGCATTCGGCAAGTGGTACGGACAGACGTACTCACCGCAGCAGACGCTCTCGCTGCGTGGCCTGTGCGGGCATCAGCTCTGTCAGTTCTCCTTTAATATATTCAATCATAATGCTTTTGTCGCAAACCAATCAATAAAACACTTTTTTACTTTCTTATTGTATTTCTTGCAAAAGTATATACTATTCTCTGTTTTTTTCTTAACTTTGGAAGAATTCGCAATCTTTCTTTACACATGTTAAGCAAGTAATGACAGGAAAATAATAAAAAATCGGGCAAAACGTCACGTAATTCAGAAAAATGATGTACTTTTGCACGCGAAAAGACTGAATTACCAACAAAAGACTTTAAAAGTATGAAGAAAATCAGAGCCGCCGTAGTAGGCTACGGCAACATTGGAAAGTATGCCCTCGAGGCATTAGAGACAGCTCCCGATATGGAAGTGGCAGGCATCGTGCGCCGTCAGGGTGCCAAGGACAAACCCGCAGAACTGGCCCAGTATGACGTGGTGAGCGACATCCGCGAACTGAAGGACGTCGACGTGGCCATCCTCGCCACCCCCACCCGCTCGTGCGAAGACTACGCCAACCAGATACTGCCGCTGGGCATCAACACCGTCGACTCGTTTGACATCCACACACAGATACGCGGCTACCGCGAGCGACTGATGAAGCTGAACCAGGAGACGAATACCGTCAGCGTGATTGCCGCAGGATGGGATCCGGGCTCAGACAGCATCGTGCGCACCCTCATGCAGAGCCTCGCACCAAAGGGCCTCAGCTATACGAACTTCGGCCCCGGCATGTCGATGGGCCACAGTGTGTGTGTGCGCTCGAAGGCCGGCGTGAAGAACGCGCTCTCGATGACCATCCCCCTGGGTGAAGGCATCCACCGCCGCATGGTGTACGTGGAACTGGAGGAGGGCGCGAAGCTCGACGAGGTGACGGCAGCCATCAAGGCCGACCCCTACTTCGCCTCAGACGAGACGCACGTGTTCCAGGTGGAGAGCGTCGACGACGTGCGCGACATGGGCCACGGCGTGAACCTGGTGCGCAAGGGTGTAAGCGGCAAGACGCAGAACCAGCGCCTGGAGTTTAACATGAGTATCAACAACCCCGCCCTGACGGGTCAGGTGCTGGTCAACGTGGCCCGCGCCTCGATGCGCCTGCAGCCCGGCTGCTATACGATGGTGGAGATACCCGTCATCGACATGCTGCCTGGCGAGCGCGCCGACCTGATAGAGCACTTAGTGTGATATCTAGTTTACGGTTTACAGTTTACGGTTTACAGATGATTACATTTGCTGGCAGAAGGGCATGCAGGGTAATCAACTGTTTAACTGTAAACCGTAAACTGTAAACCGTAAACCGTAAACTGTAAACTGTAAACTGTAAACACACAGTCCTCCCATGTAATCATCTGTAAACCGTAAACTGTAAACTGTAAACAAAGCAAATGAACATCGCCATTTTCGTATCAGGCAGCGGCACAAACTGCGAGAATCTCATCAAGTACTTTGCCGGCCATGAGTCTATTCATCCTGCGCTCGTGGTCAGCAACAAGGCTGACGCCTATGCCCTCGTCAGGGCGGAGCGCTTAGGTGTGCCCACGGCCATTACGCCCAAGGCCGACCTCAATAATCCTGACGTGATGCTACCGTTACTGAAGAAGTACGGCATCGACTTCATCGTGCTCGCAGGATGGCTGCCGCTGATACCCAACTTCCTCATCGATGCCTATCCCCATAAGATTATCAATATCCACCCTGCCCTGCTGCCGAAATACGGTGGCAAGGGCATGTGGGGGCACCATGTACACGAGGCCGTGAAGGCTGCCGGGGAGACGGAAACGGGCATGACCGTCCATTGGGTCACGCCCGTCTGCGATGCCGGCGAGATCATCGCTCAGTTTAAGGTGGCACTCTCGCCCGAGGACTCCGTCGAGGACATCGCGGAGAAGGAGCACCAGCTGGAGATGCAGCACTTTCCCAAAGTCATAGAAGACATCCTCTCATGACCCAGGCTTGGGTCAAGTGAATCACTCAGCAGCGGATTTAAGGATCTCTGAGAGGGTCGGATGGATATGCACCATGTCGGCGAGTTCGCTGAGCGTGGTGTTTTTGCACATCAGTACGCTTACCTCCTGCACGATGTCGGCGGCATGGGCACCGTAGGCATGACAGCCGAGGATGACGCCGTCGTCTGCCGAGGCAAAGAGCTTGAGCATGCCCTCGGTCTCGCCCATAGCGAGCGCCTTGCCGTTGGCCCGCCAGAAGGATTTCTTGCAGACGTAGGGCGTACCGGCAGCCTTGAGCTGGTCTTCCGTCAGACCGACACAGGCTGCCTCGGGCGCCGTGAAGATGGCGGCAGGCATGATGTCGAAGCGGATGCCGTCCGACTTTCCTAAAATATGGTTGACGGCCCGCACGGCCTGCATCTCTGCGGCATGGGCGAGCATCTGACGGCCATTGACGTCGCCGATGGCGTAGAGGGCGGATGGAGGAGTCTTTTCGTGGAGCGAGGAGTGTGGAGAAATGACTTGGAAGTTGTCATCGACGGGGATGGCACCGTTGGGAGCGAGCGTGATGCCGAGCGCTTCCAGATCGAGTCCCTCCGTGCGGGGTTTGCGACCCGTAGCCATCAAGATGACGTCGGCATCGATGTCTGCCAGATTCTCCACGGCAGTCTTCATGCGGAAGGTGATGCCCTGCCGTTCAAGATATTTCCGCAGGCGCTTGGCAATGTCGCTGTCGAGCGCCGGCAGGCACTCCCTAAGGTACTCGATGACCGTGACCTCGGAGCCGAAGCGGCGGAACACCGAGGCGAACTCCATGCCGATGACCCCGGCACCGATGATGGCCAGGCGACGAGGGAGGCGGTCGAGCTGGAGCAATCCCGTGGAATCAACGACACGGGGATCGGTCCTGGCGCCCTCGATGGGGAGCCATTTCGTCTCGGAGCCGGTGGCAATGATGATGTTAGGGGCTGTGGGGGTCATGAAGGCGGCGCGGCCACGGACGAGGGTGATATTAGGATGGGCAAGGATGGACTCGACCCCCTGACGGAGCTGGGGGACGACCTGCGCCATGCGACTGCGGGCCTCGTCGAAGGTGGCGGCATGGACATAGGTCTTGGTGGGGATGCAGCCCACATTGAGGCACGTGCCGCCCACCTCGCCAGCCTCGAAGATCGTGACCTTCAGACCCTGTCGGGCGGCATATTCAGCGGCGCGGTAGCCACCAGGCCCCGCACCAACGATAATCAGATCTGTTGTATTTGACATAAGTACATATTTTGAGACAGAAAGACTTTCTTCAGACAGAAGAACCTTTTCCTGACATAAGAACATAAGGACATATTTATATACTGTTCGTATGCGCAGCAATTATGTTCTTATGTTCTTCTGTCAAAAAACATCTGTCTAATCATCTGTCTGACATCATTTGCCGGTAGGTCGTGATGGGGTGCTTGGCGGCCTGTACGTCATCGACACGTCCGATGGGGGTCGTGTGGGGCGCCGACTTCACCAGTTCGGGATCGGTCTTGGCCTCCTCGGCGATCTGGCGCATCACGGCGATGAAGCCATCGAGCGTCTCCTTCGACTCGTTCTCCGTAGGCTCGATCATCAGACTCTCGTGGAAGAGCAACGGGAAGTAGATGGTGGGAGCATGATAGCCGTAGTCGAGCAGGCGCTTGGCCACATCCATCGTGGTGACACCCGTAGACTTATCCTTCAGGCCATCAAAGACGAACTCATGACAGCAAAGGCCGTCGATAGGCAGTTCATAGACATCCTTGAGCGACTCCTTGACATAGTTGGCATTAAGTGTGGCAAGAGGACCAACGTGCTTGATCTGGTCGCGCCCGAGTGAGAGAATATAGGTATAGGCACGCAGCATCACAGCGAAGTTGCCCTGATAGGGAGAGACGAACGGGAAGAACTCCTGCAGTCCCTCACGCACACCGACAGGCCCAGCCCCTGGACCGCCGCCACCGTGAGGGGTGGAGAAGGTCTTATGGAGATTGATGTGCATCACGTCGAAGCCCATATCGCCAGGGCGGCAGGCTCCAAGCATCGGATTGAGGTTGGCCCCGTCGTAGTACATCAGACCACCACAACCATGGATGAGTTTTGCGATCTCCGGGATATGTTCCTCGAAGAGTCCGAGGGTATTGGGATTGGTCATCATCATGGCGGCGATGTTGGGGCCTTCCTGACTGACCAGTCGTTCCAGATCGGCTATATCAACGAGTCCTCGGGGATCGGACTTCACCTCGAGGATCTCGAGGCCACAGACGGCGGCCGAAGCGGGATTCGTGCCATGGGCGGAGTCGGGCACGATGACTTTCTTCCGTTGCAGGTCGCCCCGCGAACGATGATAGTTGTCGATGGTCATCAGGCCCGTCAGCTCACCATGGGCACCAGCGTAGGGCTTGAAGGTGAAATGGGCCAGTCCTGTGAGGGCACAGAGGGCCTTGTCGAGCATGATGATCAGCGCCTGGGCACCGAGAGCGGTCTTATCCGGCTGCAGCGGGTGCAGGTTCTGGAATGCCGGCAGGGCAGCGATCTCCTCATTGATCTTCGGGTTATACTTCATCGTACAGGAGCCGAGGGGATAGAAGCCCGTATCGACACCAAAGTTGTTGTTCGAGAGGTTCGTATAGTGGCGAACTACTGTCAGCTCGTCGCACTCGGGCAGGGCCGCTTCCTCCTTACGACAGATCTCGTCAGGGATCTTATACTCGCCGAAATTATTACGAGGCAGGCTATAACCCTTGCGCCCTGGCTTCGAGAGCTCAAAAATCAGGTTTCCGTATAGTCGGTTGTTCATATTCTATCTTTGGGGCACTAAATTAAACTTACGAGTTTGTCTATCTCTTCCTTCGTGCGCTTCTCCGTGACGGCAAAGAGGAAGCCCTTCTCGAAGCGGACGCCTCCGAGGATGCCTGCGTCGATGAAACGCTTGTAGAGCGCATCGGGGTCACCGTCGTAAACGGCATAGAACTCGTTGAAGAACGGTTTGTCGTAAAAGAGCGTGAAGTGGCCTGTCTTCAGCAGTTCGTCGCAGAGGTAGTGAGCACCTGCATAGGAACGCTCAGCGGCCTCACGGAGCCCCTGACGACCCATCACCGACATATAGACCGTGACCCAGAGTGCCATCAGCGACTGGTTGCTACAGATATTCGAAGTGGCCTTTTGGCGACGGATATGCTGCTCGCGGGCCTGGAGGGTGAGGACGAAGGCACGCTGGCCGCGTGAGTCTTTCGTCATGCCCACAATGCGGCCTGGCATCTTGCGGATGAGTTTCTCCGTACAGCACATATAACCCACGTATGGCCCGCCATAGGCCATGGGGATGCCAAGACTCTGACCATCGCCCACGGCGATGTCGGCTCCCCACTCGCCTGGCGTCTTCAGCACGGCAAGGTCGGCAGCGACACTATCAATGATGAAGAGGGCCTTCTGGTCGTGACAAGCCTCAGCGAAGCCTGTGAAATCCTCCACGATGCCATAGACGTTAGGTTGCTGTACCAGCAGGCCGGCATAGCCGCCTTCAGCAAGCTTGGCCTTCACCTCGTCGAGGCTGGTGACGCCATTCCTAATCGAGAGCACCTCCAACTCGATGCCATGATGCAGCGCGTAGGTCTCCAGCACCTTGAAGGTCAGCGGATTGGAATTACCTGCCACCAGCAGCTTGTTTACCTTCTTCCCTGCTGCCACAGCCATCATCATCGCCTCAGCAGCAGCCGTCGCGCCGTCGTACATCGAGGCATTGGAGATGTCCATGCCCGTCAGTTCAGCCATCATCGACTGATACTCGAAGATATAGTGGAGCGTGCCCTGCGAGATCTCTGCCTGATACGGGGTGTAGGAGGTCAGGAACTCAGAGCGCGAGAGCAGGCTGGGTATGACGGAGGGTGTGTAATGGTCGTAGACACCCATGCCTGCAAAGCAGGTGAGCTGTCGATTCTCCTTACCCAGCATATCGTAGGCCTCACGGATTTCCATCTCGCTCTGCGACAGAGGCAGTTCGTAGTCGCCACGGAAGCGGATATCGTCAGGGATTTGGGCGTAGAGGTCGTCGAGCGACTTCACCCCCACCCTCTCGAGCATCGCCTGAAGGTCTTCCTGAGTATGTGGGAAATACTTATAGTCCATAGTCATTTTTTTTGTTTACTGTTTATTGTTTATAGTTTATTGTTTATAGTTTATAGATGATAACCTGGCAAGCCATTCTGGCGATAGTGTAAATCTCTGCCTATAGAACTAATCATCTATAAACTATAAACATTAAACCATAAACCATTCGTTTTACTTCTCGCAGAAAGCCTCGTAAGCCTTGGCGTCCATGAGGTTGTCGAGCTCACTCTTGTCAGAGAGCTGCACCTTGATGATCCAGTTCTCGAAAGCATCCTGATTGACGAGCTCAGGCTGATCGTCGAGGGCCTCATTGATTTCCACGACGGTTCCGCTGACAGGAGAGATCAGGTCTGAGGCAGCCTTCACGCTCTCCACGGCGCCAAACTCCTCGCCGGCCTCCACCTCATCGTCGACCTCGGGCATGTCAACATACACCACATTACCAAGGGCGTTCTGCGCATAGTCTGTGATACCCACGAAACCATAGTCACCTTCTACTCTTACAAATTCGTGCGACTCCGAGTAGTAGAGTCCTTCAATTACCTTTGCCATATTTTGATTACTATTTCTTATAATTCTTGTTGTAGAACTGTTTCTTAACGACCTTACCTGGGAACACCTTCTTGCGGATCTGGATCTGCACGGGGGTGTCGAGCTTGGCATACTGGCTGTCGACGAGGGCCATGCAGACGCTCTTGTCTGTAGAGAGGGTGTGATAGCCAGTGGTCACCTCACCAATGGTCTCGCCCGACATATTCAGCACGGCATAGCCATGACGGGGGATGGCCCTGTCCATGAGTTCGATACCCACGAGCCTCCTGGCTGTCCCCTCGGCCTTCTGCCTGGCGAGGGCTTCCTTGCCCACGAATGCGGGCTTGTCGAGTTTCACGAACATACCCAGCCCTGCCATGATGGGCGAGATGCTCTCCGAGAGTTCGTCGCCATAGAGCGGCAGTCCCACCTCGAAGCGCAACGTGTCGCGACAGCCTAAGCCACAGGCTTGCACGCCTGCGCCAATGAGCTTGTCCCAGCAGTCGCGGATGTAGTCGTGAGCGGCATAGATCTCAAAGCCGTCCTCACCCGTATAGCCTGTGCGGGAGATGATGATTTCTTGAGGAGTGAGGAGGGTGGAGGGTGGAGTGAGATTACTTTCGAAAGTCTTACATGTATAGAACGCCATTTCTGCGCACGGGATGCCCAGCACCGTCTCTACGACGTGCTCCGCCTCCGGCCCCTGCACGGCAATCTGTCCATAGTAGTCAGAACGGTTCTGCAGGTCGAAGTCGAGCGCTGTTCCCGCTGCCTTGGCCTCTGCCTGGAGGCTCTCAGCCTGCTGCTGCATCCACGCCCAGTCCTTATCGATGTTAGCGGCATTGATGACGAGGAAGAAGTCTTCCTCACCTATTTTATATACTAAGAGGTCGTCGACAGTGCCGCCATCCTCGTAGCACATCATGCCATAGAATATTTTCCCCACGGGGGCGCCAGCCACGTCGTTGGTGAAGATGTGCTGCACGTAGCGCTCAGCATCCTTTCCCTTGACGGTGACCTCACCCATGTGAGACACGTCGAAGAGTCCCACATGCTCCCGTACTGCCATGTGCTCCTGGGCGATGCCGCCATTCTGATAGAGCAGCGGCATGTCGAAGCCTCCGAACGACACCATCGTCGCTCCCAGCGACAGGTGTTTGTCGTGCAGGCAAGTCACCTTGTCTTTCTTTTCCAGTTCTTGTTTGATAGCCATCTCTTCTATTATTTGTTAGTTATTCCATTCTTCTGTATGCCTGCGCCAGGCGTTCTATCTCTGCCACATCGGCGGCGGAGAGTCGGTGCTCCCCCTGGCAGAGCGTCTCCCTGATGAGCGTCTTCACCTGTCCAAGGCTCAGCGGCGTGTAATCTTTCAGCAGGGTGATACGCTGGCGAACGCTCTCTATACCTTTCTTCTGCAGTTTCTCAGGGCCCGGGGTGATGGCGTTCTGCATGTGCGCCATGTTGGTGTCGTAAAGCATCGTCGAATGCACGACACAGCCGCTGGCCGTCTTCCTACAAGCCGTGCCACACACCTTCCTGTCGCCGATCATGATGTCGTTGTGGGTGGTGCCTGTCGCCTCGACGCCCATCTTCCTGAGCACCAGCAGCACCATCGTCACGAAACGGTTGAAGGCGAAGCCCACATTCTCCTCACGGGTCACGAACGACAGCATCAGGTTGTCCTTATCAGCATACACGCAGCCTCCGCCGCTTTTGCGCTGATATACCCGGATGCCGTTCTCACGGCAGTAGTTCAGGTTCACCTCGTTCTCCACCACCTGATTGCGGCCATAGATCACGCTCGGCTCCACCTGCCACATGAAGAAGCAGTCGGCCTCGTCGACCTGTCGCGCCACGTATTCCTCCATCGCCAGGTAGAAATCGAGGCGATGCACTTCATCCGTTGGCAATACGACATACTTCATTCTACGCCGGTACTTTATGACTGTATGATTGCGTGGTCGAAACTTTCTGCAAATTTATGAAGTTTTTATGTAACCGCCAAACAATTTAAGGATTATTATCCATCCGCATCGTATTTTCGGCGGGGCGACACGGGGAGGCAGTCAGCAGCCCCTGCCCCAAACCATCATAAAGGATAGGGGAAACTGGCAGAAAGGATAAGGGAAACTCATAGAGAAGATAGGGGAAAGTTGTTGCCGACTCCAGTCAACCAACCTGCCGACTCCAGTCAACCGGTCTGCCGACTACTAGTCAACCAACCCGCCGACTCCATGTCAGCCGTTGTTCTGAAGGAAGCGGAGTTCTGCCTCAAGCATCTCGAGCTTACGCATACGATAACCAGCGGCACGGGCAATCTCTATGGGACGGGTATAGAGGTAATGGATCTCCATCGGGCGGTGGAAGTCGAAGTCGAGCTTCATCGACGGACTGTAAGGTGTCATATTGTCCGTCATGTCGATCATCTTCTCCACGAAAGCCTCGTCGACGCCCGTAACGCCCAGTGCCCGTGAGGCCTCGACCACCTCCATCATCAGGTCACGGATAAGCTGACGCGTAGCGGGATTCTTCAGCAGAAGGTCTGTCCGGGTGTTGAGGGCGACGGTCATGCCGTTGAAAGGCATGTTCCACACGGCCTTCTTCCAGCGCGCCTCCTCGTATGGCACAGAGGCTGCGGCGATGCCAGCATTTGTAAAATCATTTAATACTGACGTGAACAGCGCCTCGTCACGGCAGGAGTAATTGGCCAGATTGACGCTGCCATAGCACTGATGGCGTACGCGACCCGGCTCCGTCTTGGCTGAGCAGATAAAGGCCAGTCCGCCTACCAGCTGCGTTTCAGGGAACATCGCCTGCACGTCGGCCTCAACGCCAATGCCATTCTGTATGAGTATCACGACAGTCCGTTCGTGGAGCAGCGGCGGAAGGAGCTCTCGCAGCAGATGATTGTTCGTAGTTTTCAAGCCTACCACCACGACGTCGCACTTGGGCATATCCCCGGCATTCTGATACACGTTGACCTTGTCGAGATGGAACGAGCCATCGCACGAATCGATCTGGAGCCCACGCTCCTTGACAAACTGATAGTCTGAATGCGACAGGAAATGCACATCCAGTCCACTATGTGCCAACTTGCCGCCATAAAAGCCTCCAATGGCACCAACACCTACTATTCCGTAAACCATATTAAATACTATTTTCAGTTTCCGCGTGCAAAATTAGTGATTTTTTTTGTATATTGATAAAAATTTCATATCTTTGCAGCAAAATAACTTTATCATAGTGGAAAAAACAGAATTTACACTACTCAATAAGATCCAATACCCTGAGGATTTACGCAAGTTGTCTGTAGACGAACTGCCTCAGCTATGCCATGAGTTACGACAGGACATCGTAGAAGAGGTGGCCGTGAACCCCGGCCATCTGGCATCGAGCCTCGGCGTGGCAGAGATTACGGTCGCGCTGCACTACGTCTACAACACGCCAGAAGACCGCATCGTCTGGGACGTGGGGCATCAGGCCTACGGCCACAAGATCCTGACAGGACGGCGCGACAAGTTCTGTACCAACAGGAAGCTGGGGGGCATCAAGCCCTTCCCCTCGCCAGAGGAGAGCCCCTACGACACCTTCGCCTGCGGCCATGCCAGCAACTCCGTGTCGGCAGCCTTAGGAATGGCAGTGGCAGCAAAGCTCGAAGATAAGAAGGACCGCCACGTGGTGGCCGTCATCGGCGACGGGGCCATGAGCGGCGGACTGGCCTTCGAGGGCCTGAACAACGTATCGTCGAGCCCTAACGACCTGCTCATCATCCTCAACGACAACAACATGTCTATCGACCGCAGTGTGGGCGGCATGAAGCAATACCTGCTCAACCTCAGCACCAACGAGACCTACAACGCCCTGCGCTTCAAGGCCTCACGCTGGATGAACCGCAAGGGCATGCTCGGCGACGACCGCCGCAAAGGGCTCATCCGCCTGTCGAACGCGCTGAAGAGTGCCATCGCCCACCAGCAGAATATCTTTGAGGGACTGAACATCCGCTACTTCGGGCCCTTCGACGGCCACAACGTGAAGGAGCTGGTGCGCATACTCCGACAGATTAAAGACATGAAAGGGCCGAAGTTACTACACCTGCACACCCAGAAAGGCCACGGCTATGCCCCCGCAGAGAAGGATGTCACCACCTGGCACGCTCCAGGAAAATTCAATCCCGACACGGGCGAACGCCTCGTAGACAACGACCCCAACAAGCCCCAGAAATACCAGGATGTGTTCGGACATACCCTTCTGGAACTGGCCCAGCAGAACCCGAAGATTGTTGGTGTGACGCCCGCCATGCCATCTGGCTGTTCGATGAACATCATGATGAAGGAAATGCCGGAGCGCACCTTCGACGTAGGTATCGCCGAGGGCCATGCCGTCACATTCTCGGGAGGTATGGCCAAAGACGGGCTCCTGCCCTTCTGTAATATCTACAGCGCCTTCGCACAACGGGCTTTCGACAATATCATCCACGACGTGGCGCTGCTGAACCTGAACGTCGTGTTCTGTTTCGACCGCGCCGGACTGGTAGGCGAAGACGGTCCTACACACCACGGCGCCTTCGACCTCGCTGCCCTGCGGCCCATCCCAAACCTCACCATCGCCTCGCCGATGGATGAGCACGAGCTGCGCAGACTGATGTACACGGCCCAGCTGCCTGACAAAGGACCGTTCGTGATCCGCTATCCCCGTGGCGGCGGCGTGCTGCAAGACTGGCGCTGTCCCCTTGAGGAAGTCAAGGTGGGCACAGGCCGCAAACTGAAAGACGGCAGCGATGTGGCCGTACTTTCCATCGGACCCATCGGCAACAACGTGACAGAAGCCATCGACTCAATAAAAGAGCGTCCCTCCCTTTCCGTGGCCCACTACGACATGCGATTCCTGAAACCCCTCGACGAGCAGATCCTCGACGAGGTAGGTCGCAAGTTCAAACGCATCGTCACCGTGGAGAACGGCGTAAGAAAGGGAGGCCTGGGCTCTGCCGTACTGGAATGGATGAGCGACCACGGCTACCACCCAGAGGTGGTACGCCTGGGACTGCCCGACAAGTTCGTGGAGCATGGTAAGGTATGTGAGTTGCAGAAGATTGTTGGCCTCGACCCTGAGGCCATCGCCCGGGGGATACTCGGGGAGTGAGGAATACTTAACAACAAGCAGAAAACAGTATGAAGATAGTCATTGCCGGAGCAGGCGCTGTGGGGACCCATCTCTCCAAGCTATTGTCGAGAGAGCATCAGGATTGTGTACTCATCGACGACAATGAGGAGCGACTGGCTGCACTCAGCGAGTATGACGTGATGACCTATCAGGCATCACCTACCAGTATCAAGGCCCTCAAAGAGGCCGGAGCACAGCATGCAGACCTCTTCGTCGGGGTAACCCCCGAGGAGAGCATCAACATGAATGCGTGCATACTGGCTCATGCCCTTGGGGCGAAGAAGACCGTGGCACGCATCGACAACTACGAATACCTGTCACAGGAGTTACAGCCGTTCTTCAAGAATCTGGGCATCGACTCGCTCATCTACCCCGAAGTGCTCGTGGCCACCGACATCACCAACAGTCTGAAACTGTCGTGGGTGCGTCAGCGCTGGGACGTTCACGGCGGAGCCCTCATCCTCTTAGGCGTGAAGCTCCGTGAGACAGCCGAGATTCTGAACCAGCCACTAAAAGATCTCTGCGGCCCCGACGACCCGTATCACGTCGTAGCCATCAAACGAGGCGGCGACACCCTGATACCTGGCGGTCTCGACGAGTTGCACGTCAACGACCTCGTCTATTTCATGACCACTCGCGAGTATATCCCCTACATCCGTAAGATCGTGGGCAAGGAGCACTATGCTGACGTGAAGAACGTGATCGTCATGGGAGGCGGCAAGACAGCCGTCCGTGCGGCACTGGCCATTCCCAACTACATGCAGCTGAAGATCATCGAGAAGGACGCCCAGCGCTGCGACAAGCTCAACGAGCTGCTCGAGCGGGAGGAGGCGATGGTTATCCACGGGGACGGCCGTGACCTCGGGCTCCTCGAGGAGGAGGGCATCCGCAACACGCAGGCCTTCGTGGCCTTGACGGGGAATGCCGAGACAAACATCCTCGCCTGTCTGACGGCGAAGAAACTCGGTGTACGCAAGACCGTGGCCATGGTGGAGAACCTCGACTATGTCAGTATGGCCGAGGGGCTGGATATCGGCACCATCATCAACAAGAAGACCATCGCCGCCAGCCACATATTCCAGATGATGCTCGAGGCCGATGTCGACAACCTGCGATCGCTGATGCTCGTCGATGCCGACGTGGCAGAGTTCACGGCTGCTGAAGGGTCGAAGGTGACGAAAAAGCCCGTCAAAGACCTTGGCCTGCCCTTCGGTGCCACCATCGGCGGTCTGGTACGCAAAGGCACAGGCATGCTCGTCAATGGTAACTCCCGCATCGAGGCGGGCGACAGCGTCATGGTGTTCTGCCACGAACAGAATATCAACCAGATTGAGAAATTCTTCAAGAAATCATCCTTCTTTTAAGTTTACCTTCTTACCTTTTTAATTTTATATGATCAACTTCCGTATCATCAGCAAGATCATCGGCTCCCTGCTGTTCATCGAGGCCTTCTTCATGACCTGGTGCGCAGCGATGGCTATCTATTTCCATGAGGACGACCAGATAGCCTTCCTCATGTCGCTGCTGATCACCTTCGGAAGCGGATTCCTCTTCCTTATGTGGGGAAGGAATGCCGAGAACGCACTGAGCCGTAAAGACGCCTATCTGTTGGTAACCGCCGTCTGGGCCATCTTCTCCGTATTCGGCATGTTCCCCTTCCTCATCCACGGCAGCATCACCAACCTCACCGACGCCTACTTCGAGACAATGTCGGGCTTCACCACGACAGGGGCCTCCATCATCGACGACGTAGAGATATTACCCCATGGCATCCTGTTCTGGCGATCACTGATGCAGTGGATTGGCGGACTGGGAATCGTGTTCTTCACCATCGCCATCCTGCCGTCGTTGGTAGGCGGTAGCGTGAAGGTGTTTGCTGCAGAGGCTACCGGTCCGGTGAAGGCGAAGATGCACCCCCGACTGACGACAACGGCAAAGTGGATATGGTCTATCTATTTGCTGCTGACCTTAGGCTGCGGCATCGGATTCTGGCTGGCTGGAATGAACTGGTTCGACGCCACGAACTATTCGATGACGACCACCGCCACTGGCGGCTTCTCCGTACACAACGACTCTTTGGCCTACTTCCACGATCCAGCCATCGACTATATCGCCATCGCCTCCCAGTTCTTGGCGGGCATCAACTTCACGCTGCTCTACGCCTCAATCTTCAAGGCAAAGTTCTCTGCACTGTTCCAGAACTCTGAGTTCAAGCTCTATATCTCCCTCATGCTACTGTCGACAGCAGGCATTGCCACCGTACTCTTCTTACAGTCGGGCTACGACTGGGAGCCAGCCATCCGCAGCAGTCTGTTCCATGTGGTGTCGTTCATGACCACCACGGGTCTGTTCAACGACGACGTAGCAAAGTGGCCCCACATCACATGGATCATCCTCGGTGCCTTAATGTTCGTCGGTGCCTGTGCAGGCAGCACCAGCGGCGGATTCAAATGTATCCGTGCCGTGATGACCTTGAAGACACTCCGCAACAACTTCCGTCAGATCCTCCATCCCAACGCCGTGCTGCCAGTGAAGATCAACGGTCAGAGCATCCCCCAAGCAAGGATGGTGTCGCTGTTCGCCTTCTTCACCCTCTTCGTGCTGATGATCCTCGCAACTGCGGCCATCATGTTGCTCTCGGGTATCGACTTGATCAACAGCATCGTCATCGCCCTGAGCTGTGTCAGCAATATCGGACCGTCGCTGAGTAATGACATCGGGGCGAACATCACATGGTCGGGGATGCCCGACTACGTCAAATGGATACTCTCGCTGCTCATGCTCATGGGACGTTTGGAAATCATGACCGTGCTCGTGCTCTTCACACGCAGCTTCTGGAAGGAGAACTAAGAAATAGTTTACGGTTTACAGTTTACGGTTTACGGTTTACAGTTGAAATGACTATAGGCGAGTGTCATCCGCAAGTGTAATCATCTGTAAACCGTAAACTGTAAACCGTAAACAAAAAAACACCTACCTTAGAAATCCAGACGGTAGAAGATATTTGGCAGTGAGATACTGCTCTCGTAGTTACGCACATCCCGTGTGCCAAGGTCGAAGTGTTCCGAGAATTCCTCTCCCTTTTTATAAATAGGTGTACCATCGATGATACCAGCAGCCGCAGCATTATCCGCCTCTAAGATTTTCACCGTTGCGCCTATCAGCGCCTCACCAGTAACAGCATCTTTCACGGTTCCCCGCAAGGTCTCTGCCTGTGCATTCATTATGCCGCAAATTGTCAGGATGGCGGCCAGCACCCACTGAATCATCTTTTTCATTATCTCTACATCTTATTATTTAAAAGGATTGAACTCCTTCAGCTCCACACCCTTGTCCTGGAAGGCCTTCAGCAGGGCATTGACGGCCATTAACGGCTCGTCGAAACCCTTCAACAGGGCCTCGTAGTTCTGGCGGTCGGTGGGGTTCATGCGGTCATGGATTTCTGTTTCATCATGATCATTATTCTATTATTCGCTCTTTACAACGAGGGTGAAGGGAACTGAGATGACGGTGCCGTCGTAGGTGCTGATACCCAGAATACGCCAGCGGAAAGTGCCTTCGCTCAATATCCCGACATCAGACCACTTGTCAGGAGAGTATTTATCCTGCTTCTGCAGCCGCAACACGTAGTCGATTGATTCCTGCAACTCCACGAGCGGCGCGCCAAACTCGTCGCAGACTTCGGGCTGGATAGCCGTCATGCCCTCGCCCTCGGTGAGCACGAAGCCTTCACCCTCCTTCTTCAGGCTGAACTCGGTGGCTTTCATTTTGGCGGTGACATCCACGCTCATGTCGCGCACCATATCACAGTCGGCGATGACGTTATTGGCAGGCATCCGGAATGTTGCCACGGTCTTGTCGTCAATAACGGTTGCGCTACTGGTATAATAGAATCTGAAATCCGAATTTGCATCGTTACTCAGAGCACTCATATTGTTATGGGGTAATCTGCCTGGCTCACCTGCCCTGGCGTCAAGCCCGAGAAGAGTAGCATAATACAAGACGTTGCCATCTTTGTCGAATCCGTAAATCAAGTATGCCCCCTCTTCCTTATCCGATTCGGTAGCAACCCACTTGGCGGCTTCCTCTGCCGTGACAGGCTTGAAACCGGGCAGTTCGTCAGCCTCCAGATAGGCCTCGTCTTCTTGACCCCAGATAGCAGGCACGCTCAACTTGGTCTTGTTGATTACCAGACTGCCGTTATCCTCAAAAGTGACAGGGGCGTTATCCGCCTCTACTCTGCGGAACTTGTAGCCCTTTGCGGCGGTGAGCGTCACGGTCTGGCCTTCTGCGGCTTCGCTCGGACTGACGGTCACCTTAGGTGTCACCTCCCCACCCTCCTTGACTGTGACGGAGAAGGAGTTCTGTGGCAGAACGGGGTTGTCATTAGCACTGTTTGTACAAGAAGTGAATACACTTGTGCCGCAAATGAGGGTGGCGGCCATCACCCACTGAATCATCTTTTTCATTTTTTTGTTTTGTTAGTTAATATTTTATTTCCTTGCATTCTTCGGCTGTTTGGCTACAAAGTTAAGCATTTTCCTCTAAACAACCAAGAAATATTTGACCGTAGCATCGGTTTTTGCATATTTTGATACTCTTTTTGTTGATTTTGAAACAGATTTAGATTATTTTCGGAAGCCTATGGCCAGTCAAATAGAAAGGAAGCGATGTTCCCACTTAGGCCCAACGCTCAACTCTGAAACAGGAAGGCATGGGGGAAAAATCTGTCAAAGCGTCGCACCCATTCATGTAAATTATTGAGTTACAAAAATATGGTTAAGCCGTCATATTCGTAGTTAATCTATTGTATATCAATGAAATATACTATGACGGCTTATTGTTTTAGCCATCACTCGGCCGTCACTATATGATTATTTCCTAACATTTCAGACTGGCAAAGTCAGATAAAGGATAGTAGTTTATCATAGTTCAGATAGGGCAAACTGACAGTTTACCCAGTCTAAACTGTCAGTTTACCCAGCCTAAACTGTCAGTTCAGACTATCCGTGTTATCACAAACTGCCCTGTATATCAACAGTTTAAGTGCCATTTTAACTCGCTTTTGTATATATTTTATCATAATTTCAAGCATTTGTGACGGCTATATGACGGCTAATAGAACAAGCCGTCATAGTATATTTCATTGATATACAATAGATTAACTACGAATATGACGGCTTAACCCATTTTTGAACAAATTAGTCAAATATAAATGGAACACTATCACATAAAAATGATAATAGTTTACAATACTACGAAAGAGAATCATGGGGGCAGGTTCATGACCCAGGCTTGGGTCAAGCAACCTGTCCCCATGATTCACTTAAAGCCGCAAGCCGAAAGAGGTGTTGACGAACCAGTCGTTCAGATACCCATGAGTCTCATTGTGATGATAGCGGATGTTGTTGAACTGGCCGTAGGCATTGACGAAGCACCGCCCGAAGTTGTAAGTCACGGACACTCGGCCATCGAAACCTATGCTGACACCACTGTTAAACGTCTGGTCACCTAAGGGGGTGATGTGCAGATTGCCGTAGAACCATTTGTCCCACTCTTCGCCGCTCGAATAGGGATCCCAGAAGGCGGGGTCTTCCATCAGCTGCTCAACGTTGGTGGCATAGGCGTATGCCTTTAGCTTATTGACAAAGGTTAGCATCGGCATGGCCAAGACGTTGACAAGCAGTCCACGCGCCGGCACCCAGTTGTAGGCATAGCCCACGCCCGCACTGCCTTGCCACAGCTTCACCTGGCCCAGGCCATCCATCGCGTATATCATGTCGCCATTCGTGTCGGAGGCATAATTGATATGCGTATAGTTGTACATGAGTCCTGCCATCAGCGAACCAGCCGATCGCTTCTGTATCACCGACTGGTCGTAGGCGGCGGCGTAGGAGAAACGCTTGCCGTTGAACAAGTAGTATCCGTCGGCGATGACTGTATTCACACGGATGGGGTCTGTCAGTTGTACTTTGTCCCAGGTGTCCTTGTACTCCTCTGGAATCAGGTCGCTGTTCAGGTTGAACTCCGGGGTACTGTTCTTGAACGAGTGAATGCGCACGTTGATGCCGAAGGAACCTCCTGTGGCACCGATCGTAAAGTAGCTACCCTTGTCGCCGCCCACGTTCACCGTATAGCCCAGGCCGTAGCCTCTGTAGCCCGCCCACAGTCCGACATACTGCGAGGGGGTGGTCTTCAGGTACGGTCGGGCGCTATACGTTTCGCCCGCCATGTTACCCTGGGTTTTCATACTTACAATAGTCTGGCTGATATTACCCTTTACGAGCAGCTGCCACGGCCTCTCCGGCGCATCGATATAGCGCCGGTCTACTCCCCTGACCGACATTGAGTCTATCAGCGTGCCCACCTTCTTCAGCAGTCCTTGCACGCCGGTTTGTGCCGACACCAGACTACCGGGGAGAGTCATGGCCATGATGACGAGGGCACGATATGCCAAAATTGAGCTTTGAGCTTTGAGCATTGAGCATTGAGCATTGAGCATTTTTAAAAGTTTACCAGGAACGAGAGGCCCAGCGTCACGTAGTTCATGTTCTTGCGGGTGCGGTACTCCCTGGCCTCCACACCCTGACCGTCGGCATAGCTCTCGGTCGACGTCATCAGTGCGGCGTCCATCAGGAAACCGGCACCAGAGGTCAACCCCTTTTGTACAAAGTGGAAGGGATCGTACGTTGCCGTAAACTCTTTGCGGGTGTAGTCGTAGTCACAGAAGATACGCCAGGAGAAGTTCGACTTGTAGCGATAGGTGAGC
>CAMNPN010000001.1 GCA_946548085.1 uncultured Prevotella sp. | reverse complement strand
TCTGTTCGAGTTCGGCTTCCTCGTGGAGAGCGAGAAGCGCACCGTCGGCGGCAAGGAGAAGCGTGTGCAGAAGAAGACGCCCATCAGCTATCTGCTCGCGCCCACCACTGACGGCACCACTGGCGGCGAAGGCTAAGGAGAGATCTGTTTTTTTTGTCTAAGGAGAATAGGAGAAAAGGAGTTAAAAAATCTCCTAAACTCCTAAACTCCTTAGAATAAAAAATCCTTAGAAAAAAAACTCCTATAATCCTATAATCCGTAGAATAAAAAAACTCCGTAGAATGAAGAAGCAGAAGATAATCGAGATAGCGGTGAAGGTGATAGTATCCGCGCTCACGGCCTTCCTGACGGCGATTGGCACCACGAGCTGCATGGGCTACGGCCCGCTGTAAAGACAAGAGGCATGAAAAAAAAGAAAAAGGGATCCTTCGCAGGTTCCCTTTTTTTTAACCTTCAGCATTACAAATAATAAATAATTTGTACTGCTTAAGGAGTTCGAATAAAACTTATCTCTCGATAAGTAGAATCCTAAATTAACCTTAATAATCTAATACCATGAAAAACACGATGCAAATTTAGAACAAAATCTTGTTTCTTAGTTTATTCCGTACAAATATTTAACGATTGTTTAGTTTATCTTCGCTCCATTTAAGGATATTTTGCAAGTATAGACCTTCCAAGCGTTTTTTTTGTACATCGTTGAATGGCAAATCGCTCGTAACTGGCTGCCACTCAACGGAATATATTTTGCATAAACTTTCACCGTAAATGGTATCTGTAAGGAATGTCTCATTGAAGACGACCACCTGACGGATGCTGTCGACAGGCTGGTCGAGACTCATCAGGATCATGTCTACCCGCAGCGCCTCGTTCATGCGGATGGAGAGGCTGTCGTCTGTAAGGGCCGTCATCACGCTCTTACCGCCCGTGAGGTTGGTCACCTCGGCCTTCATGCCCGAATCCATGAAGTCGATGAAGTCGAGGCGGTTGTTGGCCGAGAGATAAGGCATCAGCGAGTCGGGCATCTGCTTGAAGACATCACGTATCTTCATGTCTTGAGCAGACGCCTGACCAATGATTGCGGCGAGGAGTGCCGTCAGAACCCAGTGCTTCATCCTTTGCGGCTGGGTCTGAGGTCTTTCACACGGACGGCCTTGCCCTCGCTCTGGGGCAGCGAGCCCTTCTTGACCAGCTTCACCTGCGGCGTGAGTAGGATCTCGTCCTTCAGGGCGCGCTGGATGTCCTTGGCCATCTTCTGGATCTCGGGATAGATATCGGTGTCGAGGCCTTCGAGTTCTACCTCTACGGTCATGATATCGTTGTCGTTGACGGTCTCGAGCGTGATGAGGTAGTTGCTGCCGAGGCCGGGATACTGCACGAGGATCTTCTCGACCTGCATGGGGAACACGTTGACGCCCTTGATGATGAACATATCGTCTGTGCGGCCCTTGATGCGGTCGATGCGGCGGTGGGTGCGGCCGCACTTGCAGGGCTCGGCGATGATGCGGGTGAGGTCGCGCGTGCGGTATCTCAGGATGGGCATCATCGTGCGGTCGAGGGTGGTGAGCACCATCTCGCCCATCTCGCCGTCGGGCACGGGCTCGAGCGTGTCGGGGTCTACGATCTCCACGATGTAGTTGTCCTCCCAGAGGTGCATGCCCTCCTGGTACTTGCACTCGAAGGCGACACCGGGGCCGTTCATCTCTGTCATGCCGAACGAGTTGTAGGCCTTCACGCCCAGCATGCGCTCGATGCGGCGGCGCTGCTCCTCGGTGTGGGGCTCGGCGCCGATGCAGAGTGTACGCAGCTTGGTGGTGGCGGGGTCGACACCCTCCTCCTTGAACACCTCTGCCAGGCGGATGGCGTAGGAGGGGATGGCGTGGAGACAGGTGGTACCGAAGTCCTTGATGAACTTGATCTGGCGCTTGGAGTTGCCTGCGGCGGCGGGGACGGTCATCGCCCCGAGCCACTCGGCACCGTACTGGAAGCCGAGTCCGCCAGTGAACATGCCGTAGCCGCTGGAGTTCTGGAAGACGTCGCTCTTGCGGCAGCCCACCATGTAGAGGTTGCGCGCAATCATATTGGCCCACGAACAGATGTCGTGCTCGGAATAGACGACGACGCAGGGGTTGCCAGTGGTGCCGCTGGTAGAGTGGATGCGCACGGCATTGTCGAGGTCGTCGCCAACGAGGCCGAAGGGGTAGTTGTCGCGCAGATCCTGCTTGGTGGTGAAGGGAATCTTGCGCAGGTCGGCCAGCGTGTTGACAGAGTCGGGCGTGATGCCCAGGTCGCCAAAGCGCTTCTTGTAGAAGGGCGACTTCAGGGCGATGGCGATCGACTCCTTGAGTTTCTTCACTTGCAGTGCTTCCAACTGCTCTCTTGGCATTGTTTCGATTTCCGGCTGCCAGTATTCGCCGTCAGGCTTAATCGTAGCCATGATTTTCTCGTCAGTCATTTTTGTATGTTGTTTAATATTTCACTTTTTCGCCAGTTGCATCATCATCACGGCGGCAAGACCGGCCGTCTCGGTACGCAGGCGGCTCTTGCCCAGGTGGACAGAGACAAAGCCTGCCTCGACAGCCTGGCGCACCTCGTCGATGGAGAAGTCACCCTCAGGGCCTATCAGTACGGTTGCGGCGCAAGGCGTGTGGAGCGCGGAGGAGGATAGGTCGGAGGGCTTCTGCAACTCGTCGAAGAGATAGGTCCGCGGAATCTCCTCATAGCAATGGGCGATGTACTTGCGGCCCTCGCGCGGCGCGCTGATGAACGACTTGAAGGGCACCATCCCCTCCAGCTGCGGTATCCACGCCTTATGGCTCTGCTTGACGGCAGAGACGGCTATCTTCTCCAGGCGCGGCAGCTTGACGACGTGACGCTCGGAGAACTGACAGTCGAGCAGCGTCAGTCTGTCGATGCCCACCTCCGTCACCTTCTCCAGCATCCACTCCATGCGGTCCATCATCTTCGTTGGGGCGATGGCCAGCTGGACGTCGCCCTCCCACTGTCGCTCCTGCGGCAGCGCCTCGAGGATAGTGTAGCCGCAATGGTGAGGGGCTGCCACCGTCACCTGCGCACGGTAGTAGTTCCCTACCCCATCCATCAGGTAGAGCTCGTCGCCCTCCTTCAGCCGCAAGACCCGTATGGCATGCTGACACTCGTCAGCAGGCAGCTCTGTGCGGTTCGCTGCATCAGGGACGTAGAAGAATCTTACCTCTTTCACACGCTCACTATAACTGTTTTACACGTTCTCTTTCAGGGTGGAAGACCAGTGCGAACGCGACGGCCACCACCAAGGCGAAGGCGGCAAAGATGAACCAGCAGGTGGTCCAGTCGCCCTGCAGATAGCCGTTGTTCCACTGGCAGTAGTGGTTCACGATCTCACCTGCCGCCAGGGTGCCTATCGTGGCGCCTATGCCGTTGGTCATCATCATGAACAGTCCCTGGGCCGAGGCTTTGACAGACGGCTCGCACTCCTGGTCGACGAAGATGCCGCCAGAGACATTGAAGAAGTCGAAGGCCACCCCGTAGACGATACACGAGAGGATGAACATGATGACGCCGGGCATAGCGGGATTGCCGATGCCGAAGAGGCCAAAGCGGAACACCCAGGCAAACATCGACATGAGCATCACCACCTTGATGCCGTAGCGCTTGAGGAAGAACGGGATCATCAGGATGCAGAGGGCCTCGCTGATCTGCGAGATGCTCGTCAGCAGCGTGGCGTTGTTGGCCGCAAACGAGGAGGCGACGGCAGCATCCGTGCTACCCTTGAAGCTCGTGATAAACGGGCCTGCATAGCCGTTGGTCACCTGCAGGCACATGCCCAAGAGGGCGGAGAAGATGAAGAACAGGGCCATCTTCCTGGTCTTGAACAACTTGAAGGCGTTGAGTCCGAAACTCTCGGCCAGCGACACCTTCTCGTTCTTCTTCGTCAGCTTGCACTCTGGCAGCGTAAAGCAGTAAAGGAACAGGATGAAACTCAGCAGCCCTGAGACGAAGAACTGCATATAGGTGTACTGGAACTTATGGGGATTGTCGGCGAAGGTCAGCGTGAAGGTGACACCGTCCCACGAAGAACTCTCGACAAACCAGACGGCACAGTTGACGAACCACATGGTGACGATGAAGCCGACAGTGCCAATGACGCGGATCGGGGGGAAGTCCTTCACCGTGTCGAGGCGGTTCTCCTTCAGGATCGTGAAGGCCGTCGTGTTGGCCAAGGCGATGGTAGGCATGTAGAAGGCCACACTCAGCGTGTAGAGCAGGATAAAGGTGGCCTTGTCTGTGATCTCCTGTCCGACACCGGCCTCCCTGCCCATCCACCAGCAGCCTATCATGAATCCGCCTGCCAGCAGGTGGCACAGACCGAGCACGCGCTGGGGCTGCATGTACCTGTCGGCCACAATACCCATCAGCGTAGGCATGAACAGGCTGACGATGCCCTGAATGGCGTAGAACCAGGAGATCTTGTCGCCAAGTCCGGCAGCACCTAAATAGTTGCCCATACAGGTGAGATAAGCTCCCCAGACGGCAAACTCCAGGAAGTTCATCACGGATAAACGGAATTTCAAATGTTTCATTGTATCTTTAATTATTGGTTTATTTGGATCGATCGAATGTCTTGTTTGCAGGAAGCGCAGGCTTGGTGACCTTCGGCAGCGGACGATCACCCAGGCGGTGGACGCGCGGCTTCAGCGAGTCGACGGTATCACGCCGCTCAGGCACAGCGACAGGGGCGCTGGGCTCTGCTGCCTTCACCACAGACTCCTTGTGATGGAAACGCATCAGCTGGATGCGGTCGAGCAAGAGGATGCTGACGTCGCTCTCATTGTCTGTCCGCTCACGACGCGCCATCATGATATACCCATCCAGCCGCTTGGCCTTCAGCGAACAGGGACTCAGGCGCAGCGTAGAGCCGGAAGAGACATTGACAGGCAGGGATACGGCTGCCACACTGTCGTTCTCGTAGGTCACAGCCAGATAGGCCGTAGCATTCCGCGAGCCGCTCTGCGCGAGGAAACGGCTACCAAACGTGAGCAGGAAGCTGTCGCCCTTATGGAAAGAGGTGTCGGCCTTCTGGGAGAACTGCATGAGATGATAGGGCGGTATGGGGATAAGTGCCAGCTGCCGCCTACCCTCCCACACATCAGTGGTATCGCCAGAGGCTGACTGGATGGTGAACCGCTCTACCTCACCCTCGGAGGCTCCCAGCTGGAGGGCCTCGTCGCCCAACCGCTTCTGGATGTTTGAGTAGATGTCGTTCATCAGCTCCATGTGGTTGTAGTAGTAGACCAGCGAAGAGTCGAACTCAGCATTCGTCAGACCATACTTCTTGAGGACAGCCTGGAAATTGTATCGCCGCTGATAGTCGGTGGAGCCGCTGCGCGTGTTTGTCAGTCCCTGCGACACATAGTAGTCGTACATCAGGTCTTCCATCGTGTCAGGTTGAAGATACTTTGACGGTATCTCCGGCTTACAGGCAAAGAGCATCACGACTGCTGCCACACCGATAACCAGATGTAAACTGTGACGCCTCATGCTTCCGGCCCTGATTGATCCTCCTGCTGAGCTACAGTCTTGCTTAAGGATATCTTGCTGATCTCCTCGCGATAGAACAGCAGCAGCCATACGACACTCACGCTGATACACGAGTCGGCGAAATTGAAGACGGGGCTGAAGAACACGAAATGCTCGCCACCCACGAAAGGCATCCACAACGGCCATTCGGTCTCGATCAGCGGGAAGTAGAACATGTCGACAACCTTTCCCATGAGGAAGGGTGCATAGCCCGTACCGAAAGGAACGAAATACGACGTGTAATAAGGCGACGACGCATTGAACACCAGTCCGTAGAACATACAGTCGATGAGGTTTCCCATCGCTCCGGCCAGCACCATCGACAGGCAGATGATGTAGCCCGTCTTTGCGCGCCGCTTCACCTGTAGCCAGATATAATAGCCCAGCAACGAGATGGCTGCGACCCTGAAGAGCGACAGGATGATCTTGCTGCCCAGCTGCATGCCGAAGGCCATACCGTTGTTCTCAATGAAGGTGATGTAGAACCAGTCGGTGATATGGATACTCTCATGGAGCGTCATCGACGTCTTTACCCAAATCTTGATAACCTGGTCTATCAGAAGGACAGCGAGTACTACCAGTACCGCTATCCTACCGCTTGTAAGTAATGGCTTCGTCTGGCTCACTTCTTACTCTGCATCATCTTCGACTCCACACTGAGCGTGGCGTGCGGAACGGCACGCAGGCGCTCCTTCGGGATCAGTTTGCCCGTGATGCGGTCGATGCCGTAGGTCTTGTTCTCAATACGTACCAGTGCGGCCTTCAGACCCTGTATGAACTTCTGCTGACGGGCAGCCATCGAGATCAGCTCCTCTTTCGACTGAGTGGCACTACCCTCTTCCAAGGCCTTATAGGTAGGCGATGTGTCGTCGACGTCGTTGGAATCTTGGTTAGTAAGCACGCGCATCATCTGATCATAGTCGCGCTTGGCCAATGCCATTTTCTCATTGATAATCTGACGGAACTCCTCGAGCTCTTCGTCAGTGTAGCGTGTTTTCTCTGTCATAATGATTGAGATGTTAAGTTGTTTTTTAGTGATCTTTATTGCTTGGTAATTTTGATATTCAGTGTAAAGCCGTCGAAATCAACCTCCTGTCCGTCGTTGGGCGCGATGGTGATGGTGTCAGCCAGAACCTGCGTCTTGATGTAGTCGGCAAACGATTCCAAAGACTTCTCCACATCATCCTGCGGAGCCAGCGTGATGCTGATGCGGTCGGTGATCTCAAGACCACTCTCCTTACGGATGTTCTGGATGCGGTTGATGAGCTCGCGGGCCATACCCTCGTTCTTGAGGTCGTCAGTCAACTCCACCTCGAGGGCGACAGTCAGGTTGCCGTCGTTGGCTACCAGCCAGCCAGGAATGTCCTCGGAGACAATCTCCAGGTCGACAGCTTCGACAGTGAGCTGCTGTCCGTCGACCTCTACGGCGATAGATCCTGCCTGCTCGAGCAGCGCAATCTGTTCCTGCGACAGCTGATCCATCGCAGCGGCGACGCCCTTCATGAGCTTGCCGAACTTCTTTCCCATCGTGCGGAAGTTGCACTTCACTTTCTTCACGAGCACACCAGCACCCTCCACAAAGCGAAGCTCCTTGACATTGACCTCACTCATGATCAAGTCCTTCACGGCCTCGATATGCTTCTTCTGGTCACTGTCTACAGCAGGAATCATGATAGCCTGCAGCGGCTGGCGCACCTTGATGTTCACCTTGCGGCGCAGGGCGAGCACCATCGAGGTGATCTTCTGGGCCATCTGCATGCGGGCCTCGAGATCCTTGTCGATCAGCGCCTCATCTGCCACAGGATACGTGTCGAGATGTACGGAGTCGAGCTCACCGCCGAGATCCTTATAGAGCTGGTCTGCATAGAAGGGTGCAAACGGTGCCAGCAGCTTAGAGACAGTCATCAGACAGGTATAGAGCGTCTGATAGGCCGAGAGCTTGTCCTCACTCATTTCCTTGCCCCAGAAACGCTTGCGGTTCAGACGGACGTACCAGTTGGAGAGGTCGTCGTTGACGAAGGTGTCAATCAGTCGGCCTGCACGCGTAGGATCATAGTTGTCGAGTTCTGTCTGCACACCCTTGATGAGCGTGTTCAGGCAGGACAGTATCCAGCGGTCAATCTCCGGGCGCTTCTCAAAGGCCACCTGTGCAGCCTCTGGGTCGAAGCCGTCGACATTGGCATAGAGAGCAAAGAAGCTATAGGTATTATATAAGGTGCCGAAGAACTTACGGCGCACCTCGTCGACACCCTCTGGGTCGAACTTCAGGTTGTCCCAGGGCTCTGAGTTGGTCATCATGTAGAGGCGTACGGCATCCGATCCGTATTTGCCGATCATATCGAAGGGGTTCACCACGTTGCCCACGTGCTTCGACATCTTGTTACCTTTTGCATCGAGCACAAGACCTGACGAAATCACATTCTTGAAGGCCACGGAGTCGAAGATCATCGTAGCAATAGCGTGGAGTGTGAAGAACCAGCCACGTGTCTGATCCACACCCTCGTTGATGAAGTCGCATGGGAAGGCGATGTTCTTGTCGATGAGATCCTTATTCTCGAAGGGATAGTGGATCTGTGCGTAAGGCATAGAGCCTGAGTCGAACCACACGTCGATGAGGTCGGTCTCGCGCTTCATCGGCTTGCCGCTCTCCGAGACGAGGATGATGTTGTCGACATACGGGCGATGGAGGTCGATCTTGTCATAGTTCTCCTGACTCCAGTCGCAGGGCACAAAGCCTTTATCCTTCAGCGGATTACTCTTCATGAAACCAGCCTTGACGGATTTCTCGATCTCGTTATAGAGTTCTTCCACGCTTCCGATGCAGATCTCCTTACCGTCTTCATCGCGCCAGATAGGAAGTGGCGTTCCCCAGAAACGGCTACGAGAGAGGTTCCAGTCGTTCAGGTTCTCCAGCCAGTTGCCAAAGCGGCCTGTGCCCGTAGATTCGGGCTGCCAGTTGATGGTTTTGTTCAACTCAAACATACGGTCCTTTTTGGCCGTTGAGCGGATAAACCAGGAGTCGAGCGGATAATAGAGCACAGGCTTGTCGGTACGCCAGCAGTGGGGATAGTTGTGCACGTGCTTCTCAATCTTCAGCGCCGTACCCTCCTGCTTCATCTCCATGCAGATCACGATGTTCAGGTCTTCAGCCTTCGAGGCGGCCTGCTCGTCGTATTTGCCGTCTTTATTGAATTCAGGAGCATAAGCGTTCTTAACGTAGTCGCCTGCATGATGACTATAACCATCTTTATCTACACACCTCATAATGAAGTTGTTATCAAGATCGTTCATCTCATAGTACTTACCCTGCAGGTCTACCATCGGGCGTGTTTCACCTTTTTTATTTATAAGGAAGAGGCTCGGGATATGGGCATCCTTGGCCACTTTGGCATCGTCGGCACCGAAGGTCGGGGCGATATGCACGATACCGGCACCGTCCTCAGTCGTCACATAGTCGCCTGGAATCACACGGAAAGCCTCGCTCTCCATCTCCACGAACTGATCCTTGCCGTTCTCGCCCGTGAAGACTTTCTCGGGATGAGCCTCGGCATAGGCCTTGACATAGTCGGCGGCATTCTGGTCGAGCTTGGCAGTGGGTTTCACCCAGGGCATCAGCTGCTGATACTTCAGGCCTACGAGCTCCTCACCCTTATAGTGGCCTACGATACGATAGGGCACGAACTTCTCACCTTTATTATATTCAGGCATCTCGCCATCATCGGTGATATGCCCTTCGGGGGCGAGATAGGCGTTCAGTCGGCTCTCTGCCAGGATGATGGTGATCTTCTCACCATTGTATGCATTGTAAGTCTCCACCGCCACGTAGTCGATCTTCGGGCCAACGCAGAGGGCCGTGTTGGAGGGCAATGTCCAGGGGGTCGTCGTCCAGGCCACGAAGTAAGGCGTGCCCCACTTGGTCCACTCCTCTTTCGGATCGACGGCCTTGAAGAGTGCTGTCACCGTAGTATCCTTCACGTCGCGGTAGCAGCCAGGCTGGTTCAGCTCGTGTGAACTCAGGCCCGTTCCTGCTGCAGGGGAATACGGCTGGATGGTGTATCCCTTATAGAGCAGACCCTTCTTGTAGAACTGCTGGAGCAGCCACCAGAGGGTCTCGATATATTTATTGTCGTAAGTGATATAAGGATGGTCGAGGTCTACAAAGTAGCCCATTTTCTCCGTCAGTTCGCGCCACTCCTGCGTAAACATCATCACATTCTCGCGGCACTTCTTATTGTAGTCCTCCGTCGAGATGTATTTCTCAGAATCCTTATTGTCGATATCGGCCTTCGTGATGCCGAGCTCCTTCTCGACACCAAGTTCCACAGGCAGTCCGTGGGTATCCCATCCCGCCTTACGCTTCACCTGATAGCCCTTCATCGTCTTATAGCGGTTGAAGGTATCCTTGATGGTACGTGCCAGCACGTGATGGATGCCAGGATGCCCGTTGGCAGAAGGAGGTCCCTCGAAGAATACAAACTGAGGACAGCCCTCACGCTCTTCGACAGAACGCCAGAACACATTCTTCTCGCGCCACATCTCCAGGATGTCGTCATTTACCTTTGTCAGGTTCAGACCGCTATGTTCAGCAAATTTCTTACTCATATCAATGCTAAATATTCTATTTATACATTACCTTTAATATTTGGGGCACAAAGGTACATAAAATATTCGACACGACAAAATAAATAAATAATTTTAAGATTTCTGCCCAAAATGTTCGATTAATCAGATATTTTTGTTACCTTTGCAGTCAAAATAACCTAATTATTTATAAATATCAAGATCCTAACATGGTAACATTTACAATGATTCTACAGTTGCTGATAGTTTTGTTGGCGCTGTATGTTGGTTCCCGATACGGATCATTGGCACTCGGTGCCATTTCCGGAATCGGTCTGGCTTTGTTGGTGTTTGGTTTCGGTATGAAGCCCGGATCCCCTCCCACCGACGTAATTTACATCATCATCGCAGCAGTGACCTGTGCGGGCATCATGCAAGCCTCAGGCGGTATGGACTGGCTGATCCAGATTGCAGAGAAGATGCTGCGCAAGCATCCCGACCGCATCACGTTTCTTGCACCGCTGTCTACGTTTATCCTGACAGTTCTGGTGGGAACAGGCCACGTGGTCTACACGCTGATGCCCATCATCTGCGACATCTCGCTCAAGCAGGGCATTCGTCCGGAGCGTCCTTGCGGTGTCGCGTCGATAGCCTCGCAGGTGGGTATTACCTGCTCACCCATTGCGGCAGCTGTGGTGGCTTTCGTGACCATTTCTAATGCCAACGGATTCGACATCTCTATCCCGCAGGTGCTGATGATCAGCTTCCCCGCATGCGTCTGCGGACTGATGGCGGCGGCTGTTGCCTCCTATCATCGTGGACTCGACCTCGACAAAGACCCCGAGTTCCAGGCCAAGCTGAAAGATCCCGTCCAGCGCGAATATATCTATGGCAGCAACGCCACAACGCTCGACAAGGAGATCCCGCAGTCGGCCAAGAATGCCGTATATGTGTTCCTGGGCGCCCTGTTGGTGATCGTGCTCTTTGCCATCTTCCAGGACATCCTGCCCTCATACTCTACCATCAAGGCTGTCAAGGGTGCTCCCGACTTCACGTTTGACGACGGTACCGTAGCTTCCGCAGCAGCGCTGGCCAAAGCGAAGGTCATCATTCCCGGCATTACTGAGGCCTCGACCGTTCAGTTGAAGATGAACGTGGTGATTCAGATAGTGATGATCTCTGCTGCAGCCATCATGATCCTCTTCTGTAAAGCCTCACCCGTAAAGGCCGTTCATGGAGCCGTCTGGCAGTCGGGAATGGTGGCCGTAGTTGCCATCTTCGGTATTGCCTGGCTGGCCGACACGTATTTCTCGAATTATACCGAGGAGATGCAGTCGATGCTGGGTGATATCGTAGCGAAGTACAACTGGTCGATAGCCTTTGTATTCTTCCTTGTATCTGTACTGATCAATTCACAGGGAGCCGTTGTCGTCTCGATGCTGCCACTGGCTTACTCACTTGGGATTCCCGGACCAGTGCTGCTTGGTGTCCTACCCTCTGTGTATGGCTACTTCTTCATTCCGAATTATCCTTCCGACATCGCTACCGTCAACTTCGACCGTTCGGGTACTACCGTTATCGGCAAGTATCTGCTGAACCACTCGTTCATGATGCCTGGACTGGTACACATTTTCGTCTCGACCATCGTGGCCTACGCATTGGCAATGATATTTTTCTAACCCCTAAACAGAAGAGATTATGCTTATCACAATTATAGAATTACTGATAGTGCTGCTGGCACTATACCTTGGTTCTAAATACGGTAGTCTGGCACTTGGTGCGATAGCAGGCCTGGGTCTTGCCATTCTGGTGTTCGATCACGGTCTTCGTCCCGGTACGCCTCCTACCGATGTTATCTACATCATCGTAGCAGCTGTCACCTGTGCGGGCATCCTGCAGGCCTCGGGCGGTATGGACTGGATGATACAGATTGCCGAGAAGATACTCCGCAAGAATCCCCAGTACATCACCTTCCTGGCTCCTCTGTCCACCTTCACACTGACCATCCTCGTAGGAACGGGCCACGTGATGTACACGCTGATGCCGATCATCACCGATGTAGCCATCAAGAAGGGCATCCGTCCTGAACGTCCTTGTGCCATCGCAAGCGTTGCCTCTATGATTGCCATCATCTGCTCACCGATCTCGGCCGCCGTCGTAGCCTTCTCCACGATCTCGGCGCTCAACGGCTTCAACATCTCAATCCCGCAGATTGTGGCTGTCACGATTCCCAGCTGTCTGATAGGTATCATGATCGCCGCAGCATGGAGCACGCGGCGAGGACTTGACCTCGACAAGGATCCCGAGTTCCAGGCACGCATCGCTGACCCTGTTCAGTATGATTTCATCTACGGAAACACCAACACCGTTCTCGACAAGCAGATCGACAAGAAGGCGAAGTATGCCGTCTATATCTTCCTCGCTGCTGTCGCCATCATCGTGATTCTGGCCTTCGCCCAGCAGATACTGCCTGCCTACGAGCAGGTGATTGCCGTTGAGGGAGCCAAGGATGTCGTGCTGCCAACAGGTAAGACCGTCTCTCCAGAGAATCTGGCAGCTGCAGGCATCGTGATGGAGGGCGTGACGGTCAAGTCGATGGTAACCATCAAGATGTACCTTGTCATTCAGATTATCCTCATCTCTGCTGCAGCCCTGATGATTATCATCTGCGGTGCCAAGCCAAAGAATGCTGTTGCCGACAACGTGTGGCAGTCGGGAATGGTGGCCGTCGTTGCAATCTACGGTATCGCCTGGTTGTCGAACACCTTCTTCAACGCCCACATGGACGATGTGAGGATGCTGCTCGGCTCAATGGTTGAGGAGTACAAGTGGACGATAGCCCTGATGTTCTTCGTGTTCTCCGTGCTCATCAATTCTCAGGGAGCCGTCATCGTTTCGCTTTTGCCCGTAGCCTACGCACTGGGTATACCGGGATGGGTGTTGCTCGGCGTACTGCCTTGTGCATACGGCTATTTCTTCATCCCGAACTATCCCACGGATATAGCCACAGTAAACATGGACCGTTCAGGAACCACGAAGATTGGCAAGTATGTATTCAACCATTCGTTCATGATTCCTGGTCTGATAAGTGTAGTTGTCTCTACGATCGTCTGCTACCTGCTGGCAGGTACATTCTTCTAAGCAACATTCGTAGGCTCAGCTTGCGCTTACCCGTTACGCATCTGCTGGAGCAAAGACTTCTGACGCTCCGACAAGTTTGTGGGCAGCTTCACCTGATAAGTGATAATCAGGTCGCCGAAAGTTCCGTCTCCGCGGTCATATCCCTTGCCGCGGAGACGTACTTTTGTGCCAGGCTGGGTCTCAGGCTTGATTTTCATCTTCACCTTGTTCCCATTCGACAGTGTCAACATCACCTCTCCGCCTAAAAGAGCCGTATAGAGATCGATAGTCACGTTGGCATTCATCTCTCCAGAGTGGGTGCGCCCCTGTTGTCCGAAGCCCGTGCTGCCAGAAGAGAATCCCTGGAATCCGCCAAAGCCGCCACCCTGCCGACTCTTTCGACCAAAGAGACTCTCAAAGAAATCGCTGAAGCCGCCACCAGAGCCTGATGAGAACTGCGAGAAGTCGAAACCGCCAAACGGGTTTCCACCACCGTTGGCGCCGAAGCCTCCAGCACCGAAGGCATCAGCCTGCTTCCATTGTTCTCCGTACTGGTCATACTTCTGACGTTTCTCTGGATCACCAATCACGTCATACGCTTCTTGCAACGCCTGAAACTTTGCCTGGGCCTTTGGGTCGTCGGGATGAAGGTCTGGATGAAACTGCTTGGCTCGTTTCAGGTAGGCCTTCTTCACATCTTTCTGAGGTATCGTCTTGTCGACGCCTAAAATCTTGTAATAATCAATAAATGCCATAATAATCCTCCATTTCTTTTAATCGTTCGTAAGAAATTCAGCAAAAAGTGTGCCTAAATCCCCAAAAACTCTTGGCATATTAAAAAAAATCAATTAATTTTGCAGAAAAATTAATTAAATATGAAGAAAATCATCCACTTAACCCTCTTATTTATCTATGTCATGGTGCCCATGCACGCACAACAGTCTAAAACCGTCCGCTTGAAAGTAATAGAAACCAGCGACGTTCATGGACATTTCTTCCCCTGGGACTTTATGAACAACCGCCCTATTAAAGGAACCCTTTCACGCGCTAATACCTATATTAAAAAAGAACGTGCAGCCTATGGCGACAACCTGCTGCTTATCGACAACGGCGATATCCTGCAGGGCCAGCCGTGTGTTTACTGGTCGAACTACGTGATGCCAGAGAGTGAGAACCTGGCAGCATCGGTTATCAACTATATGCAATACGATGCCGAGACCGTCGGCAACCACGATGTGGAGCCTGGACATAAGGTCTACGACAAATGGATCCGCGAGGTGCGCTGTCCACTGCTTGGTGCGAACATCGTTAAGGCAGGCTCTGATGGTACAGCTCATCCTAACAACATCTACACCGGACTTCGCCCCTACTCCATACACTATGTCGATGGCGTGAAGATTGCCATCATCGGCATGCTCACACCTGCCATCCCAAACTGGCTGACAGAGAGCGTGTGGAAAGGAATGGAGTTTGAGGAGATGACCGCCTGTGCCCGCAAATGGGTGAAATATCTGAAAAAGGTGGAGCGTCCCGACCTCATCTTCGGCCTCTTCCATTCAGGCAAGGATGGTGGCATCGTCACCGACAGCTACGAAGAGAATGCCACCGCTGCAGTGGCTCGCGAGGTGCCTGGTTTCGACATCATCTTCTTTGGTCACGACCATCAGGTACACAATGAATGGATCACCAACAGCGAAGGTCAGCAGGTGCTCATCATCGACCCGTCGTGCTACGTACGTAACGTGGCTGAGGCAACCATCGAACTTACCTACGAACGGGGCCATCTTGTGAAGAAAGACATCAAGGGCGAGATTGTCAGTGTGAACGACGAGGCAATCGACGAGGAGATGGTGCACCACTTCCAGCCGCAAATTGATGCCGTCAAAAACTACGTAGGACGGAAGATCGGAACGTTCGACTCGTCCATCTATACACGTGACAGCTTTTTCGGCAACTCCGCCTTCGTAGACCTCATCCACAATCTTCAGCTGAAGATCACGGGTGCCGACATCAGCATCACAGCCCCATTGTCGTTCAATGCCGTCATCAAAGCTGGCGATGTCACCGTCGCCGACATGTTCAAGCTGTACCGCTTTGAGAACCTCCTGCTCGTGTTACGCATGACGGGCGAAGAGATACGCAAGCACCTTGAGATGAGCTATGACATCTGGACCAACCAGATGACATCCCCCGACGACCACATCATGCTGCTTGACGACGAGATGAAAGAAGACCAGCAACGGGCGGGATTCAAGTACTACACCTTCAATTTTGACTCGGCTGCTGGAATCGACTACGAGGTTGATGTGACGAAACCCGAGGGTGAGAAGGTGCGCATCCTACAGATGTCTGACGGCACACCGTTCGACGAAAAGAAGTGGTATAAGGTTGCGATGAACAGCTATCGTGCCAATGGTGGTGGCGAACTGCTTACCCACGGTGCCGGTATCCCCAAGGATGCTCTGGCCAGTCGCGTGATATACTGCAGCGAGCTCGACCAGCGCCACTATCTGATGGAGGAGATAGAACGACAAGGCAGACTGAACCCTCAAGCCAACAGCAACTGGCGCTTCGTGCCTGAGGCTTGGGTGAAACCCGCCATAGAGCGCGACCGCAAAATGTTGTTTGGAATTACAACCGCAAAATAAAATCAATGATAGACAAATACTATTTCGTTTTCTGCAAGGACGATCTTCTGCTTGAGAAGACCGCCGACGGCAGCTACGCCATCCCTTTGGGACCTGAACCGCCTACGGAAGTAAAGCCCTGGACGAACATGATGACCATCACACCGATGGAAGACGGCCACGAGGTGAGAGCCTATCGCATCGACACACCTGTCGTCGACGACGAGCGCTTTGAGATGTGCGGCCTGCGACAGAGTTATTACAAGCTCGAACAGCCCTTCTACCTGAAAGCAGGCAAGTGCCAGGAACTGCTCTACTGGGATCAGAATACGAAATACTGTGGTGTCTGCGGCGGTCTGATGCGTATGGATACCGCTATCTCAAAGAAGTGTACGGAGTGTGGCAAAGAGATCTGGCCACAGTTGGCGACAGCCATCATTGTGCTCATCCATCGGGGCGACGAGGTGCTGCTGGTAAAAGCCAAGAACTTCAAGCGCGACTTCTATGGCCTTGTGGCAGGCTTCGTCGAGACAGGCGAGACCCTTGAGGAGGCTGTGGCCCGCGAGGCGCTTGAGGAGACAGGGGTCACCATCACAAACATTCGCTATTTCGGCAGCCAGCCTTGGCCTTATCCCTGCGGACTCATGATCGGCTTCAATGCCGACTATGTCAGCGGCGACATCCACCTACAGCGTTCAGAGATTGCTAAAGGCGGCTGGTTCAGCAGCGATCACCTGCCAAACATCCCTGAAAAGCTCTCCATCGCCCGCATGCTCATTGATGATTGGATAAAGAGTAGAGGTGAGAGGTAACAAAAGTTAGTATTCTAACAGTTTCATCGTCATAGCACCCTTGTAGGAGACGAGCGTCTCGACGAGATAACAACTGGCACCGTCGGGGATGCAGAGTGTAGCGTTGAAATGGAGTCCGGCAGCATCGGCCTTGTTGTACTCCATATTCGCAAGGATGGCCTCGTTGAGGAAATTTGCAGGCACAAGCTTCTGGAAATCTTTCTTGTGTATATCGCTGGAGTAGAGACATTGTGCGCCGCGATAGACGCTGATGTGCATGATATTATCGTAATACACGTTCTCCACCTCCATACCGTCGTCGTTGAAAGTACGACGAACGACCTTGTAGCGCGTCGGATTGATGGCGATATACCAGTGATAGCGCTCTCCGCCGTAGGTTATTATAGAGTCGGTCTTCACCTGATGTGTGTAGGTCATCACCGTGGGCTTACTCGCGGTGAACGACGACACGTCTTCTGCCTCTACGCTCTTCTCCAGTTTGATGAGGTCGCCGTTCTGATTGCGGAACCAGAACAGGTGCTCTGTCTGTTTCTCTATAGCATACGTCGTACCGCTTGACATCATCAGCGAGTCGCCCACGATTTTAAAGCAGGCAGGCATGCTCGTGGTGTCGGCATAGAAGATCGTGTCGCCCACAACGCGGAACGATACGTTCTCCGTCTCGGAGTCTATCCAGATGCCCTGCATAAGCTCTTTGGCAGCACGGTCTTCTGCTGCCTCCTGGTTGCTTGCATGCTGGCCTCCACAACCTACCATCAGCAGCACCGCCACAACTTTAAAAATCTCTCTGATCATATAGAAACAGTAATCTGTAAGCCGATATCGGATACTTGTCGAGTTACTTTCCGATGCAATGATACTCGAAATCGTTCTCTTCCAGCTCCTCGATGTCGAAGATGTTCCTGCCGTCGATGACCAACGGTCGTTTCATCGCTTTCTTGATGACGCCCCATCCTGGCAGACGGAACTCCTTCCACTCCGTGAGCAGCAGCAGGGCGTCGGCATCGAGCACGGCGTCGTACATATCGCGACAGTAGGTCACCGTCTCACCGATTCTGCGCTTGCATTCATCCATCGCGATGGGGTCGTAGACGCGCACGACGCAGCCGGCATCCAGCAACTTGGCAATCATCACAAGAGCCGTTGACTCACGCATGTCGTCAGTCTCGGGCTTGAACGACAGGCCCCACATGGCAATCGTCTTGCCCTTTAGAGCCTCTTCTGATCCGAAGGCCTTGACGAGTTTCTCAAAAAGTACACCCTTCTGACGCTCGTTCACGCGCTCCACAGCCTTGAGCACCTCCATCGAATAGCCGTTCTGGTCGGCCGTCTTGATGAGTGCCTTCACATCCTTGGGGAAGCACGAACCACCATAGCCGCAACCCGCATAGAGGAACTTGCGGCCGATACGGGTGTCGGAGCCTATTCCCGCGCGAACCATATTTACATCCGCGCCCACGCGCTCACACAGGTTGGCGATATCGTTCATAAACGAGATGCGCGTGGCGAGCATCGAGTTAGCGGCATATTTCGTCATTTCGGCAGAGGGGATGTCCATGAAGATCACACGGAAGTTGTTTATCAGGAAAGGCTTATACAGCTTCGTGAGCACCTTCTTGGCATGTTCGCTCTCCACACCGACAACCACACGGTCGGGCGACATGAAGTCCTTGATAGCGTTGCCCTCCTTGAGGAACTCGGGGTTCGAGGCGACATCAAACTCCACCTCTACGCCGCGTTTCTGCAACTCCTCCTCGATGGCCTGGCGCACCTTACGGGCGGTGCCCACAGGGACTGTCGACTTGGTGACCACCACCACATAGTGGTTCAGGTTCTGACCAATGGTGCGCGCCACCTGCAGCACGTACTTCAGGTCTGCCGACCCGTCCTCATCGGGAGGTGTACCTACCGCGGAGAACACTATCTGAACATCGTCGAGCACCGAGGCGAGGTCGGTGGTGAACTTCAGTCGGCCAGCGGCCACATTCTTTTTCACCAGTTCGTCGAGGCCGGGCTCGTAGATGGGAATCTCACCCTTCTGCAGTCGCTCTATCTTCTGTGCATCGACATCCACACAGGTTACATTGGCACCTGTGTCTGCAAAACATGTACCGGATACAAGACCCACATAGCCTGTTCCTACAATTGCAATATTCATATTCTTTTTGTTTACTGTTTACGGTTTACAGTTTACAGTTGATTACATTCTGCGGCAGAAGATGAGCATGTAAGCATATTTGCATTTGCGGATGAAGATGGGCATGCAAGCATATCATCTGTAAACCGTAAACTGTAAACTGTAAACAATTACTACTCAAACACTTCTGCGTCTTTCAGCAAGGGCTGCTTCAAGTCCTTCTCACTGGTCAGCACCACTGCGGGGTCTATGGGCCACTCAATACCCAGGGCAGGGTCGTTCCAGCGGATGCCGGCGTCCGACTGGGGCGCATAGGGGTTGTCGACCTTATACGTGAAGATGGCCTCGTCGCTCAGCACCAGAAATCCGTGGGCAAAGCCGCGCGGGATGAAGAACTGCCGCTTGTTGTCCTCGCTCAGCTCCACCATCACGTGACGGCCGAACGTAGGACTCGACCGCCGGATATCCACCGCCACATCGAGCACCTTGCCTTTAATCACGCGCACGAGCTTCGCCTGCGAGGCGTCGCCCTTCTGATAGTGAAGGCCGCGCAGCACGCCATACGACGACTTCGACTCGTTGTCTTGGATGAACACCGTCCGTCCGACGTGCTCATCAAACTCGGCCTGCTTCCAGGCCTCCATGAAATAGCCGCGAGCATCCTTAAACACCTTGGGCTCTATGATGAAAACACCTTTGATTTCTGTCTCCTTATATTCCATATTTTCGAAATTTGCTGCAAAGTTACATCAAAAAATCCATTTCCTCGACATTTTAAGTTTCTTTTATTTGTTTATATCAAAAAAATGCCGTAATTTTGCACTCGTGATTGAACTTGACAGACATATAGAGATACTCTTATTGAGCAACGACTGCGTCATCGTACCCCGTCTGGGAGGCTTCATGGCGCATGCCATCGAGGCGCGCTATGACGACCGCGACCAGCTCTTCCTGCCACCCTTGCGCACCCTCGGGTTCAATCCCCAGCTACTCATCAACGACTCGCTGCTCGTGCAGTCGTACATCGAAGCCTACGACATCAGCTATCCCGAAGCCCTCCAGCGTATCGAGGACGAGGTGGAGGAGCTCAAGCAGCACCTACAGAACGAAGGGACGTATGAGCTGAACGACATCGGCACGCTGTCGCTCAACGACGATGGCCATTACGTCTTCTCGCCCTGCGAGTCGGGCATCCTCACCCCCACCCTCTACGGCCTTAGTTCGGTAGAGATGAAGAGACTGGCTGCCAGTCGGCAGCCGCAGGCCGACAGCGAGACAGGCAACACGAGCGCCGATACCCGCAGCGTGGCCATCGACAGCGCGAAGGCCGAGCCGGCGCAGACCGTCGCAGAAGCAGAACAGCCTCTTGAAGAGACCTACGAAGAGGCCTACGAGGAAGAAGAGGCCGAGGCCGACGTCATCCACATCAAATATACATGGGTGCGCAACGCCGTTGCAGTGGCCGCCATCCTGCTGGCTGTCTTCATCCTCGCCCTGCCCACGGGCAAGACGGATATGATGACGCGCACCATCAGCAACATCAACAACGGTCTGCTCTTCGGCATGATGAGCGAAGACACGAACATGAGCAAGATACATATTTCGAGGAACGGACATAGTATTTCGAAGAGTGAGGAGATTATTTCAAGGAGTGAGGAGCGAGGAGCAAAGAATGAGAGCACTCAAAAAGCAGACGATGCCGCAAAATCTTTGGCAGATTCTGCGTCAACAACCAATCCCAATCCGCAATCCACAATCCCCGCTCCACAAAAGACCTTCTGCATCGTACTGGCCACCCAGGTATCCAAGCGCAATGCCGATGCCTTTATCGAGCGCCTTCAGAAGCAAGGGCTCGGCCAGGCAGAAATCTTCGTGCGCAAGAACATCACCCGTGTCATCTACGGCCGTTATCCTTCCGAGGAAGCCGCCCACGACGACCTCCGCCGTTTCCATCGCAATAGCGAAACAGCCGAGGCCTGGGTCATGCCCCTCTGACCGCCCTCCCAAAGTAATCATCTGTAAACCGCAAACTGCAATTATAATAAAGTAATGAAGCGCGTTCGCTGTCCCAAATGTGAGAACTACATCACCTTCGACGAGACCCGTTATGCCGACGGCCAGTCGCTCGTGTTCCAGTGCCCCGACTGCGGCAAGCAGTTCGCCATACGCATGGGCGTAAGCAAACTCCATAATCGCCAGAAAGACGAGAACCCCGACGACAGGCTGTCGTCAGCACAGTCGACCTCCGATCAGGACGGCGACGGCAACAGCTGCGGAGCTATCGTCGTCATCGAGAACATGTTTCATTACAAGCAGGTCATCCCCCTCCGCATGGGCGACAACGTCATCGGCCGCCACCAGAAGGGCAACGCCATCAACACCCCCTTCGAGACTGTCGACCCCAGCGTCGACCTGAACCACTGCACCATCACCGTCTCACGCGACAAGAAAGGCCAGCTGCGCTACACCCTGAAGGACAACAACAGCAACACCGGCACCTTTGTCGACAACGTGGAGCTCACTCCCCGCGAGCGCCGTGTCATCTGTGGCGGCACACTCTTCACCATCGGGGCCACCAGCATCATCCTCCGCACAGACGACAGCGAAGATTCCGAACATAGCGTATAGGGGTAAAGTCCATCCTCACAGGGAGTTTACCCTATCTTAACTATCATTCGCCTATACTCAAACAATCGTTTGCCTATACTCAAACGATCGATCGCCTATAGGCAAACGATAGCGCCAGAAATTTCAAGGGGTAAGACACAAGATGTTCGTTTATCCGCACCTCTGGCTGCGCCGAAAACACTCCCGTTCGAGAAAATCCAAATTTTATTTGGTATTCTGCTCACTTATTCGTACCTTTGCACCTTGAAATAGTAATTACAGACAATGGATACAACGGCAATTCTGCTTCTGCACTGCCCTGACCAGCAGGGAATCATTTCGGAAGTGACCAAATTTATAACGGATAACAAAGGCAACATCGTGTACCTCGACCAGTATGTGGACAAGGTTGACGGCATGTTCTTCATGCGTATCGAATGGGAGCTGGAGGGGTTCCTCATCCCGCGTGACAAGCTCTACGACTATATCACGACACTCTACGCCCAGCGCTACAAGATGAAGTTCTCGCTCTACTACAGCGACAAGCGCCCGAGGATGGCAATCTTCGTGTCGAAGATGAGCCACTGCCTCTACGACCTGCTGGCACGCTGGAAGGCAGGCGAATTCAACTGCGACATTCCCTGCATCATCAGCAACCACGAGGACCTGCGCTATGTGGCCGACCAGTTCGGCATACCATACTACGTGTGGAGCATCAAGAAAGACCACTCTAACAAGGCCGAGGTGGAGAAGGCGGAGATGGACCTGCTCAAGAAGGAGGACATCTCGTTTATCGTGCTCGCACGCTATATGCAGATCATCAGCGACGAGATGATCGCCGAATACCCCCACCACATCATCAATATCCACCACTCGTTCCTGCCCGCCTTCATCGGGGCCAAGCCCTACCACCAGGCTTACGAGCGCGGCGTGAAGATCATCGGAGCCACCAGTCACTACGTGACAGCAGAGCTCGACGCAGGACCCATCATCGAACAAGACGTGACGCGCATCACCCATAAGGACACCCCCGACAGTCTGGTACTCAAAGGCAAGGACCTGGAGAAGATCGTGCTGTCACACGCTGTGTCGAAGCACATCCAGCGCAAGATTCTGACTTATAAGAACAAAACGATCATCTTTAGTTAGATAGAATATTGAAAGATGAACGTAGCTATCGTAAAATATAATGCCGGAAACATCTACTCGGTGGTAAACGCACTGAGAAGGATGGGCATAGAGCCGGAGCTGACTGACGATGCCGAGGCGCTAAAGAGAGCAGACCGCGTGCTGTTTCCAGGACAGGGACATGCAGCCAAGGCGATGGACTACCTCAGGGCACGTAGGCTCGACGAGGTGATACGCGACCTGAGACAGCCCGTGCTCGGCATCTGCGTGGGGCAGCAACTGCTGTGCCGCCACTCTGAGGAGGGTGACGTAGACTGCATCGGCGTGTTTGATGCAGAGGTGAAGCGCTTCCAGCCTGTGCGCCACGAGGACAAGGTGCCTTGCATGGGGTGGAATCAGTTAGAGGTGAACGGTGAATGGCTACGGGCTGGTGAACTGAGCTCGGGAATGGAGAGAGCTGTAGACGACTACCAGCCAAATGCACTGATGGAGGGCTTGGGCGACAAGCCATACGTTTACTTCGTGCATAGCTACTATGTGCCTGTGTGCCAGGAGACTATCGCCACAGCCGACTACATACTTCCCTACTCCGCCTCGATGCATCGTGACAATTTCTATGCCTGCCAGTTCCATCCGGAAAAGAGCGGGAAGGTTGGCGAGCGCATCCTCAAGAACTTCTTGGAGATTGAAGGTTGAAAATAGAAGATTGAAATGAAGATAGAACTGATACCTGCCATAGACATCATCGACGGACAGTGCGTGAGACTGACCAAGGGTGATTACGACCAGAAGACAGTCTACCGCGATGCGCCCGCAGAGGTGGCACGCGAGTTTGAGGCCATCGGCTTCAGGCGCCTCCATGTGGTGGATCTCGACGGTGCGAAGTCGAAGCATATCGTCAACAGCGGTGTGCTCAGCAGCATTACGGCAGAGACGGCACTGACAGTAGACTTCGGCGGCGGCATCAAGACCAACGAGGATATCGAGACCGCCTTTGCCGCCGGAGCAGCGATGGTGACTGTAGGCTCGGTGGCGGTTACACAGCCCGAGCTGTTCATGGGCTGGCTGGACAAATACGGTGCCGACCGCATGATACTGGGTGCCGACGTGCGACAGGGAATGATCAGCATCAATGGCTGGAAAGAAGATTCCAGCGAAGGACTCCTTCCCTTCCTGAAGAAATATGTGGATGCGGGAGTGAAGAACGTGCTCTGTACAGAAATCTCTAAAGACGGCACCCTCGCCGGACCGGCCATCGACCTCTACAAGCAGGTGATGGACACCTACCCCGAGCTGCATCTCATCGCCAGCGGAGGCGTGTCGTCGAATGCGGATATCGAGGCCCTCGACGCTGCCGGCATCCCCGCCGTCGTGTTCGGAAAGGCCATCTACGAGGGAAGAATTGACTTGAAGAGGTTGCTGAATAAAGAAATTGAGGAGATATGAGTTTAGCAAAAAGAATAATCCCCTGCCTGGATGTAAAGGACGGTGAGACCGTGAAAGGGACAAACTTCGTGAACCTGCGCTCGGCCGGCGACCCCGTGGAACTGGGAAAGGCCTACTCCGAGCAGGGAGCTGACGAGTTGTGCTTCCTCGACATCACGGCCTCGTTCGAGGGACGAAAGACCTTTACCGAGATGGTAACCCGTGTGGCCCGTGAGATCAACATCCCCTTCACGGTAGGCGGCGGTGTCAACGAGCTGGCCGACGTAGAACGGCTGCTCTATGCCGGTGCCGACAAGGTGAGTGTGAACAGTGCCGCTATCCGCAACCCGCAGCTCATCGACGAGATCACCACCCGATTCGGATCACAGGTATGCGTCTGCGCCATCGATGCCCGGCTCGACGACGACGGCTGGCACTGTTATCTGAAGGGAGGCCGGGAGCGCACAGAACGGGGACTCTTCGAGTGGGCCCATGAGGCTCAGGAGCGCGGTGCGGGAGAGATACTATTCACGTCGATGAACCACGACGGCGTGAAGGAGGGCTACGCCAACGAGGCATTGCGTCATCTGGCCGACACGCTCTCCATACCCATCATCGCCAGCGGCGGAGCAGGCAGGAAGGAGCACTTTCGCGACGCCTTCACCGAAGGTCATGCCGATGCAGCCCTCGCTGCCAGCGTGTTCCACTTCGGCGAGATCCCCATCCCCGAACTCAAGCAGTATCTGCGCCAGGAAGGGATAAACGTAAGACTGTAATAAAGCGACACTATCACAATTATAGAAGATGAAAATAGATTTTGAGAAATGCGGCGGGTTGGTGCCGGCCATCATACAAGACGCAGAGACGAGAAGCGTGCTCATGCTCGGATACATGAACGAGACGGCACTACAGAAAACTCTCGACACGAAGAAGGTGACTTTCTGGAGCCGCACGCGTAAATGTCTGTGGACGAAGGGAGAGACCTCTGGCCACTTCCTCCACCTGGTGGATATCAAGGTAGACTGTGACAACGACACCCTGCTCGTGAAGGTGCATCCTGACGGACCTACTTGCCACACGGGTACCGACACCTGCTGGGGCGAGGAGAACCGCCCGATCGTCAACGGACAGCAGGCTCCCGACGAGGAGACTTCGCCGCTGATGTTCCTAAAGGAACTGCAGGACTTCATCGACCGCCGTCATGAGGAAATGCCCGAGGGCAGCTATACCACCAAACTCTTCAAGGACGGTGTGAAGCGCATTGCACAAAAGGTTGGCGAAGAGGCGCTGGAGACGGTCATCGAGAGCTGCACAGGCACCAACGAGCAGCTGACCTACGAGGCCTCCGACATGCTCTATCACCTTGTGGTGCTGCTTTCTGCCAAGGGCATGCGCATCGAGCAACTCGCCGAAGAGTTGCATCGCCGGCATGATCCTGAATGGGACAAGAAACGCCGCGAGGCAAAAGCCGCCGGAACAATGAAGTAATCACCTGTAAACCATAAACATAAGAAGGATATGGCCCTGATTAGTTACAAGAACGCAAACATTTATCAGCGACACGGTATCTGTGTGTTGAAGAACGTGAACTTCAAGGTTGACGAGGGACAGTTCATCTACCTCATCGGTAGAGTTGGCTCTGGTAAGACCACCCTGATGCGAACACTTTACTGCGAGCTGGAGATGGACGAGGCCGACGAGGCGATGGTGCTCGGGCGCGACCTGCTGACCATCCGCCAGAAAGAGATACCTGCCCTGAGGAGGGAGATGGGCGTCGTGTTCCAGGACTTCCAACTGCTTGCAGACCGCACGGTATACAAGAATCTGGAGTTTGTGCTGAAGGCAACCGGCTGGAAGAAGAACGACGGCATCAGCGAACGTATCACCGAGGTGCTGGAAGCTGTCGACATGGCCGACAAGGGTGATCGCATGCCCTTTGAACTCTCCGGCGGCGAGCAGCAGCGCGTGGCTATCGCAAGGGCTATCCTCAACCATCCGAAGCTCATCCTGGCCGACGAGCCCACAGGGAACCTCGACCCAGAGACGTCAGACACGATCATCAAGCTGCTCTTCTCTATCTCCGCTCAGGGAACGGCTGTGGTGATGTCGACCCACAACCTGCCGATGATCAAGGAGAATCCAAGCATCATCTACCGGTGTCAGGACGAACGGATGGAAGAGATCACCTCCGACTTCCACCAGCTGGTAATCGTCGACGACACGCCTGATACAGACGAGATCACCGTACGCTACTCGGAGAGGATGGAGATATAGGAAAGGAAAAAAAGTAGATAATAAAAACATATAGACTTATGAAAGTGATGAAATTCGGCGGTACTTCCGTCGGCACCCCAAAGAGAATGAAAGAAGTGGCCAAGCTGGTCACGAAGTCTGGCGAGCCTGTGTTCGTCGTCCTCTCAGCTATGTCGGGTACCACCAACTCGCTGGTGGAGATCTCTGACTATCTGTACAAGAAAAACCCCGATGGCGCCAACGAGGTGATAAACCGTCTGGAGCAGAAGTACGCCCAGCACGTAGAGGAGCTCTATAGCGCAGAGGAGACGAAAGCCGCCACCCGTGAGTTCCTGCGCAGCGAGTTCGACTTCCTTCGCTCATTCACCAAGGAGCTGTTCACCAGCTTCGAGGAGAAGAGCATCGTGGCTCAGGGAGAGATCATCTCTACCAACATGATGGTGAACTACATGAAGGAACAGGGCATCAATGCCGTGTTGCTCAACGCCCTCGACTTCATGCGTACCGACAAGAACGCAGAGCCCGACCCCATGTATATCCGCGAGAAGCTGAAGCCTATCCTCGCTGACAATGAAGGAGCACAGGTGTACCTCACGCAGGGATTCATCTGCCGTAATGCCTACGGAGAGATCGACAACCTGCAGCGCGGCGGATCAGACTACACAGCCTCACTCATCGGAGAGGCCATTAATGCCGAGGAGATACAGATATGGACAGACATTGACGGTATGCACAACAACGATCCCCGCGTGGTGGAGAAGACCGATCCCGTACACCAGCTACACTTCGAAGAAGCTGCCGAGCTGGCATACTTCGGTGCAAAGATCCTCCACCCCACCTGCATCCAGCCCGCCAAGTATGCAGGCATCCCCGTACGTCTGCTCAACACGATGGATCCCGACGCTGAAGGCACAACCATCTCCAACAAGACTGAGTATGGCAAGATCAAGGCCATCGCCGCCAAAGACAACATCACGGCCATCAAGATCAAGTCGAGCCGCATGCTCCTCGCTACCGGATTCCTGCGCAAGGTGTTCGAGATATTCGAGAGCTATCAGACGAGTATCGACATGATTTGCACTTCGGAGGTCGGCGTGTCGATGAGTATCGACAACTCTGCCCACCTGGGAGAAATCGTCGACGAGCTGAAGAAATACGGTACGGTGACAGTAGACACGAACATGTGTATCGTATGTGTTGTAGGCGATCTCGACTGGTCGAACATCGGCTTCGAGACCCTCGCGCTCGACGCACTCAAGGATATCCCTGTACGCATGGTCAGTTACGGAGGCTCCAACTACAACATCTCCTTCCTCATACGCGAGGAGGATAAGAAGCGTGCATTGCAGAATCTCAGCAACACAATCTTCTATAAGAAGTAAGTCGTAAACAGAGGAAAATAATAAAGAAGTAGAAGATAAGAGATACAACACAACTATGGCTAAAGGACAATTTCCTGTAGACAGGCTCCAACAGATTCAGACGCCTTTCTACTACTACGACACGGAGCTATTACGACAGACACTCCGTTGCATCAACGCAGAGGCACAAAAGCATGAGGGCTTCGTGGTTCACTATGCTGTCAAGGCAAATGCCAACCCGCGCATCCTCCGTATCATCCGCGAGGCTGGATTTGGTGCCGACTGTGTCAGTGGTGGTGAGATAGAGGCTTCTGTCAAGGCTGGCTTCCCTGCGGCAAAGATTGTCTATGCCGGTGTGGGGAAGGCTGACTGGGAGATAAACCTCGGCCTCGATAACGACATCTTCTGCTTCAACGTTGAGAGCATTCCAGAATTGGAGGTCATCAACGATTTGGCCGGACAGAAAGGAAAGGTGGCCCGGGTGGCATTCCGTCTGAATCCGAATGTCGGAGCACACACTCACGCAAACATCACCACAGGACTGGCAGAGAACAAGTTCGGCATCGCCATGAAAGACATGGAGACGGTCATTGCCGAGGCTGAGAAGCTGCCGAACGTAAAGTTCGTAGGTCTCCACTTCCACATCGGCTCACAGATTCTCGACATGGGCGACTTCGAAGCCCTCTGCAACAGGGTAAACGAGTTGCAGGATCAGCTCGACCGTCACCGTATCCGCGTGGAACATATCAACGTTGGCGGCGGACTCGGTATCGACTATGGTCACCCCAACCGTGTGCCTATACCCGACTTCAAGGCCTACTTCGATACCTATGCCCGGAAGCTGAAGCTCCGTCCCGGACAGACGCTGCACTTTGAACTCGGTCGTGCCGTCGTTGCACAGTGCGGCTCGCTCATCACGCGAACCTTATATATAAAAGAAGGCACCCAGAAGAAGTTCGCCATCGTCGACGCCGGATTCACAGACCTCATCCGCCCTGCCCTCTATCAGGCCTATCACAAGATAGAAAATATCACCAGCGAAGAGCCTATCGAGGCATACGACGTAGTAGGACCTATCTGTGAGTCTACCGACGTGTTTGCCAAACAGACCGATATCAACGGCTGCAGGCGAGGCGATCTGCTCGCCATACGATCGGCGGGGGCTTATGGGGAAATCATGGCATCGCAGTACAACCTACGCCGCCTTCCACAAGGCTATATGAGCGATGAAATCTAAGAAAACAGTTGAAATATGAACAACAAACAGCATCCATTTTCAGTCGTCATGACCGTCTTTGACCAAGCTCGTGAGCTGGAGGAACGGCTACCTGCCTTCCTCACACAGGAGTACGAGCCAGGCTATGAGGTCATCGTCGTTGACGAATCGTCTACCGACGAAACACCCGACGTACTGAAACTGCTGAAAGAGAAATACAAGCAACTCTATACCACCTTCCTGCCAAAGCCAAACGCACAGACATTCCGTCGAAAGCTTGCCTTTAACATCGGCATCAAAGCTGCTAAGTATGAGTATGTTATCATGACAAAGCTGAGCATTGCACCAACCGATACCGACGTTTTCAAGGCATTGGCAGAGGTGCTCGACACCAGGGCTGAACTCACGTTGGGATATGTGTCGAAGAAGCGAATACGCCTACAGCCTTTTGACACCATCGAACAGGCTGAAGGGCATATCACGAGAATGGAGCGTCGCATCAGCAAAGTATGCGAACGAAAGTATGGCAACTACGCCTGGGGCCGATATGACTTTATCATCGTAAGAAAGGAGCGTACCCTTGACCTGCTGAGACTCTTCGAACAGAAAATCTCCACTATGAAACTGATAGGCATCCGAATCGGTATTCTATGGGAAAACATCTTGCGACGGTCATCCACAACCGTTCTATACACTGAGTAGTTTGTAGCATCGCAACTGTAAACTGATCATGAAAGTCCTGTTTGTCTATCCGAAATCTGAATCTCTCATAAGCCAACATGTCAGCATGCTGACCGAAGGGCTGAGACAGAGTGTGACGATAGACACAGCCGACAGTTTGAGTGCTTTGCGGAAGGCAGTGAAGGAGCAAGTCCCAGATATCATCCATTGTCACGGATGCCCTTCCGCCTCGACCGTTCGCACGATCATAAATGTCGTAAACAAAGGGGCACGTCTGGTGCTCACTTTACACGGACAGTTGGAGCCGTGGGCTACGGACGCCAATAGAAAAATGTCGGCCATCATCTGGCAGAAGAAGCTCGTCCGTCGCGCATACGCCGTCATCCTGTTAGGAAGGCTCGAACAGACCAACTTCCAGGCGTTAGGCTGGAATCGCCGAACGGTGGAGATACATAATGCCGTCACCACCAACACCATCAGCCGTCAGGAGATGTGTACGGCAACCTTTGCCCTCTATCAGAAAGTGCTCGACTCTAATACCCTCGAGCGAATGGACGAGCCGACAGCTCGCATGCTGCGGGCTATCATCAAGGTTGGCATCATGGGCGACCGCCGCTGGACCGTAGCCCTGCCTTCGGAGGATATCGACTGGCGCGCCCTCCTACTCTACGCCGAACATGAGAATATTCGCAACTATGTCGACTATGGCATCAGCATCCTCGGGTTGAGCGTACCACCAATAGACACGACCCATATCGCTGCCTACTTCCCCGACGACTATGAGGTTCCCCACACCATCCGTGAGAAGGTGGGCGAATACAAGGGCAAGCAGACCGATTACCTCGTGCGCTTCATCAGTCAGATACGCCATCAGCCGCTGCTGCTGCATCTGATAGAACTGACTCGCGAGCTCTATCGCGACACCGTCGATGACGACCAGCTCGCCGAACGCCTCGAAGAGAAGAAGCTCACCGCTTTCACACGGTCACTCATGCAAGTACTCGAAGAGCAGACAGCTCTCGACGAGGGATACATGCCCCTGGCGCCTGTCGACAACCGACAGACACGACAGATACGGCAACAACTTGAAAACCACCTGAATATAAAAGATTAGATATATGGATACCGATATGCACTACCTGCAGCTGCTCTCGCAGTCGTTTCCCAACATCGCTGAGGCCTCAACAGAGATCATCAACCTTGAGGCTATCATGAACCTGCCTAAAGGCACCGAGCACTTCCTCGCCGACCTGCACGGAGAGAGCGAGGCCTTCCAGCATGTACTGAAAAATGCCTCGGGAAACATCAAGCGCAAGGTGAATGAGCTTTTCGGCAACGACATACGTGAGTCGGAGAAGAAAGAGCTCTGCACACTCATCTACTATCCAGAACAGAAACTCGAGCTCATCAAGGCACAGGAGACCGATCTCGACGACTGGTACCGCATCACCATCCACCAGCTGGTGAAAGTATGTCGTGATGTCTCGTCGAAGTACACCCGCTCAAAAGTGCGCAAGTCATTGCCCGAAGACTTCTCCTATATCATCGAGGAACTGCTCCACGAGAGCCTCAGCGATAGCGACAAGGCCGCCTATGTCAGCGTCATCGTCAATACGATCATCTCCACAGGCCGTGCCGACGACTTTATCGTTGCCATCTGTAACGTCATCCAGCGCCTGGCCATCGACCAGCTGCATATCCTCGGCGACATCTACGACCGTGGCCCCGGCGCCCATAAAATTATGGACACGCTGCGGCAGTACCATTCGTGGGATATCCAATGGGGCAATCACGACATTCTCTGGATGGGAGCCTCGGCAGGCAACAATGCCTGTATCTGCAACGTTCTCCGCCTCTGCCTGCGCTATGCCAACCTCGCCACTATCGAGGAGTACGGCATCAACCTCGTGCCACTGGCCACCTTCGCCCTCGACACCTATGGCGACGATCCTTGCGAGGAGTTCATGCCAAAGGTACTGGCCGACAACCAGCAGCTCGACGAGAAGACCAGCCTGCTCACTGCCCGTATGCATAAGGCTATCACCGTCATACAGCTGAAGGAAGAGGCTACGGTGTTCCACCGTCATCCCGAGTGGAAGATGGACGACCGCTGCCTGTTCGACTCTATCGACTACGAACGCGGCATCTGCCGCATCAATGGCAAGGACTACGAGATGAAGAGCTGTCACTTCCCCACTATCGACCCGGCATCACCCAATACCCTCACGGCCGAAGAGAAAGACCTCATGGACAAGCTCCACCACTCGTTCCGTATCTCCGAGAAACTTCACAAGCATATCCGTACACTGCTCTCCCACGGCTGCATGTACACCGTCACCAACTCCAACCTCCTTTTCCATGCCTCCATCCCCCTTTGTGACGATGGATCGCTCAAGGAAGTAGAGATATACCCAGGCCAGCGCTATAGCGGCAAGGCACTCATGCACAATATCGGCATGATGATACGCGCTGCCTTCGAGTCGGGCGTAGACAAGGAGCTGCAGGTGTTCCCGCGTGACTATGCCCGCGACTTTTTCCTCTATCTGTGGTGCGGCAAAGACTCACCCCTCTTCGACAAGTCGAAGATGGCCACCTTCGAGCGGTATTTCCTCAAGGACAAGGAGACGTATAAGGAGGAGAAGGGAAACTATTTCAAGTTGCGCGACTCTGCCGAGATCTGCGACCGCATCCTCGATGCCTTCGAGGTGAAGGGCAACGTGCGCCATATCATCAATGGCCATGTACCCGTTCATGCCTCCAAGGGCGAGAATCCCATCAAGGCCGGTGGCAGGCTGATGGTCATCGACGGCGGATTCTCAGAAGCCTATCACAGTGAGACTGGCATCGCTGGATACACCCTCGTCTACCACTCTCGCGGTTTCCAGCTCGTACAGCACGAGCCGTTCACCTCTGCCCGCGATGCCATCGTCCGCGAAACCGACATCAAGTCTACCACCCAGATCGTCGAGATGTCAGCCCACCGCATGCTTGTCGCTGATACCGACAAGGGCGAGGAACTGCGCACCCAGGTAGCCGACCTCAAGAAGTTGCTCTACGCTTACCGTCACGGCATCCTCAAGGAGAAGCGCAGCTGATGCCCGTCGATGCCGGACAGGTCTGCGGACTCTGACATATCGCTGCGCATAAGCCAATCAGGGAAAGTAAAACCTCAGTCCCGCCGTCACTCCAAGATTGACGAAACCGTTGAAGTCGTCAGACTCATGAGGTCTTGTGCTCCATCCTGTGGCCGTGGCGACATCAGGGGTATTCATAATTGTGATGAGGTCTACGATTTCGAGGCCAAGGCCGACATGAGGAGAGAGCAGAATGATTAACTTCTCAGCTCCCGCAAGCCGAAGTTAAAAGAGTGATAAGTCAAGGGACCTGCCCATTTGTGCTGGTCCCTTATTTATATGTCAGCCCCTCGCTCATGGCCAACTGCCTGTGAAGCATCGGTAGATGATATTTGCCATACGCATCTCTTACTCTGTTACAAGGCATCCTTTACTGTCGTGCAAGGCATCTCCAACACCCTTAACAGGCATCGTTATAAACACGCCCCTTATTTTGCCATCCCGAGATGGCAATTATGCGCTCATAGACAAACGAAGCACCAAGGTGATTACTCGCGTCCAGCTAGTAGCAAGCAAAGCCTCAGAATGGAAGAAGTCTGGGGGGTGACGCGGAAGCGGTGGTCGGTACGAAGGCCGACGAGCCAGACGATGGCACCCGAAGCATCGACGACGACACGCTGACGTCGCTTGGCCAGGAGATTGATCTTACGGTCGGTGAGGAAGTCGCTCACAAGTTTCCGTCCCTCCATGCCGAAAGGCTGGAAGCTGTCGCCGGACTCCACGGTGCGCAGGGTGAGTGGAAAACGGACGGTGGCAGCGTCGAGGGTGGCGATGGCAGGGTCGCGGCTGATGCCAGCCTCTACCCCAACCTCCTCGATGCGGATTTTGGCGGTTTCATCGATGCGGTAAGTACCAGACTCTGGGATAACGAGCGGTTTCAACGGGGCACAGACGGGCTCTACCACCACGCTTTCACGGTCGATGACAAGAATATGTGTCGGAGAAACAAATTCCCGGCCCGACTCGCCGTTAAGACTGGTAAGTATCTGGTCTATCTGTGAGCGGTTGAAGCCAAGCGGCGAGAGCCACTCGTGGAGCAGGCAAAGGGGCGATGGAGCCGAGAGAATTGATCTCTTTTCCCGAGGAGTTAGATTGGCCATCTCCGCGTTGTAGACCTTCTCGGCCTCGGAGAGATAATAGGCAGAACGCGCGATATTCTCTGAAGCACCGGGATACATTTGTTCGAGCAACGGCAGGAGATTGAGACGAACCTTATTACGCAGCACGTCGGGCTGCAGGTTAGTGGAGTCGATGACGTAGTCCTGTCCGATGGAATCGAGATACTGCAGGATCTCCTGACGACTGACACAAAGCAGTGGACGGACGATGTCACCGTTTCGGGGACGGATGCCCGTCAGTCCATGGATGCCGGCACCACGGAGGAGGTTCATGAGCAGCGTCTCTACGGCATCGTCACGATGGTGAGCCACACAGACCGTCTCAGCTCCGATGTCGTGGCGCAACTGACGGAAATAGCTATAGCGCAGTTCGCGTGCCGCCATCTCAATGCTTACTTGATGCAACGATGCGTATTCGGCTGTATCAAAGTGGATTAAGTGAAGTGGCACGTCTGAAGAATAACAGAGGTTCTTGGCAAACTGTTCATCGCGGTCACTCTCATCGCCACGCAGATGGAAATTACAATGGGCTGCCTCTACCCGATAGCCTAAAGCCATCATGACGCGTAACAATGCCACGCTGTCGGCACCACCACTCAGTGCCACCAGGTGCAGCCCCTCCTTCGTCAGCAGCCGGTTTTTCCCGATGAAATCTTTAACCTGGCCTAACAGGTAATGCTCATTCCACATACAAGACAAGTCCCTTGAGATATTCCCCCTCAGGATGGTAGATGTTAATGGGATGGTCGGCAGGCTGGTGCAACTGATGCAGGATGCGCACCTGTCGGCCAGCCTGAGCTGCAGCCGTAAAGACCGCATTACGGAAATGGTCTTTCGTGACCACCTGAGAACAACTGAACGTGAAGAGTATGCCACCTGGCTGAATCTTCTGGAACGCTTTATAGTTGAGTCGGGTGTACCCCTTTAAGGCATTGTGCAGAGCACCGCGATGCTTGGCAAAGGCCGGTGGGTCGAGGATAATCAGGTCGTACTGACTGCCAGCCTGTTCAAGATAGCAGAAGGCATCCTCGCAGAAAGCCTGATGGCGGGCATCGCCGGGGAAGTTCAGTTCGACGTTACGGTTGGTGAGCTCGATGGCCTTCGCACTGCTGTCGACGGAATGTACCAGTTCGGCCCCACCCCGCATGGCATAAAACGAGAATCCACCGGTATAGCAGAACATATTCAGCACCCGCTTACCCTTGGCGAATCGCTCAAGCAGCAGACGGTTGTCGCGCTGGTCGACGAAGAAGCCCGTCTTCTGTCCGCGCAGCCAGTCGACATAGAACAGCAGGCCATTCTCCATCGCGGTATTGTCGTCGCTTCCGCCGTAGATGAAATAACTCAGGGAACCGTCGGCAGCCAGTCCCGGCTCGTCGGCCCGCAACTTACCGGGCAGCGTGGTCTCACTCTTATAATAGACATGGGCAATCCGCCCGTCCATCACCTCAACCAACTGCCGTGCGATGGCTTCGCGGCTGACGTGCATCCCCACGCTGTGAGCCTGCATCACGGCCGTCTGGCCATAGACGTCGATGACCAGCCCCGGCAACAGGTCGCCTTCACCATGCACAAGGCGATAGGTATTGTTGCTCGGACTGTCGGCCAGGCCGATGGCCTGCCTCACTTGTAAGGCTGATGCCAATCGCCTGCCCCAAAACGGCTCGTCGATGTTTTCGTCATGAAAGGAGAGCACGCGCACGGCGATAGACCCCATCTGATAATGCCCTACAGCGATGAAATCGCCCTGATTGTTGACGACACGCACCACATCGCCCTCACTAATACCTTCGTCGGCATGCTGGATAGCTCCTGAAAATACCCAGGGATGGAATCGGAGCAGACTCTCCTCCTTACCGCGTTTAAGATAGACTTGTTTCATTATGACTATTCAAATTATCTTCATCAGACCTGACTACCAGTTCATAATCTCCAGTCGCCAGCAGTCGTTGCACCTCATTGTAAATACGAACACAGGCCCAGGCATCTATGGCGGCATAGAGCTGCTGACTCTCCTTCAGCTCACCGCGCTCCCAGTTGGAGAGCCGTTCAGCCTTACTGATGCGCTCACCGAAGAGGTTGGCATAGATTTTCACCAGACTCTGGTCCTCGATACCTAACTCGCGCACCATGTCCTGCAGGTCGATGAAACGGCCAGGATTAAAGCTGCCAAGTCGTTTCAGCGAGAGTATGTCATTATTCCAGGCAAGTCCCACCTTGGTCACCTCAACGTCGCCAAGGAGTCGCACGACGGCAGGACAAAGACCGATGGTATTCAGCCGGAAGAGGAAGCAGTCTGTGCGTGTCGAGACTTGCAGCAATGAACACTTGTAATTCACGCCCTTCACGAAAGCCGGACGCGTCTCGGTGTCGAAACCAAGCAAGGGCTGCGACAGGAGGAAATCGACTGCCCGTTCCGCCTCGTCGGCAGAAGTCACGACATGAATCTTGCCATAGAACTCCACCCGCTTGAGATGCGTAATCATGGTCTTATCGACCTTGTTATAAATCAACTTTTTCATTTCTTGGTGCAAAATTACAAAAAAAACATTATTTTATGATGAAATCTAAGTTTTTTCAACTAATTTTGCATCAAAATAGCGAAAAGAGATAGTATATGGCAAAGAAGAAGAAAGAAAAAAAGGCAGAAAAACGTTCCAGTCTGCTGAACGTGCTAAGCTTAGACAAGATATTCTACAACGAGACACTGAACTTCACCATAGGCATAGCATTGGCGCTCGTATCAATAGTGCTGATACTGGCATTCGTGTCGTTCCTGTCGACAGGGGCCGCCGACCAGAGCCTGATAGAAGACCCGCGTGAGGGTGAGATCCTCAACGAGCACCATGAGTTTATGAACACCTGCGGCAGCATTGGTGCCTGGAGTTCCTGGTATTTCATCAAGCGCTGCTTCGGACTGCCTGCTTTTCTCATCCCCCTTTTCCTGCTGCTGGTAGGCATACACATGACCAGAGCCTATAGGGTGAACCTGCTGAAGTGGTTCCTCTCACTGATGATCATGATGATCTGGGCATCTGTGGCATTCTCACTCCTGTTGGCACCCTTCTTTACCGACACCTGCTATAGTCCCGGCGGCGACCACGGCTTGTATATCTGCAACTATCTGGGCAACCTCGTAGGTACCCCCGGACTGACGGCCATCCTCGGGCTGACAGCCATCATCTTCCTCACCTATCTGAGTGCAGAGACCATCATTATCATCCGTAAGCTGCTGAATCCGAGCAAGTTCCTCGACAAGGTGAAATTCAAGATCACAAACAACGACCCTGACGAGCAGACAGAATCGTACGAAGATATGATTGCCGCATCGGATGATGATGACACGGACGAGCACGACGAGCCGACAGTATTTGATGATCCCGACGTGCAGATCGTCAATTTCAAGGAAGACGGCGAAGCCGAGGTGATTGACAACGGTTATAAGGACGGTAACAGTTCTGTTGAAAAAAGCAAGTCGGCAGAAATTTCAGACGTTGACTTTAACATAGAGACGACCCAAGGCGATGAGGCAGCAGACAAGAAGACCGTCGCCCCGTCGCTGGAGGATCTCGAGCCCTATGATCCCAAGCGCGATCTGGAGAACTACCACTATCCCACCCTCGACCTGTTGAAGAAATATGATAATGACGGTAAGCCCTATATAGACATGGCTGAGCAGACAGCCAACAAGAACAGGATTGTAGAGGTGCTACGCACTTTCGGCGTTGAGATCTCGAGCATCAAGGCTACCGTCGGTCCGACAATCACGCTGTATGAGATCACGCTGGCTCCAGGCGTGCGCATTTCAAAGGTGAAGAACCTGGAAGACGACATCGCCCTCTCGCTTGCGGCCCTCGGCATCCGTATCATCGCCCCGATCCCAGGCAAGGGTACCGTAGGTATCGAAGTGCCTAACGCCAAGCCCTCAATCGTATCGATGGAATCGATCCTTAACTCCAAGAAATTCCAGGAGACCACGATGGAACTGCCCTGCGCCATCGGTAAGACCATCACCAACGAGGTCTATATGTTTGACCTGGCCAAGGCGCCCCACCTGCTCGTAGCTGGTGCGACAGGTCAAGGAAAGTCGGTAGGACTGAATGCGATTGTCACCTCTTTATTATATAAGAAGCATCCCGCAGAGTTGAAGATTGTGCTCGTCGACCCCAAGAAGGTAGAGTTCTCCATTTACAACTCACTCATCAACCACTTCCTTGCGAAGGTGCCCGACGAGGATGCCGACCCCATCATCACCGACGTGACCAAGGTAGTGCGCACGCTCAACTCGCTCTGCAAGTTGATGGATACACGTTACGACCTGCTCAAAGAGGTGGGAGCACGCAATATCAAGGAATACAACAAGAAATTCATCGAGCGTCGCATACCACCACGCGGAGGTCACGGGTTCATGCCTTACATCGTCGTCATCATCGATGAGTTCGGCGACCTTATCATGACCGCAGGCAAAGAGATCGAGCTGCCCATTGCCCGTATCGCCCAGCTGGCACGCGCCGTTGGTATACACATGGTCATCGCCACCCAGCGACCCACCACCACCATCATCACGGGTAACATCAAGGCAAACTTCCCCGCACGTATCGCTTTCAAGGTGTCGGCAGGCATCGACTCGAAGACCATTCTCGACCGCACCGGCGCCCAGCAGCTCATAGGCCGAGGCGACCTGCTCGCACTCGTGGGAGGCGCAGAGCCCGTACGTGTGCAGTGTGCCTTTGTCGACACGCCCGAGGTGGAGCGTATCAACGACTTCATCGCCTCGCAACAGGGTTATGTCACACCGTTCGAGCTGCCTGAGCCCGACACCCCCGACGCAGACTTCAGCGACGGTGGCGACAAGGATGTGGATATGCAGCACCTCGACCCGCTGTTTGAGGATGCTGCACGTCTGATCGTTATCAACCAGAGTGGCTCTACCTCACTCATTCAGCGTAAGTTTGCCATCGGCTACAATCGCGCAGGCCGTTTGATGGATCAGTTGGAGAAAGCCGGAGTCGTAGGTGCAGCGATGGGATCGAAGCCACGTGAGGTCATGATACAGGACGAGAACAGCCTGAACAACCTGTTGGCAAACCTGAAGTAAGTTCATTATTTAGAGTTCATAATTCATAGTTTAGAGTTTAGCGATGATTACAATTAAAAACAGATGGATAAAGGTGGCAGGGATTTTATTCTTTCACCTTTTTACCTTTTTACCTTTAAATGCCCAAACGGCTACAAGCATACTCGACAAAGCAGCTGCCACCGTCACCATGAAGGAAGGCGTTAAGGCCGACTTCAAAATGACCGGCAGCATGGGGAGTACCAGCGGCAGCATCGTGATCAAAGGTAAAAAGTTTCATGCCACCACACCGCAGGCCAGCGTCTGGTTTGACGGCAAGACCCAGTGGACTTATATGAAGAACAATGACGAGGTGAATATCAGCACTCCCAATGAGTCGCAGTTGCAGGCTATCAATCCCTACAACTTCATCAACCTCTACAAGAAGGGCTATAAGGCAACCATGAACAGCGGCAGCAGCAGTCACGTAGTGCACCTGACCGCCACCTCTGCCAACCAGAAGATCAAAGAACTTTTCATCACCGTCAACAAGAAAACGTATCACCCCACACAGGTGAAACTGCTTCAGGGTAAGAAATGGACCATCTTCGACATCTCCAACCTAAAGAAGCAGACAGCCAGCGACAGTCAGTTCCGCTTCAATGCCAAGGACTTCCCCCACGCTGAGATCATCGACCTGAGATAGTTTACGGTTTACAGATGAATAGATTCAAACTGTATCGACTACTGCGGAAGAATACGACACTGAGTTACAAGCGCAGTCCGGTATTCGAGCAGAACAAGTGGGCAAAGGGTCTCACCTATTTCGGCGCTGGTCTGTTGGCACTCTATATGATCATGTATGGCTGTCTTATCGCCATGACCGCCGAGGGTGAGGCAGGACGGATGATCTCGTTGATACCAATCATCCTCGCCATCGACTTCTTGTTCCGATTTGTCATACAGACCACGCCCGGCATGATGGTGAAGCCCTATATCCTGCTACCTATCTCACGGTATTCTGCCATTGAGTGTTTCTTGCTGTCATCACATCTCAGCGGGTACAACTTCCTCTGGCTCTGCATGTTCGTGCCCTACTCTATCATCCTCATCTTTGCCGGGGCAGGCTTCTGGCCTATAGTGCTGGAACTCATCTGCTGCGTATTGCTCATCATACTGAATAGCCAGGTCTACCTGTTCTTCCGTACACTCATCAACAGGAAGGTTGTGTGGTTCCTGGCTGCCGTCGCAGTATATACCATTCCTTTCCTCCCCTGGATACTGCGGCTTGATCGAAAGGGATTCGAGCGGATGATCGATATGTATGCCGAGGCCGGACGTGCATGGTGGTTCCTTCTGGCCGTCATCATCGCCATCACCCTGCTCTTCTTCGTAAACCGGCACTTCCAGTTCAAATATGTGTACGAGGAAATCTCAAAAAAGAAGGAGCGCGCGCTGCGACATGTGTCACAGTTCACCTTCCTGAATCGTTTCGGACTTGTGGGTGAATATCTGAAGATCGAGCTGAAGTCAAATCTCCGGAACAAGACCATGCGCTCACGCTGCATCATGAGCATAGCCCTCATCGTCATGTTCTCGATGCTCGTGGCATACACACCCATATACGACAACCTGTTCATGCAGAACTTCTGGTGCCTGTACTGCTTTGCCATCTACAGTGTGACGACACTTATCAAGATCATGGGTCAGGAAGGCAATTACATCGACCTGCTGATGATGCACCGCGAGAATATCATCGCCCTGCTGGAAGCAAAGTTCTGGTTCTACAGTGCCGTCCTGTTCATTCCCTTCCTGGTGATGCTGCCAGCCGTGTTCACCGGGAAGTTTACGCTGCTGATGCTTGTGGCCTATATGCTGCTGACGGCCGGACTGCTTCATTTCGTCATCTTCCAGCTGGCTGTGTATAACAAGCAAACCCTGCCACTACAGCAGAAAATAACGGCAAAAGGAAACTTCGAGAACGGCATGCAACTGGTGATAGAACTCCTGTCGCTGTTTGCCCCCGGTGCCATTGCGGCTCTCGGGTTTATGCTGGTGGGCCCCACCTACACTTTTATAGCCATGTCTGCGATAGGACTGCTTTTCATCAGCACTCATCCGATATGGATCCGCAACATCTATAACCGCATGATGAAGCGTCGTTACGAGAATATTGATGGATTTCACGCCACCAGGCAATAAGGCAACAACTTTTTTGGAAGAAAATCACCAAAAAGTTTGGTGGTATGGAAAAAAGTATGTACCTTTGCACCCGCAAAACAAAAAGATGCACCCGTAGCTCAGTTGGTAGAGCACCTGACTCTTAATCAGGGTGTCCAGGGTTCGAACCCCTGCGGGTGTACAGAGGAGGCAAGCGACCCTCCTTTCTTTTTGAAAAATCGGATGCACCCGTAGCTCAGTTGGTAGAGCACCTGACTCTTAATCAGGGTGTCCAGGGTTCGAACCCCTGCGGGTGTACAAATAAAAGGTTGCCGATATGGCTCAGTTGGTAGAGCAACGCATTCGTAATGCGTGGGTCCCCGGTTCGAGTCCGGGTATCGGCTCAAAAGTAATCAGAAAACTTATTTTCATGCGGAATTAGCACATCGGTAGTGCACGGGCTTCCCAAGCCTGGGAGGCGGGTTCGATTCCCGTATTCCGCTCCAGAGGAAGAACACGGTTACACGAATCTCACCTATACTTTATCGCAGTCTTAAAGCATCTCCCACTCTGATCTGATAGTCGGGAGCCAGCTTATTCATCTTATACAGGTTCTTCAGACGAATGCCGTACTTCTGCGCAATGCTATACATAGACTCTCCGTTACGCACATAGTGCAACCGTCCCTTGTAGTCCTTTGGCGCCTTCTTCTGTTTCTTCTTCAACCAGATGATTTCTCCCTCTTCAAGAGCATCACGCCTGTCGCGTTCGTTGTATTTAGCCAACTTACGGGCACTGATACCGATTTCATCGGCAATCGAGCTGAAGGTATCTCCTCGCCGGACAATGACATAATAGTTCTTGTTGAAGATCTTGATGATGTGCAGCGACACACCATTAGCCGCATTCTTCAAGTGGTCGGCCATGAACTTGTCATAACCGTCGGCATTATCATAGCGATAGAGTTTGTAGAGCTGTATGATATCTATCAGCCGCTGCGCATATTGCGGGTTTGTGGCATAGCCTGCTGCCTTCAGACCGCGAGCCCAGCCCTTATAGTCGGTGACCTTCAGCTGGAACAAGGAACGGTATCGCTGACCGCCTGACAGGAACTTGGAATGGTCTTCAAACGATTCATACGCATTGCGATAAGCCCTGAAACACTCATTATTTGCGTCATCGTCATGATAGACTCGGGAGCCATTCCACTGACCACCACACTTGATTCCAAAATGATTATTGCCCTTGAGTGCCAACTCGCTCCTGCCGGCCCCACTCTCGAAGAGTCCCTGAGCCAGAGTGATAGAAGCAGGAATACGGTATCGCTTCATCTGCTCAATGGCGATATCCTTATATTGGTTGATATACTGCTGATAAGTCTGGTTCCACGATGACTGTGAATGAGCTGCAATAAACGACAGTTGGAATACAAAAAGTATCGTTAAGACTCTCTTCATGCTGTTTTCTTCAAATTTTTGTGCAAAAGTAATGAATTATCTCGAATAATTCGTATATTTGCAGAAAAATATTCAATCTATGAAAGAAATAGAACTTAAAACCGTCATCCAGGAATGCCAGATGGATGAACTCAGCGCCGAAGACCGCCAGTTGGTAGAGCAGGCCATCGAAGCCACCCGTCGCAGCTATGCCCCCTACTCCCACTTTCGTGTAGGAGCCGCAGTCAGGCTGGGAAATGGTGAGATCGTGATAGGCTGTAATCAGGAGAATGCCGCCTATCCATCGGGCCTCTGTGCAGAGCGGACGGCACTGTTTGCTGCCGGTGCCCTGTATCCTGACGTGCCAGTAAAGGTGCTTGCCGTCGCAGCCAGAGGCACTGACGGAGAGATGACAGAAGAGCCAACGGGGCCCTGCGGCAGTTGCCGTCAGGTGATCATCGAGTCTGAGACACGTGCTAAACATCCCATCCGAATCTTGCTTTACGGACGCAGATGTGTTTATATCATCGATGGAATCAGGCAACTGATGCCGCTCACCTTCTCAGAGTTCTAATAACAGCCCTTGCCCTGAGCCGTCGACAAGGAATCGAGGTGGAAATCATAGATGAGGTTATCCTCGTCGATGGTAACAAAATGTTTTGTACCCTGGATGGAGTCTTTGGGCGTTTCCCAAATGATATCCTCAAAACGGTTGGTTTCATCGGCAACCTCAGGTGTTCGCATCAGACAATTCTTAAATGTATAGTCGAAGGTAGCCGCGTCTTCGCCAAGCATCTCACCCATCACCACATCGTCGGCATAACCCGTAAGAATAGAACCGCTGCAATATAGATAAAGAGGTATAGTATCATTGCCATGATAGTTAGTGAAACGGAAGGCAGCACCACGGTCGGCAATGAAAGGATAGAACTGTGCAAATGTGCAGTGCTCTATCTCCGCCACTCCACCGTATAATGCAAAGCAGTCACCACCCGTATTGGTCAGCTGGCAGTGATCCAGTCGCACATACGCATTGACTCCAACAAGACCTGCACCTTCGCAATTATGAATCACGCAGTGCTCCATCTCCAAGCGATAGTGATCGACATCCAAGGCAGCCGAATCACAGCGTACGCCATAGAGAGGATTCCGTATCTCCGTCCTCAGCAATACATTGTCTTTCGATGTAGGACGGATATGGATGCCGTTCCACTGGCCACTGATACGATCGTAGGGCAGGTAGTCGAACATATCATCCAAGCGATCACCACGCATGACACAGTCCTCAGCCCGTAAGGTACCATAGACATCTATGCCGGCACCATCGTGGAAGAACAGCGTGGTGTTTCTTACCGTCAGCGTGGCTCCCTCCTCAACACGCATGTCACCAAAGACAACCAGTGGCACAGACGACTCGATGACTGTATCTTCGGAAATGACGGGAGAATAGAGCTTTCTGGCATCCCACACCCAAGCCTGCAGACAGACTTTCTGCTCATTGCCGCTTTCAAAGGTGAATACAAGATCATCCTCCAGTAACACAGGTTGCTGCTGACCAGTCTCTCCTGGTGTCAGTTCAACAAATACAAGGATACTATCGTTGCGCCGTATCTCCACATCAGCCGTCTGAGAACCATTGGCATTGTCGAGATAGATGCCGTCTACGTTCACCCGGAAGCCCGTCTGGTTACCTCTCTTGAGGCGTATCCGCTCCATACGGATGCCCGTATCATTCTGATTATGTACCCAGAAGCTGTAGGTAGAGGAAGGGGTACGACTGAACACGGTATCCATCTTCAGCGTGTCAGAGGGGAATGTCAGTTGCAGGCCGGTGCTTGCCGAGAACTTGTCATCATCCTGACAAGCCACCAGGCACCATGCTATAGCGAGAAAATAAAAAATCCGTTTCATCGTAATGATAAAACGGATTAATCGTCGGTTTATTGTGTTTTACTTACCGAAATAACGCTTCAGCAGTCCAGCGAAGCCGGCACCGTGACGGGCCTCGTCCTTGGCCATCTCGTGAACAGTGTCGTGGATAGCGTCAAAGCCGGCGGCCTTGGCGTTCTTGGCGATACGGAACTTATCCTCGCAGGCACCAGCCTCAGCAGCGGCACGCTTCTCCAGGTTCGTCTTCGTATCCCAGACACACTCACCCAGCAGTTCAGCGAAACGACTGGCGTGGTCAGCCTCCTCGAAAGCATAGCGCTTGAAGGCCTCGGCAATCTCGGGATAGCCCTCACGGTCAGCCTGACGGGCCATGGCCAGATACATACCGACCTCGCCGCACTCACCATTGAAGTGGTTACGCAGGTCCTGAATCATCTCCTCGCTGACACCTTCGGGCTTACCGTCACCAATCTTATGAACAGTGGCATAGGTCATGTCGGCATCATCCTTCAACTCAGAGAACTTTGAAGCAGGAGCCTTACAGATGGGGCACTTCTCGGGAGCAGCATCGCCTTCATAGATATATCCACAAACGGCGCAAATAAATTTTTTCTTCATAAATGTACTTGTTTATAATATTAATAATGTGAGTGAATAGTTCGTCAAAAACTTTCGTTTGCAAATATACGACAAATTTCCGATACCCACAAACAATTTCGATGTTTAGAATCTAATTTATACGACGTCTAAACTCCCACAGGCCACCCGCCTACCCTCTTTTCCACACCACCAGTTCCCTTGGCAGCCTTACCACCTTCAGCCGTTCGTACCAGATACGACTGGAGCCAACGACATGTTTCTGCGTATGACTGCTGATGATATAGTAACTTGCCGAGTACTCATCCATCAGTTCAAGAAACACCTTCTTGATACGTGAACATTTCTCGTTGATGGCATTGTCGAGCGGGTCTGTCAGATGGTCTACACTCTCTATCACCTTCTCCTTGTCCATCATCTTTGCAGTAGACATGTAATAGCCCAACAATTCATCACGATACTCCGCCAGGCGCTTGAACTCGATACCCTCCGGATGGGCCAGGAACAGCAGATAGACGGCCTTATGCACAGGCTGCAGTTCCACCTCCTTGTGATAGTCTTCCAATACGAATCGGTAGTCTTCAGTTATCACCAGTCGGCTCAACCGTCCCTTGGCAGCCTCTATTCTGAGTTCCTCCAAAAGAGGTACACCAAGTGCATGCAACAACAGGTCCTGCCTACCCGACTGTTGCAGTTGCATCGTCAGCCGCTTCACTTCCTGGGCCGCCTCTTCTGGTGAAAGGATCAACTCGCTCATTCTGTCACGTCTTTCACCAAGTTGTTCAACCAGCCCTTCCACTTGCTCACCATCGTAGACTCTTCAGGCTCCTCCTGTTCATCCTCATCACGCTCCTTTGTCCCCTCGGGCACAGGAGTTACAGACGGCGCAGACACAGGTTCAACAGTAGCCTCATGACTGTCAACAGGCTCGCTGACTACGGCAGGTTCTGGCTCTGCAGCAGGTTCCACAACGAATGGCAGTTCCTGGGTGATGACCTCTGCCACCTTCTTCTTGGCAGGCTTATAGAGTTTAGGTATCAGATCCTCATAATAGTCATCAGCATTGCGATGCACATCCTGGCCTGTTTCTTTGCACATATCGTCCTCCAAGCCTGTTGCCAGGATTGTCACCTTGGCATCTTCGCCCAAGGAGTCGTCAGTAGACGTACCCCAGATGACGCTGATATTGGGATCCAACTGATCGAAGAAATCGTCTATCTCCTGCATCTCCCTGACGAAGATGGGATGCTCATCGCTGGCATAGATATTAAACAGGATTCGCTTCGCCTTGCCGATATCGTTGCCATAGAGCAAGGGTGAGTTCAGGGCATCGATGATCGCCTTCTCCACACGATGCTCGCCGCTGGCACGTCCCATCGCCATGATGGCCCCACCACCGTCTTTCATCGTAGCCTCGACATCACGGAAGTCGAGGTTGATACTGCCTTCGCTATGCACGGTGATCAGTTCGGAGATGCCCTTCACGGCATCCTTCAGGATATTGTCTGCACGTCCGAACGCCTCTTTCAGCGAGATCTCCGAGTCAGAATACACGTCACAGAGCCGTTCGTTATTGATGATCAGCATCGCATCCACATACTTCCTCATCTCGTCAACACCCTTCAAAGCCTGGATAATTTTGGGCTTACGTTCGAAATAGAACGGTATGGTCACCACCCCCACCGTCAGCAGCCCCAGTTCCTGAGCCACCTGCGCCACCACGGGCGCAGAGCCAGTACCCGTGCCGCCCCCCATGCTGGCGGTGATAAACACCATCTTCGTGCCATCGCTCAGTATCTCCCTCAGCGTGTCAATGCTTTTCTCTGCCTCCGACCTGCCAATCTCAGGGTCACCGCCAGCACCAAGGCCCTCGCCCATCAGCACTTTCACTGGCACTGGCGATCCCTTCAGCGACTGGCTGTCCGTATTGCAGGCTGCAAAGGTGACGCCCGTCACTTGTTCATTATACATATTCCGCACGGCATTACAGCCACCACCACCAACGCCGATCACCTTGATGATGCCTTGCATCGTATCTCTGATGCCGTCAAACTCTATTATTTCCTCGCCCATATTCACTTTGCATTAAATCGTTTGCAAAGTTAGTAAACTTTTCCCACATACCCAAATCTTCACAAGGCTTGCGGTGAAATTCCCACTTCTATTTTTAAATATTGAACGAGTTGAATGAGTCTGGTGGCGGGAAGGGCATGCTATTCTCACCATTGATCTTCGAGCCAACGATTTCACCACCATCGCTGGGAACACCATTGCCAATCATATTATCCTCTGGATTCTCAAACCGCGTGTATTCCCCTCTGAACTTCAACAACTTGATACCAACTGCACCTTTACGATGCTTGGCTATTATCACTTCCGCCATCCCTCGATAGTCTTTCGTGCCGTCATCACTCATCATAATACCATAATACTCTGGGCGATGCAAGAACACCACCATATCCGCATCCTGCTCAATGGCACCAGACTCTCGAAGGTCAGAAAGCATGGGGCGTTTCCCCTCTGCCCCATCTCTTCCCTCTACCCCTCTGTTCAACTGACTTAATGCCAGAACAGGGATATCCAATTCCTTAGCGAGACCTTTCAGTGATCGGGAAATCAGCGACACCTCCTCTTGGCGACTGTTATATCTCATGCCACTGGCAGTCATCAGTTGAAGGTAATCCACCATGATCAACTGCACATGGTGTTCATTTACCAATCGACGAGCCTTAGTCCTCAGTTCCATCACCGAAAGTCCTTCCGTATCGTCAATATACAAAGGTGCGTCTACGAGATTATTCATACCCTTATCAAGCCTGTTCCAATCTTCACGATCCAACTGTCCGCTCATGAGTTTCTTACCGTCTATCTCAAAGGCATTAGCCATCAGACGGTTTGCCAGTTGTTCGCTTGACATCTCCAACGAGAAGAATGCCATCGGAATCTTCTGATCCGCAGCGATGTTCTTCGCCAATGAAAGGGCAAAGGCAGTCTTTCCCATAGCAGGTCTTCCGGCAATAATCACAAGATCAGACTTTTGCCATCCGCAAGTGATGTCGTCCAGTTTGTAAAAACCGGTGGGAATACCCGTCACACCTCCTGTATTAGAGTGGGCATCCTGAACAGACTTGACAGCCCTCTCCAGAATAGGAGCAAGCACGGAATAGTCCTTCTTCATATTCTTCTGAGACAGTTCAAAGAGTTTGGCCTGTGCATCATTAACCACATCCTTGATGGGATATGTCTCGTCAAAAGTCTTCTTTCCTACCTCTCCCACATAATGAATCATCTGGCGCGACAGATATTTCTCCGCCACCACATTGGCATGATACTCGATATTGGCCGAAGAAGCGACCCTTGAACTGAGTTCTGCTATATATCCAGGCCCTCCGACATCCTCGAGTTTCCCCATCTTGCCCAACTTGTCAGTCACCGTCAGCACATCCACGGGACTCTCCTCTATGCTGAGTTTCATAATAGCCTCATACACCATCTGGTTTCTTGGCTCATAGAAACTCTCTGGCCTCAACAGGTCGCACACCTCCAGATAGGCATCCTTGTCTATCATCAGCGCTCCCAGCACAGCCTTCTCCACCTCAGGAGCCTGAGGCATCACATGACCGTAAGCAAGTTCCAATGACTGCTGCGACGACTGTCTCCTATCACTTCTTGTCCCCATCCTTTGATTTCTTCTCCTGTTTGATAATCCACTGCTGGTCTTTCTTGTTCGAAGCAGTAAAAGCCTCAGCTATCAGATCCACATCACGCCCAGCCTCATAGCGAGCCTTCAGTTCTTCCCTGCAAAGTGACACATTTCCACCTTTCTTATCCTTAAACTCCGCAATCAGCGCCTCCGTATCAAGATTCCTGATACGCTCTTCTCGCAGTCCTATCTTATCAGCAAACATAATGTTGAAGATAGCCTCCTTAAACACAGCATACTCCTTCACCCATTTACCTAAATAGAGCGCTGTCAATTCCTGACGCGACAAGTTAGGCAACCTGTCAATACAATCCCTCATCACTTTGTCATCCCATCCAGAGAAATGACACTTCTTCAATTGTGTAATAATGTACTCGTAGTCTGTCATAAGAAATAAAATTAAATAGGTGGCAAAGATACTAACTAATATCTCTGCCGCCAAACTATTTTGCATCACAAGCCTTGCGAATTAGGCAATTTGCATTTCCAGACGACATTGGCCCGAACAAGATCTATCTTCTTGGCTTCGCCACGCTTACCAGAAATGGCATAATATTTGGCAACACTCTTGGGGAGCAGCGATGAGAACAGTTTCCGAATCCTGGCACACTTCTCATTGATTGAGTTCTGCATAGGATTGGTCACGCTTTCAATACTATTTTCTACTCTGTCAGTAAGTCCATATGGACGTAGAAGCAGATAGATACTAGTTAGTTCTTTACGATAATCTGGAAGACATTTGAGCACAATCCCCTCTGGATGGGACAAGAACAACAAATATATAGCCTTTATCAGGGGCTCCATCTCTACCTCTATGGACTTTTCTCCTGCCAAAACAACCTTGTAATCTTCTGTCACCACCAACTGAGGGAATAGTTCTTCCTCATTCATGGCAGCTACAATATCTGCTTCCTCCACACCATACGCTTTCAACTTACGTACTTTTTCTTTCACTTCGTCTAAAAGAATGGAGCAATGGAACTGCTCCATTTCTTTTGAGATCATTACTTTTAATTCCTTATCCATAGTCTAAACTTTATTAGAATCCCATAGCATCCATCATCGCATCATATTCCCAAGGGCTATTGGGCATTTCACCATACATTCCATCCGTAAGTGCATCCCAGGAATCTTCCTCTGTCCACAGATAACCACCACACTCGTAATTATCAGATTCTTCCCAATCATTATCTTCATCGACTAGATCTTCCAAATCTTCCTCATCCATATCCATTTTAACTTCAATGGGTAGTTCTTCAAACATCTCTTCGATGACATCACTAAATAAGTCGTCTCTTGTTTCCATAAACGTTTATATTTAAAGTGTTAATACTAAACTGCTATATTCACCATCATACTCTGTGCAGTCTGATCCATGAGGTTCTTTTTCAGTTTCAACTGGTTCTCCACTATCAAATCATAGTCACACTTACTTTCGCCCATTTTGATTGTTAGAACGAACAGTTCCAGAAATGTCAGGAAGCAGAAGAGAACTATATAAAATACCAATGATATCCAGCTGTTCGACACAACCTTCAGAGTCGCTTCCAATTCCTCAATAAATCCAACAGGACGAGAGTGTATTTCATCTGTCACCTTTCCAGCAATCTCTTTTTTGTCCTGACGAAGCTGCTCTAACTGATTTTGATATAACTGAATCTGTTCGTTATTTGCATTTAGCTGTCCAGTCAGAGGATTAGGAATATTCACAATCTCTGTAGAACGATTTCTCACTTTCTTTGGATTACCATTCTCATCAACTCCTATGGCCTGTTCTATTGTTGATACGTTAACGCTCTTTATAGTAGGATGTTTCGCCAATTCTTCACCCAAAGTAATTGTAGATTTGCTCAACGAATCCAAATCATGAGTAATCCTTTGTATATCACTATTAAAGACCATCAGACGTTTTGCTGTAGTTTCCTGAATTACGTCCTCACGGCGATCGTGTATTGTCTGCTGAATATCATTTTGGAAGATAATTTGGTCAAAGATACAAGCTCCCAGAAAAGCCATACATAAAGCAAGCATAACTCTCATCACAGTCATAAGGCGCGCTTTGCCAACCGTTAGAATGATCACTCGTTCTACGCATAAGACAATGAGCATGAACATCAAGGCAATACAAATCTTCAATACTAATGATTCAATATTTATGTATCTGTCGGCAAAACAGTAGCCGATGGTTCCCCAGAGTATCATCATGATACAAATGGCAGAGATCAGTTTTCTAAACTGGCGGTGACTTGCCTCACCACATTCTTTCAAGATATTCTTGTCCCATCCAATCAGGGCACATCCAATATTATTTAAAGTTTTCATAACTGATAATTCTTATTCGTGATTAATAAACTTAAGTGATACTGCTGTGATTCCTTTGAGAAATCCCCTGCGATATGACTCTATCATGGTCATCATTTTAGGATCGTCTGACTCAAACTGTTCACGCATCTCATCAATCTCTGTAAGATGCTCTTCATAGGTGGTACGCCGGGCTTCCAGGCTTGATGCAGCAGAAAGGGCGTATGCCTGACGGGCATTGTTAATCTGGACATCTATCTCACGGATATTCTTCTTGTAGCAGAGGATAATACGTTTGAAAAGCATCTCCAGGTCGTTACGGATAATTTTCTCTTTGGCATCGCGATAAGTAATGTCTGAATTAACCAACGCATCCTGGAATCCTTCTTCCTCGAAGTTCTTATGAATGTAGTTGAAAATGACGTCTATGGGCATTCCCGTTCCCCAGGTGATGGTGATCAGATGCTTTTTCTCTTCTTCGTTGTCTTCCTCTGAGTTCTTTACGTCCTCAGCATCTTGCTCGGTAGAATTCTCTGGAATGACAGGAACCATCTCTACCTTTTCCTTTGGCTTTGCGCCGAACAAACTTAATAGTGCCATATTATTTCTGTTTTTATAGGGTTATACATGTTTCTAATCTTAACTCCTAAGCTCGTTTGTTGTCAGAACAACATCTTCTATGGTGTTCTTCTGATAATTCCTGTAACGGAACACAAGATTTCTATTAGTAGCAATAATGCGCTGAATCTTATCGTTTTGTTTGTCAATCCTTGACAGGATCTGATTCTTCAGGTCATTCATATCCAAGAGACGATACATGTGTTTTTTGTCGTTAATCTCATAGTTATAGATGTATGCGTCCTTGGTCAATTCAGAACTCGTCCAGGTCGTTACAGGATCGACTTTCTTCGGGCAGTTGAAGGTCTGACATTTAGCCACCAGCGTCAGAAACTCCTCGTCATTCATGTCCTCGCCGGACTCCAATCTCTTCATTTCCTCATCTGTGAAATAATCATCAGGGTTCTTGGCATCATCAGGATCCTTGAAAAATACCATTGAGATAATGGTAAAGAGGATGAGGACACCTAAGGCTACGATTGGCGAAATCGTGCAAGCAAGGAGGATGATAAACCAGCACTTAGAAAACACTCTCGTGATGTGATAAAATACTTTTTTCATTTTGTTTGATGTTTAAATTGTTACTAATTTGTTGTTTATTTGCCTCTTTATACTGAAAAAAACAAAAAGGTAACCGCTATTTCGAAATATTTTTGTATATTTGCCGAAAATATTTTGGGCAATGAATTGGAAACTGCTGATATTAAGTCTGTTATGCTGTATTTCGTCTGTTGCATTTCCACAACGGAAAAGGGCTTTCATGGTGGGCATCTCTCATTATGACACGGCATTGACTGGCTACCAGTGGAATAATATCAATGGTACTGAAGACGTGAATCTTTTAACTCCCATCCTGAAAAAGCAAGGATTTGCTATCACCTCTCTCTTGGATGAACAGGCCACTTTCGAAAATATTATCACCCAACTATCTCAGTTCGCAGACAAGACGAAAAAAGGTGATATCGTCTATCTCCACTTCTCAGCACACGGCCAGCCTGTAGAAGACTTGAATGGTGATGAAGAAGATGGCTGGGATGAAGCCATCATCCCCATCGATGCCTATAAACTCTATAAGAAAGGCGTCTATGAAGGGAAAAAGCATCTTCTGGATGATCAGCTGAACACATACGTCAAAAAGTTACGCGACAAGATAGGTCCTACGGGATTCCTCTATGTGGTGATTGATGCCTGCCATGCCGGCACATCCTCACGCGCCAATGACGAAACAGTCAGAGGTACCAAGGTCGGCTTTACCTATCATAACAAGGTGTTCAAGCCTTCTGCTGACAAGAAGTCCCATTACAAGATTGAGCCATCAGCCAAACAGTCTCATGTCCTGTATCTTGAAGCCTGTCGCCCGGATCAGGTGAATATGGAGATAATGGTGGCAGATAAGCGCTATGGCCCGCTGTCTTACAACATCGCTCAGGCATTGCAAACAAGACCCTTATCCACCAATGCCGAGGAATTCTTGAATGGAGTCAAGGCTTCCATTATGAAGAATGGCCATTGGCCCAATAATCAGAACATGGTAACAGAAACGAGTTTCTAATATGGCAAAGGAGATATCATTGCAGAACCAGGATTTGAACCGCTTCCTTTCTGATGAGAGAGGAAGGGTATTGTCATATCTACGGAAACAGTTCTATGTCTCAGATGATGACCTTGATGATATCTTCCAGGAGTCATCAATGGCTCTTTTCCTGAATGTCCGTGACGGGAAGTTGTCTACTCTGACAAGTTCGTTAGGAACCTATTTCATGAGAGTCTGCATTAACCAGACCCTAAAGTTCCTGGGAAAGGACAGCAAGACGAAACCTTTCTTTGACGATAGAAGACTCACCAACTCCGACTTTGTACGTGATGACAAGATAGCAGAACTCTATGGCGCTTGTATAGATGCGGAGGAAGAAGAAAGGAAAACCCGTATGGAACTGCTGGTGAACAATATCATCGCCTCGATGACAGACACCTGCAAGAATATTCTTCATAGTTACTACTGGGATGACTTCTCGACATCAACCATTGCAGATATGTTCAACTTCTCTGATGCCAACTCCGTTAAGGCCCAGAAATATAAGTGCGTGAAGAAGTTCCGCGACAAGTATAACGAACTAAAGAATAAGATCTATGGATAAGTACAACGATATACAACAGCAGGCCATCGAAGAAAGAATCGATGCTTTCATACGTGGTGCCATGACAGAGGTTGAAGAACAAGCCTTTAAGCAAGAGATCAAGGCAGACCCAGAACTGCGTGCCCAAGTGTTGGCTACCGTATCTCTGATTAAAAGCATACGCTCACAGGAGGCTGCTAAGGAAAAGACACTTATCAGCAACAACACCAAAGAAAGACTACGCACGCTTGTTGCATGGGCCTGCTCTATCGCTGCCGTCATTGCCATCTTCTTCGGCTATCAGAAAGACAAGCGATTTAATGAACTCTCCGCACTTGTATCACCCTATTATTCTGAGTATAGCATGGATGATTATTCACGCGGTGATTTAGATTCTGTTACCGTCGCCCACCTCTACACCTTATTTAATAATATAAAGGAACAGCGCAACGTCAGTACCATCATAGCAGAATTGGAAACCATTTATTCCAATATGGACTCAGACTTCACCTATTCCGCTTATGCCAACGACATTGCCATTAATCTGGCCCTTGCCTATATTAAGAACGATCAGACAAATAAGGCTATTCCTGTTCTAAAGAAATTGGCAGAAGATAATCCTGATACACCCATTGCTGTCAAGGCTCTGGAAATACTTAATAAGTTGAGGAAATGAACTCTATCTCACTTTTTACTCAAATTATTTGGGAGTTTCAGGATTTATCCGTAACTTTGCCAGCGTATTAATAACATCTTAACTTTTTATCGATATGGAAACAAGAAAAACAAAAAGAACCCGTGAAGAGGTGAGAGCCGCATTCAGGGAGACGATGCGCAGGAAGAAGGAGCGCATGGAAGAAAATCTGAAGAGAATGGACGAGTTAGAACTTCAAGGCTTTTTTGCATAAAAACAGAGAAGCCTTTTAAACCTTTATTGACTATGAACACACTCAGATTGGAGAACATCAATCTGCATGCTCCTTATAAGGTGATGCAGGATCCTGTGAGACATAACAATTTCTACTTTGTCAGTGATAGTGGTGTCAGGTTCGACATCGACTTCACAATAAATGAGGCCATTATCCCCAGTGGAGCCTACGAGTTTGGTATTACCAACAGACACCATGAGCGTTCACCTCATGACAGCAAATTACGACTTACCATTTTTGCCATCATCGAAGAGTTCTTTGATGTAAACGGTGACGATACCATGCTTTATTTGGCAGAGACAGGCGACCGCAAGCAAGCATTCCGAAACAGACTCTTCGTGCGTTGGTTTAACATCTACGAAAGACGTGAATTATTTATCATGAAAACTGCTGAGGGCAAGATGGACGGAATCATGAATTTCATCGCCATTATATCAAAAAGGGATAACCCGAATCTGCCTCAGGTCATAGAGGAATTCAACGAGACCATTTCATTCCTGTTTGACCCTCCAGAGAAATCTACATAATTTTCCATAAAAAATTTGGAAGTTTAGTAATCTTGTTGTATCTTTGCTGCCGTGAACGAAACTCGCTCATCTTCTGGAGAGCCACAGAGCCGTGAAGTATTTATTCACCACAACTCCAGGAGCCTCGGAGCCACGGAGTATCAAAAAGAATTATTGTTATGATAATAATGTTAATTCAGAAGGTACACGTGGAGTGGCATAACTATAATGTCAGCAATTCAAAAAGGAGATCAGATGTTCTCACACAGATAGCTGCATTTTTGAGTATCATAGCGTCATTGCTCGGTATACTATGCCACTAACATGTCGAGGGCGCATTAATGCGCCCTCTTTTAGTTCAATCCATCCAACATGATAAATGAGGCCCAATACTCTGGTTTGTCATATTTCCCATCTTCAATCTGACGAAGATACTTTTGGGCATCTTTGCAACCCCATACTACTGCTGATATACTTGCATGAGTAGCTAAATGAAGTATATCTATTGGTCCTCCTGATAATGATAAGAATGAAGATTCTGCTCCTTTGTCACCTGTGAAAAATAAGCACGAAACTCAACTATCACGCAAGTTTGCACTCTTTCTACTCAATTATCTTGAAATAATGCCCAGTATCAAGAGGAAAAGGCAACAACATGGAAGGACATACCAATCAGATAGAGAAGTTCCTTAAGAGCAGATGAACCAGCAAGAAGAAAGAGCCTTCAAAGTGATATTTTCATCAAATGACCGTATTCGTTCAATAACACGTAAATGGCGTCTATTCTGAGAGTTTATCAAAAAAAATGGTGAGATTGTTTGGCGTTCTCAATTATTGTTTATACCTTTGCACATGGAAAAACTCCAGTTTCTGCTCCATACTCGAGTCTTGAACCAATGTTAGTAGCTTGATAACGCGGTGCATGGAGAACCGCATAATATTAACAAATAATTGATTCAATTATGGAAAATTGTTTCTTTTGTAAAAGCCAGATGGTCGAGATGAGGACAAGAACAGAAATCCGAAATGGTGTAGTTCGTCAACTAACAGAGTTTAAGTGCCCCAAGTGCGGAAACACAAAAATCCTTGATAGACCTTATGTGTGGTAGCGTTATTGGAGAGGGAATTCCCTCTCCAATATTAATTCAACCCATCCAACATAATAAAAGATGCCCAATACTCGGGCTTGTCATATTTCCCATTCTCAACCTTGCGAAGATGCTTCTGGGCATCCTTGAGGGATTGATGCTTTGTCTTTCCACTCATAAGATTGCGATAGAACTCTACCATCAGTATTCTTGTTGCTTCATCATCAACTTTGTCTATACTCATCAAAATGGTATTAGCTCCAGCAATTTTAAAGCCACGCTGTAAACCCATGATACTGTCATCTATCCCATATTCACCCAAAGCAGACTCACAGGCTGATAATGAAATGAGATCAAGATTACCAAAGACCATCTGCGATATATCGAGAGCTGTTACTATACCATCATCTTGTTCAAAACTAGATGTAGATCGTTTATTTACCCCAGAAAAAACAAGTATCGAATTCGTCAAAGCTTCATCACCATTATGATACACCCCAACGTCGTTATTGACTATATACTTACCATGAGTTGCTAAATGAAGGATATCAACGGAACTGCCGGAAAGAGACTTAAATAATTCTTCCGTCCCTTCATCACCAGAATAAACTTTGTAGTCGATATGTCTTTTCTCAAATACATTCGCAATCTCAGCGACCTCTTCTCCTGTATTTGGTAAAGGTTCAAATCCACTTCTTTCCATTCTATCTTCACCTTTCGCCTCTATAGCCTCATATTGCAAACCTCCGAATAGGATAGCTTTGTTAAAATGATTACGTTTTTTATTATTTGCAATTTCTTGAGTAGACGAAACCCTTATCATGCAATATCTGTCACTGTAGGTTTCCGTGTCAGTTATTGGCATATACTCAATAGGCATATTATTCAGCACATGCGTTGCAGAGAAATAGACATTCTCTATTCCAATGAGTTCATTATTAAGAGGATTCCAAACCATATTTCCGATCTTTTGGCCTTTTTCGACTTTTGAACTACAAGATTTTAATGAATCTTTAAACTGAAAGATATCAAAAAGCCTTGTCATCTTAGGACATCTATATCCCTTTTTTAGCGTCAACGCATAGAACACCATATTATCATTAGATGGCACTACTGGTGATATAAATTCGATAGCGATATCATTCTCACCAAGTGCGTTCTGTATTTCTTTCCAGCACATTGTATTTATGCCTCCGTCTCTTCTCCAGGTTATTCCTTTTGAAAATAGTATGATATTGTAAAGATCAGAGAGAATAGAATCATTGGGATTCTTCGCCACATAGCTCGGAAAGGTGCTGTCAAAAATAGTATTTACGTTCTGCCACAACTGATACCTTGAATTATAATCCAAACCTTTCATTTCAAAAAGGACCGTATCCTTTATAATGGCCATAGACTTCTTCGCATACTCTGTTGCGTAGATAAAGTCTGATGGATTGCATTCAATTTCACCCTCCATCCCTCGATCATAATAATACTTGGCGAGATTGAATGCCGACGTTGCATATTCCAAACTATGTATACCATAGAGTACACTCTTCATGTCAAGTGCTTTCTTTTCTTGCTCTATTGCCTTCTCATAATTATGGGCAGTATAATAGAAATCCGCCATCCTTGAAAGAGACATGGCTCTGTCAATACTAACTTCACTTTTCTGACCATTTGCCTTATGAACAAATAATCCTATAGTTAATAATATCCACAGCAGCCGTTTCATATCATTATTAATGATTATACAAGTGTTTGTACACCAAAAGATCCTTCAATTGTACTATAGTTATTTTCTCTTCAGGAAACTCTAACTGATGAAAGTATTCCTTTATTTTCTCTATGTCTTTCTGATTATAATAATTTACTACAATGGAGAGGTTTTTCTTATCCATCATAGAAAGAGCCTTGGTTATATAAGGTGTATCTATTGAGGAGAAGGAAAGACCGTATATGTAAAAATTTTGTGCATGAGTCATTTGATTCCATGCCTCATCATTATGAAATATTATTCTTTCCACTTCCTTCCTTTGATTACTAACAGCATCTATAGTAGCGTCTACAGTCCTATGAAATGAGTCATCCGTTATATTCTCATCAATCCATTCTTGCTGCTGCTCTTCTGTTAAGTTAGGTGGCATCAACGTAGGTTCGATTAACTGATCCTTTGTTTTACCATGGCCTAGAACTAATTCATCTCCCTTCCTTGCATTACCATGTATATAACAAATCTTATCCTGGGGGATTTTATAAAGTCTCCTCAGGGTATCTGTATAATTAAAGCAAATGAAATAAGAATCACTTATATCTAATACTACCTTTCTTAATACATTTGCTAAATGGAGTTGCTGAACCCATTTGTAAAACGAGTGTTTAATTTTATAATACAGATCATTCAGTTCCTCCTCTGCTTTCATTTCTGCAGTATAACGATCGGCCTCGCGAAAACTATCACTTCCAAAATCAGGGCCATAGTTTCTATATACCCAAGCAGAATAGGCTTCAACATCCAAATCTCCAATATGGTTCTCAAAATCCCCCCACCATTCATCTTCTCTGCCCAAAGCACCATATACCATATTGACCTTTAAATATAAACCATAGTCAAAGCACATTAACCAATCTGCGTAGTTCTTATAGCTGCTCTGTATGAGGTGATGTAGGTCGAAGCCATTCCCTATATAATATATATTCTTTGCCATTGCCTCTTTCAATTTAGACCATCCAACATAATAAACGAGGCCCAGTACTCAGGCTTGTCATATTTCCCATTCTCAACCTGACGAAGATACTTCTGGGCATCTTTGAGGGATTGATGCTTTGTCTTTCCACTCATAAGATTGCGATAAAACTCCACCATAAGTATTCGAGTTGCTTCATCATCAACGTTATCCAAACTCATCAGAATGCTTTTTGCGCCAGCTTTCTTAAAACCTCTTTGAAGGCCATATACCCCTTCTGAATCAACATCGCCTAAGGCTGTTTGACATGCAGATAACACAACAAGATCAAGATTAAGGAAATCAAGATGTGAGATCTCAAGCGCAGTCAATAACCCGTCATCTTTACCTTCAGGTATACTATCTCGACGAATCAGCAAATTGCCTCCGGACATTACCAAGAATGATCTTGACAATGACATTTCTTCTTCATCTATATCTTTATTTTCATCTGGCGTCAGAACCGGCAAATTGTTTTTTTGAAATACGCTATCATTATCTATAGAAATGCAGATACCATGAGTTGATATATGAAGTGCATTAACAATACTACCTGATAACTTCTTTATGGATTCCTCAGTACCCTTTTCTGCTGTGTAAACAGTACAATCTATATTGTTATTCTGTAATTCTTGAGAAACCTTAAGTATTTCATCTTTTGAACCTGCAAGATAATCAAATCCCCCTCTTTGCTTTAACGACCTAATAACAGACACACCCACTTTACTATCATTAATGATATTTCCATTCCCATCATTCTCGACAGAAGCATTATAATCTAGACCACCATAAATATATGCACACACTATATTATGAATATCGTCCATCATGCATAACTCTCTTGTAGATGAAAGTCTATACAAGTTATAAATATCATAGATATATTTTTCATCAGATATTGGTAAATATTCTATCCCTATTTGATTTAGTAATCCTGAAGTTGAGAAATAGATATTCTTTTTTCCCTTTAAAACTTCCTTCATATCCTCATTAGCCCATAATAATGAGGATATGCCCATATAATCAACTTTGCCATTAGAAACGTAATTTTTTAATTGATTCTCTTCAAACAGTGGTATAAGTATTGGTGCAGATATACCTTTTTTTAAGATATATGCATCATAATAAGTAATAGTATCAACTAATGTTTTATATGATACTATTTCAATAGCAACATCTTTATCGCTTAACTTCCCTCTAACATCTTGCCATGAAAAATTAGTACCTTTGAATTCTCTGTAGGACCTAGACACCTTTTGAGAAAGAAGATATTCTTGACTACTTATTACAGACTTCAAAGAGTCCACTAAAGATGTATTGCTATTTGTAGAATACAGATTTTCAATTAAAGCAAGATTATGTGAATAGGATTCATACAATTCTTTTAAAGTTTTATCTTCACTTGATAAAAGTACATTCTTAAATTCCAATTCTGAAGACAATAACATTCCTTTATAAAAAAGAGCGGCATCATAAGCCATAGAATAAGAAATGTCTGTTTTCAGTATTCTATTAATAATGGGTATCCACTCAGTAAATAGGAACTTATAGTGTTGCCAATAATTCTTTCTGTCTCTTTTAGAAAGGAAAGGAATTGAATTATTGAAATGGCGTTTAATAATATTGGCTGATTGATATAAATATGATTGTACCTTTTCTATTTCTTGACTCTTCTTTAATATAATAATAGGAGATAACCACTGAATATACTCAAAAAGAGAATTGCCATATGCAATAGACTCTTCGCCATTCCACTTTTTCTGAACTTCAATATACTTATCAAAATAGTGAATAGTAGAATCTATATCTTTCTTCATATAAACAATAGCCAGTTTATGGAGGATTTCTGAGTAATCTGGATAATTATATTTTCCGACACTGATACTATCTTCCAAAGTTTTAAGTATTGATTTGTATTCTTGAATAACTTTTGTCGTGTCTTTTCTACAATTCAACAATTGTTCCGCTAATAGCATTCTAATAGACATACGTCCATACTCCTGTTTTGTGTCTAGAAAACTTTCTAATATTTCGATAGATTTATCATTTTGGGCAATTTGAGAATATGCACAAGCCAACCCCGTACAAGTAGATGCGTATAAAATTTCTTGGCTCTTTTTATCCGGACATACATTACTATTTAAGAGAGCTAGCACCTTATTCCCATAATTAATGGACTCTTCATATTTACCAATCTTTTCAGCAAAGTTGCACAAGTAAGATAAAGTATTAAGATACAAGCAACCATAAAACAACTGATTTTCGTTATATTTCTTTTCATAAATATCTGAACTTTCTTTTGCATATAGATATGCTTGAGGGTATTTCTCTTCAAAAAACGAATTTCTTGCCATATGCATCAAATATTCTTCATAATCTAGGCCATTAACTTTGCCTAAATTTCTCCTGATATCTAAAGATTTATCCATATAATATGACGCTGAGTCACTTTGCCCAAGTTGTGTAAATGCAGTACTTGTATTTCCATACGCTCTCGCTAACACGTCTAAATTAATACTATCTAATCTTAAATTGTAGGCAGATACATTGTTTAGGATATCAATTGCTTTTTCTCCCCATTCTATCATTTTACGTGCAGCAAATTCTTGATTTTCTAATTGAGCATACTCCATTGTTAAATTGTACATAGACCATGCGCTTGGAAAAGAACGTTTTCCATAAACATAGTCAGAAGCTTCTAGTTGCTTTAAAGAATAATCTATTGACGCATCCCAATTACCAGAAGTATCTTCTTTAACTGCCAACTCCCTGAATTCATCAATGTCTCTATCGGTATATGTTGACTTGTATGATTCATTAATGTTTATACCATAGATATTGAATGCATATGAATTCTCATCCTCTATAAAATTAACTTTGCTTCCTGTAATTCGAGGGAAATACAATACCGCATTAATCAAAGAGTCACCTATAACCTCAATCTTGTCAGGACCAAAAGGCAAACCTTCGGATTTTATAATATTGTATCTGTTCATAGACTCAATATCTTCAATATATGTTGATTTTGAAATATTTACCCATGTGCCACTAATAAAGCATGTACAAAACAAGTAGGTGGTATCAGGTGATATGATAATCTTGTTAACTCGAAAGTTCGGAGAATGTGTCATGTCAAAAATGGGGTTCTCAATAACATGAGCCATAGCGACTATATGGCAAACAGCACACAATAGGACAGAAATAAGTCTTCTCATATATTCAATTTTTAGTTCCACTTGGGGCAAAGATACAAAAAAATATTGAATGCGAGAATGTTTTTACCACATATTATATATTTCACAAGGTTGTTATTGTGTTTTTTCTTGGATTGAGGCCCAAATCGACGTAACTTTGCGGAGTTATTTAAAATTTGTAGATTATGAAGAAGGAACTTTTGGCAACAGCAATGATGTGTTTTGTGATGATGTCGGCACAGGCACAGATCTATGGTTACGATGACTATGTGAGAATGCCGACGATGGATCTCTATGACCCAGGCATAATGAACATGGCCATAAGGGCCCAGGCTGAAGCGGCAGCAAGACAGCAGGAAATGGCCGCGAGGCGACAAGAGATGTTTAGGTTTTATGCTTCTCGGGCATTGGAAGCCCATAAGGCTCAGCGTTGGTATGATGTGATTGAAAACGCCACTCAAGCAATCAGTATTGAGCCAATAGGTCTCATATTTGTTACGCGAGGGGAAGCCTATGAGGCTTTAGGCTATTACAAGGAGGCCTTAAATGATTATAAAACAGGCAAGAAAGACAATTGCCCAGAGGCAGCAACTGCTTACAACGCCCTTAAGGCAAAAATGAAAGAAATGAAAAAAAAGAAATAATTTTTTTGTTTTAGTGGTTACCTTTTGAACTTTTTGGGTATAAAGAGGCAAAAGAACAACAAATTAGTAACAATTTAAACATTAGAATTATGAAAAAGTTAATGATGACATTGATGGCTGTCACATTCGCCATCGCAGCAAACGCACAGGGTTATAACGTTGGTTCGTCTTCAAGATATACCGACAGTTTCGGAAACAGCACAAGCACCCATCGGAATGCAAATGGGGGCATCACGGGTACATCATCGTCATATACGGATAGTTTTGGTAACACGACGACCACTCACAGAGATCGAAATGGTCGTGTTATTGGTACCTCTACTACCTCAACGGACTGCTTTGGTAACACGACAACGAGACACCAAAATGCCAATGGTGGTTACATCGGATCTTCAAACAGCTATACTGACAGTTTTGGGAATACCCATACAACGTATTCCAATGGCAATGGTGGATTTACAGGATCATCAAACAGCTACACAGATAGTTTTGGAAATACAACGACCACCTATAGCAATAACAATGGCCAGATTATAGGTTCATCGTCAAGTTATACAGATTCATTTGGAAATACTACCACCGAGCAGCGCAGCAACAATACGAATACCAGCATCTGGAGTTGGTAAAAGAATAGCAGTACCAACTATAATTTGAACTGTCGAGGATTCCTTGACAGTTTTTTTCTCTCATTTCGAAATCATGTTCTCTGTTTTTGCCAAACACCTACCTCAGATTCCTCGGAAATCCTTTATTTAAAGGGACTTTGACGTTCAAACACCTAACTGGACACCTACCTCAACACCTACCTTAACACCTACCTGGACACCTCATTCAAGACCTAACCTTAGGCTATACTCAAGACCATGTCTTGACCTCATTTTGAGGGCAAATGTTTAATCTGATAATTCTGATGAAAATAATTGGTCTTTTTCTTGCAAATCGCCTGAAAATTTTGTATCTTTGCAGATTGCAAGAACGAAGTTGCAGGAAGCGACTCGTAGGCTGAAAAACACGCTGTCAAAAGCGCGACCTAAAAACCTATTATTCAAACATTTTTAATTTAGTATTATGGACAGTAAAATGACTTTTACTGGCGAGACTCCAGGAGTCTGCCAGAAGGCAACGCTCGTCATCGAGCAGTTCCTCAATGAGAACTATCGCTTCCGCCGCAACATCCTGAACGGAAAGGTAGAATTTGCAACTTTGCCTTCGTCGGCTGATGCTGCCGAAGGCCTCTCGGATGGCTTCAATGAAGTTGATCTGAAATTCCGTACTCTGACTGTGGAGGCCCTCAACACCATCATCCGCAGAGCCAAGAAGGAACAGGTGCTGGAGAAGGGTAACCCGAAGACGGAGATCACGGAGTTTGCACACTCCGAGGATGTACCAACCTTCGATCCCATCGGCGACTATCTCAGCAATCTGCCAAAGTGGGACGGTCAGAATCACATCGCTCGTCTCTTCAGCCGTCTGCCTGGCATCACGACAGAACAGCAGGGCTTTTTAGCCACATGGCTGCTGTCGGCAGTGGCCCACTGGATGCAGATGGATCTGCTGCACGGTAACGAGTGCGTGCCGACGCTCATCGGGGCACAGGGCTGTGGCAAGACCACCTTCTTCAAGCGACTGCTGCCGCCAGAACTGCGAGAGTATTTCCTCGACCATCTGAACCTGTCGAACAAATTTGACAAGGAGATGGCGCTGACGAACAACCTAATCGTGAACCTCGACGAACTCGAGGCCATCCGTCCCAGCCAGCATGCAGCACTGAAGCAGACACTCTCGAAGAGTAAGGTAAATGGTCGCCCCATCTATGGTGCCTCGCAGGAAGACCGCCCCCGCTATGCCTCGTTTGTGGCTACGACGAACAATCTCCATCCGCTGACGGATGCGACGGGCAGCAGGCGATACATCTGTCTGACCATCCCGCAGGGGCAGTATATCGACAATACTGGCGAGATCGACTACGGACAACTCTATGCTCAGGTGGTACATGAACTGAAGGTGGCAGAGACACCTTATTGGTTTGACAACAACGAGGTGGAACGTATCCAGCAACTGAATCAGAACTATGTGACGCAGTTGGATATGGCTGATATCATCGCAGTCTGTTTCCGTAAGCCGGCAGAGGGTGAGAGTGTGAAGGCCCTGAACAGTGCTGAGATGCTGAAGGTGATACAGCGTGAGTACCCGTCCGTGAAGAGCGACCACAGTACGAAGGTGCATATCGGACTGGCGATGAAGGAACTGGGTTTCGAGCACACCAAACGAGGCTGCGTAGCCTACTACAAGGCGATTCCTATGAGAGCAGCATGAGCAGCGAGGTAGGTGTTCAGATAGGTGTTGAGGTAGGTGTTGAGGTAGATGTTGAGGTAGGTGTTTCCCTAACACCTACCTCTCTTCTTTCCCTTTGTACAAAGGGATTTTGGGAGATTCAGGTAGGTGTTGGCCTGATATTATGCACTTCTGGCCGCAAAAAATCACGGGGGTGCCATCTTATGTTGTTGGAGATGCCTTGCACGATGGTAAGAGATGCCTTCTAACGGAGTAAGGGATGCCTGTTATAGGGGTATAACAGGCATCCCTTACTGTCATGCAAGCCATCTCCAACAGTGTTAGAAGGCATCGGAATGAACGTTATCTCATGGTTGCACCCTGGCGGAGGATGAAACGGATGCGGGACTTCTTAGGCAGTTGGGGTCTCTCCCACTCGCCTCCGAGAATCTGGATGGTGGTCTCGGCCTTCGATGAAGCCTGTGCGGCAGCAACGGCCTCTTTCAGATCGAAGTACTGGCCACGTCCCAGTTTGTCGACGGTGAAATCGGCCTCCGTGCGATGGGCTTTGAGCAGAGGGATCTCCTCACAGAGGGCATCAGCCAACAACCTGGCGACGACGTGGGCACCATAGATATTATAATGTGTATTGTCCTGCTTGCCCTTCGGCTCCGTAGGCTCCGTATCAGGCAGGAACCACATGTGGAGTTTCTTCGAGCCCTCGGTGCCCAGGCCCTGTTCGAGGTCGTGGGTAATCTGGTTAGCATCGATGAAATGGCAGTTCATGCGACGGGCCACGTCACGCGGAGCCACACGATAGAGTCCATGCGTATCATTGAGCGAATCGCCCTCCACGAGGTTCTTCATATCATTGAAAGACATGTTACGCAACTGTTCATCATCGGCAATTTCTGGTGGCAGGCGCAGGAAATTGCGTCGCACCACCGCATTCATCAGCACAGGGATGCCACCATGCTCGCGCGTCTCCCTAACATACTTTGCCAGATTGTAATCGAAGGTAGAACCCGGATCGGTGTGACGGTTGGGCTGGGCCTTTTCATCGTTGTGTCCGAACTGGATGATGACGTAGTCGCCGGGCTTGATCTTCTCCAAGACCTTGTCCCAGCGGCCTTCATCCATGAAACTCTTGGAGGAGCGCCCGTTAACGGCATGATTGTCGACAATGATGTCGTCGTCGAAATAGCACTGCAGGGCCATCCCCCATCCACGCTCCAGTTTACCCTTGGAGAGATCCTTATTGGCAGCGGTGGAATCGCCGATGATAAAGATGGTCGTGGTCTTGTCTGGTGTTGCCGCTGTGAGCAGGAAGACTGCAACGAGCGACAGAAGCATCTTAGAGAGCTTGTTCATTCGATATGAATTTAGGATTGTATCGATGTGATAAGTTCTTGAATTGTAACGAGTTGCTGCTCTCCTGTCAACATATTCTTCAGGGTCAGTTTACCTTCCGCCATCTCGTTCTCGCCAGCCAGGGCGACGAACGGAATCTGCTTGGCATTGGCATACGACATCTGTTTCTTCATCTTCGCACTGTCGGGATAGATCTCCGTGCGGATGCCAGCCTGTCGGGCCTTCGCTACGGCGGGCAGGCAATAGGCCGTTTCCTTCTCACCGAAGTTGATGAAGAGCAGTTGTGTGCCTACCACCGCATCCTTGGGATAGCAGTCGAGGGCGTTGAGGACATCGAAGATACGGTCTACGCCGAAGGAGATGCCAACACCCGAGATGCCCGGCATGCCGAAGATGCCCGTGAGGTTGTCGTAGCGGCCACCGCCAGTGATAGAGCCGATCTGCACGTCGAGAGCCTTCACCTCGAAGATGGCACCTGTATAGTAGTTCAGGCCACGGGCGAGGGTGAGGTCGAGCTGGATCTCGTTGTGGAGGACTGCGGAAGTACCGCAGTCTACTGGACATAAGGCGGAAAGGATATAGCGGATTTCATCGACACCTTTGAGGCCAATCTCACTGTCTTTGAGCACGTCGGCGATGGTATCGAGTTTCTCGTCGTTGGTGCCTTCGAGGGTGATGATAGGCTGAAGTTTGGCGATCTGTTCCTCGGAGAGGCCATCCTCACGAAGTTCCTGGTTCACGTTGTCAAGGCCGATTTTATCGAGCTTATCGATGGCGACGGTGATATCCACAATCTTATCTGCAGCCCCGATGACTTCGGCTATTCCTGTGAGAATCTTGCGATTGTTGATCTTGATCTGCACACGGACGCCGAAACGGGTGAAGACGGTGTCGACAATCTGCATCAACTCCACCTCGTTTAACAATGAGTCGGAGCCCACGATGTCGCCGTCGAACTGCCAGAACTCACGATAGCGCCCCTTCTGCGGACGGTCGGCCCGCCATACGGGCTGCATCTGATAGCGTTTGAAAGGTAACTGCAGTTCGTCGCGGTGCATCACCACGTAACGGGCAAAGGGCACCGTCAGATCGTAACGCAGACCCTTCTCGCAGAGTTTGGCAGCGAGGTGGAGGGCATTGCGCTCCTGGAGTTCCTCATCAGAGACCTCTGAGATGAAATCGCCCGAGTTAAGCACTTTGAAGAGCAGTTTATCGCCCTCCTCGCCGTACTTGCCCATCAGCGTCTGGAGTGTTTCCATTGCCGGCGTCTCTATCTGCTGGAAGCCATAGAGTTGATACACCTGTTTGATGGTGTCGAAGATATAGTTGCGCTTAGCCATCTCCATCGGAGAGAAGTCGCGCGTTCCTTTGGGTATGCTAGGTTTCATGTTTCTTCGAGTTTTGAACTTATTGCCTAACGATTGTCTGATCACGGTCCGGACCTATAGAAATGATTTTAATAGGCGTCTCTAACTGCTTCTCTAAGAACGAGATATAATCCTTAAAGGCCTGCGGGAACTGATCCTCGCTGGTGAACTTGGTCATGTCGGTCTTCCAGCCAGGCAACTCCTGATAGACAGGCTCGATGCCCTCTTCTATATTATAGGGGAAATAATCGATTTCCACACCATTCTGCTTATAGGCCACACAAGCCTTGATGGTATCGAAGCCGTCGAGCACGTCGCTCTTCATCATGATGAGTTGGGTGACGCCGTTGACCATGATAGAGTATTTCAGGGCCACGAGGTCGATCCATCCACAACGGCGCTCACGACCCGTTACGGCACCGTATTCATGACCGAGATCACGAATCTTCTTGCCCGTTTCATCGAACAACTCCGTGGGGAAGGGTCCTGCTCCGACACGTGTGCAATAAGCCTTCATGATGCCATACACATCGCCGATCTTATTGGGGCCGATACCCAGACCTGTGCAGGCACCTGCACAAATAGTGTTTGACGAGGTGACGAAGGGGTAGCTGCCGAAGTCGATGTCGAGCATTGTACCCTGGGCACCCTCACAGAGCACACTCTTGCCGCTCTTAAGGATATTGTTGATCTCATGCTCTGAGTCCACGATGGGGAACTGACGGAGATACTCGATACCCTCCATCCACTTCTTCTCCACCTCCGTGATATCATACTCGAAGTTGAGCGACTTCAGGATAGCCTCATGACGAGCCTTGGCCTTGGCGTACTTCTCAGGGAAGTTCTCGAGGATATCGCCTACGCGCAGACCATTACGGCTGATTTTATCGGTATAGGTCGGGCCGATGCCCTTACCGGTGGTACCCACCTTGTTCTTTCCCTTCTGAGCCTCGTAGGCAGCATCGAGCACCCGATGGGTGGGCATAATCAGATGAGCCTTCTTAGAGATATGTAGCCGCGAGTGCAGGTCGTGGCCACTGGCCTCGAGTGCCTTTGCCTCGTCCATGAAGAGGTCCGGAGCGAGCACCACACCGTTGCCGATGATGTTCACCTTACCCCCCTGGAAGATGCCCGATGGAATCGAGCGCAACACATACTTCTGGCCTTCGAACTCCAAGGTATGACCAGCATTGGGACCACCCTGGAAACGAGCCACCACATCATACTTCGGGGTCAGCACATCAACGACTTTTCCCTTACCCTCATCGCCCCATTGTAAACCTAACAGGACATCAACTTTTCCTTTATTCATAATCTATCGTTTATTTTTATTGTTTTCTTTCCGATTTTTCCGCTTTGTAATCTTAGCCTGACAGGTGCTGCACACGCCATAGACATAGAGCGTGTAGCCATCCTTGCGGAACCGCCTTGTAGGCATATTCTCCACGGCCTCACTGATCTCTTGCGACCTGATCTCGTTCACCTTTCCACAGATGGTACATATCTGGTGGCAATGGCTGGTATTATCGTAACAGGCCTCGTACTTCGTAGCCCCCTGAAAGCGATGCCGGACTACCAGTCGGAGCTCTAAGAACAAGTTTAGGGTGTTATACATCGTGGCCCTGCTCACGTGGAAATTCATTTCCTTCAATAGCTTTGCGTTGAGCTCTTCCAGCGTGAAATGACCGTTGATGCTGTAGATAGCCCTGAGGATGGTATAGCGTTCCAAGGTCTTGCGATGATTGTTCATCTCAAGATAGTTGTCCAGGATGCGCTCCACGGCGCTGATCACATTCTCCTTGCTTGCAATGTCCATCTTAAATACTGTCGTTTCCTTGAAAACCGCACAAAGGTACACATTTTCAGAGAGACAGAAGATAGTTTATTTATAAAAAATCTAAATTAATCGTTTTTATTGCGTTTTTGGCCAGTCGCTGGTAGACCAGACCGAGGTTCGCAAAGCGTTGCATAGCCATCATGGCAGCCTTTCTGACGATCATGCTCTCACCCTGCAGTGCGGCCAGAGCCTGATCTACGAACTCGTTGATGCCGCGCTCGTTAGGCTCCTGACCGTTCATAAAAAGACGTGAGAGGATATGGAAGCCGCAGAGCTGATAGAGCTCCCTGTCTGAGGCTATCCAGGTATAGGCTTTCTCAGGTGCATACGGCAGATACTGATACAGATTGAAGGCCGCCTGCTCCGCGATCTCCGTGGTGGGCGTCTGTTCCATCCAGATGTCGATGACCTCGGGCAGCACCTTCTCGGCAGGCATTATCATCGTGGCCAGGATCTTACATTCGCGCACGTTCTCCTTCCAAAGGGCGATGGCGAGCTCGTAGTTTTTGCCGTATTCATCGGCCATTTCGCGCAATCGAGGCAGCGTGGCACCCCAGTTCAGATGATAGTCGAGTCCTTTCTGCCGCATCGATTGAGCCACGGCGCCATCCATCATCAGGCGGAATGCCTGCTTGATGGCCTTCACCTGGCTGTTGACATCCTGATTCATTTCCGCTTCAAATCAAAGTTCCATACTCGGCACTATAGCGCAGCATCTGGTGGGCATAGCTCTCACCATAATAGAGATGTACATCCGTCATCTGCCCGTTCTGATCGTAAACAGGCAGCATCATGGGGTTGATAAATCCCTTGTAGGGCGCCAGATTCAGTCGGCTATAACGTTCCAGCACCTCCTGATGGAGCATCGCATCGACCTTTACAGCATAGCGCTCTACCAACAGGCGTGCTGCCTCGAAGTCACCTTCGCTCTTGATGCGCTGCACCTCGGCCAGCAGACGTGCGAAGAGCTGACGGAGCTGCTCGTAATCGGTGATTTCAACGAACGTTTTCCCGTTGCGTTGCACCATTCTGACGGCATCGCCATGCTCCAGGCACCAATGGGCTATCAGAGCCCGATTACGCATGTGGGCTTCTTCGATCTGATTGCCGGGTGTGATACGGATGAGCTGAGTCATCAGCCCGTTCATCATATAGGTATAGTATTGCGACTTGAACGCCTCCATATCTGGTGTCAGTCCCAGTTCCACCAGCTTCGGGTCGGCGATATAATAGAGTCCGAACAGGTCGGCCCTTGCTTCTTCGATGGTGTTGCCGTAGGCTTTCAGTGCATCGGGATCAACCCCTGGCAGCAATCTGCCACTGCCGTGGCCGAGGCACTCATGCAAATCGGTATGCAGGTCATCGCACACATCCCCGTATTTGTCGATGAGTTCTAATGTTTCCTGGTCAATGACAAACTCCTCTCTGAATCCACTACCATGTGCAGCCTTATTGTAGGCATCCGTTATATTACTGATCGTGATGCTCTTTGAGCCGTATTCAGCACGTATCCAGTCGGCATTAGGCAGGTTGATGCCGATGGCCGTAGAGGGATATTCATCGCCACCGAGCATGGCCGCACAAATCACATTGGCAGAGACACCTTTGACCACCGGTTTCCTGAACCTCGGGTCAACGGGAGAGTGATCCTCAAACCACTGGGCGTTGCTGCTGATGGTCCGTGTGCGCTGAGTCGCCGTTTCATCAATAAACTCTACCAATCCCTCCCATGAACCTTTCAGTCCCAGCGGATCGCCATATACCTCAATAAAGCCGTTAATGAAATCGATGGCAGAATCGTGCTCTTTCAACCATTCAATACAATATTGATTGAATGTCTGCAAATCGCCTGATTCATAGTAACTTATAAGCAGCTCTATAACCTTCTTCTGCTGTGCGTTTTCAGCGACCTCGGCTGCTTTTCTGAGCCAAAAAACGATATGCCGGATAGCATTGGAATATCTCCCATTGGCCGACCATACGATCTCCTTCACCACGCCGTTGTCCTTTACAAGCGTTGAGTTCAGTCCGAATGACGGCGGGTTGGTCTTTGCCGCCTCACGCTTCTTCAACTGATCATAGAATGCTTCGGCTTCAGCCTGGGTGACACCCTCATAGAAATGACAGGCAGAAGACTGTATCAGGTCTTCGCCATCGGCCTTGTTCACACGCTTGGGGAGTACCTGGGGGTCGAAGATGACAGGGAAGAGCTCCTCACACATTTCCTCGAGTGTCTCCCCTGCCCTTAACGGCAGCCGACAGGCGTCGACCTTATGAAGCTGCTGGCGTAGATAGTCGGGCGAGAACCCCGGCATCATCTTCTCGCAGCCATAATGATGATAAATACCGTTAGAGAACCAGATGCGCTTCAGATAAACCTCCAGAGCCTGAAAATCCTCTGTATCGCGGCTTACATTCTGGTCTGTAAAAACAACCTCCATCATCTTGCGAATCCTGAGGTTGAACTTTCCAAACTGATCGAATGTAATATCCCTGCCGAACAGTGTTGCTTTCGATAGATAATAAATCAGTTCTTTTTGCTTTGGGGCAAGTTTATCAAAGCCCGTCAGTTGATACCTAAGCAGCTGCAGGTCGGCAAACCGCTCGTCCCGATAACAGAAATCGGGGTTTGCTGCAACATGCTTCATTCTTCCGTCTTAGCTTTCGGCTTCTGCCTCGATGCCCTCATGGTGGGGTGCTGTTTGAGGTGCTGCAGGCGATACTCTCTCGGGGTGATGCCCATCACTCTGTAGAATGATGCGTAGAACGACTGCCGATTAGAGAATCCCACCATGTCGCTCACCTCCTCCATCCGCAGATCCTGATAGCGCCTGTCCACGAGGATGGTCATGGCTTCATCGATACGATACTTGTTAACGAATGAAGTGTAATTCATGTGAAAACGCACATTGACGACAGCTGAGATATAACGGGTGTTTGTTCCTAATTCTTCAGCTAATTTCTTTGCTGAGTAGTCTTTGTCACGGTACTTCTTCTGCATGACGATAATGTCCATAATCTTCTCCTGCATGTCATCCATCATCTTCGGACTAACGAGTGTACGGTAGGCAGCTACTTTTTCCTTTTTTTCAATAATGTTATACTTTGCCATTTTAATTGTGGATTAGTTGATTAATGTGCAAATATAATAAATCTTTTTGAACTGCGCAACATTTTACGCAAATATTTCATGATTTTTCTATAAATAAACACATTTTTAACATTTTATAGTTTTTTCTACTTTTCTTTTCAATTATACCTAAAAGCCAAAAATAATCAAAAAAAGCCCTTTAAAATGTCACTTTTTGCTAAAAACCGCCCCGGAAAGTAAGTTTTGCGATTTATTTTTCGTACCTTTGCAGGGTAAAACCAACAGAAATGGCAAAAAAGAAGGTATTATTCATCAATCAGGAGATATCTCCGTACGTACCAGACAACGAATTATCCGTGATGGGGCGTGTGCTTCCCCAGACCATTCAGGAGCGTAATCACGAGATTCGCACGTTCATGCCCAAGTGGGGCACTATCAACGAGCGCCGCGGTCAGCTGCATGAGGTGATCCGTCTGTCGGGCATGAATCTGATCATCAACGATACAGACCATCCCCTGATCATCAAGGTGGCATCAATCCAGTCAGCAAAGGTACAAGTGTATTTCATCGACAACGATGACTACTTCGGCAAGCGCCTGATGGAGAAAGATGAGCAAGGTGAAGACTATCCTGACAACGGTGAGCGAGCCATCTTCTTTGCCCGTGGCGTGCTGGAGACGGTGAAGAAGCTCCGCTGGGTGCCCGATGTCATCCACTGCCAGGGCTGGATGAGTGCCGTTGTGCCTCTCTATGTGAAGACGGCCTATCACGATGAGCCATCCTTTGCCGACGCCAAGGTGGTGACATCGCTCTTTACCCAGAAGCTCGACAAGAACCTGGGCGATAACTTCAAGAAATGCCTTGAATTCCGTGATGCCACCCCTGAGATCCTCAAGGGATATAACGACAACTTCGATTTCATCGAGCTTGGCAAACTTGCCATTGACTACAGCGATGGTATCGTACAGTCAGAGCAGCTTGTCAACGAAGAGCTGCTTGCCTATTCGAAAGCAAAGAACATTCCTATCCTCAACTATACGGCAAATGTGGCAGAAGCCTGTGAAGACTTCTACGAGACACTCTTCCCTGCCGAAGAATAACCGTTGAGGGCGAAGACAACAGACAGATAGCAAATCATGAAATACAAATTCTTTACAGCGATTGCAGCAACGGCAATGGCGATATGGTCTTGTACCACAGATACAGACACACTCGGTTCGTCACTGACAAACAACTCAGACAAGCTGATTGTCGACACCGGCACCTTTAAGGCCTACACCCGCTCCTTCCTTGTAGACTCCGTTTACGCCCGAAACAACGACACCTATTTCGGCCGTGTGAAAGACCCTGAGACAGGCACCTACGTCAAGACCGAGTTCATGGCGCAGTTCAACCTTCAGGAGGGGCTCACGCTTCCATCCCGTAGCAACATCGTCTCGAAGGACAGTGCTGGCAACATCGTGGCCGACTCGTGCGAGATATGGATGGTGTTCGATAAAAGCGCCTGTTACGGCGACTCTCTGACGGCGCTGAAGATGAACGTGCTCGAGCTGCACAAGCCCATGAGCGAGACCGTGACCTACTACAGTAACTACGATCCGCGAGAGAAAGGCTACCTCCGAGAAGGCGGGCTAAAGAAGCCTTTCGTGCTGAGCCTGAGCAACCTGACCTATTCGGACAGCATCAGGAAGCTCACCGGCTATACCGACATTGCCCGCATCTCGCTCTCTGACGAATATACCGACAAGGAGGGCAACACGTACAACAACTACGGCACCTATATCCTGCGCAACTACTACGATCACCCTGAGTACTTCAAGAACTCCTACACGTTTATCAACAAGCTGTGCCCGGGATTCTTCTTCGAGCTGTCAGACGGCTTGGGGATGATGGCAAAGTTCAGCGCGATAGAGATGCGGATATTCTACCGCTTCCTGAAGGACGACAAGACATACGTGTCGTACCTTGCCACCTCGTCGACACCCGAAGTGCTGCAGACCACCCAGGTGAGCAACGACATGAGTGCCCTGACCCGGCTGGCCGAAGAGCAGAACTGCACCTACCTGAAGGCGCCTGCCGGCATCTTCACAGAGGTGACACTGCCCATCGATGAGATCGCGGAGAGCCATGTCAACGACTCGCTGCTGTCTGTGAACATGACCTTCTTGCGTCAGAACAGCGATGTCACCGACAGCCAGTACCTCATGGATGCGCCCTCGAACGTCATGCTAATGCCTACAGACAGTCTGAAGACGTTCTTTGAAAAGGAGAAGTCATACGACTACAAGAGCACGTTCATAGCCCCGCTGGCCATCACCAACAGCTACACCTTCAACAATATCGGCAACCTGATCACGCTGATGAGAGAGAACAAGAAGAAGGGGCTGGCTGCTGATCCTGACTGGCTGAGCAAGCACCCCAACTGGAACAAGGTGCTGCTGCTGCCTATATCGATATCAAACGCGAGCAGCACCTCTAGCGTATCTATCGTCGAAAATCAGATGGGCCTTGTAAGCACCAAGCTCCAGGGTGGTGCCGACACACCTATCGACGTAAAGGTGGTATTTGCCCGGTATAACAACACTTATTGACATGGCCGACGGATTCCTGGAGAAGCACCATGCCGACTACGAGGCCCGCAAGGCTGCGTGGCTGCGGAAGAAGAAGCATCTGCCGAAGGCCGGACAGAGACAGATAGAGCGACCCGATGACGAGTCGCTCTAATTCTTTTTATCGCTCACACATCGCGGTTTCAGCCGATAATCCTGAACTTGGCAAACTTCAGCAGCAGCTGCTTCGTGCCGGTGTTGGTGAACTCCACGGTGGCCTTCGTGTTCTCACCCGTGCCCTCGATCCTGATCACCGTCCCGATGCCAAAGCGCTGGTGCTCGATGCGCACACCCTCATGCAGATCGCCCGCACTCGGATCAGAGGCCATCGGCCGTGGAGGCACGGCACGAGTGACCGACTTGAAGTTTCCGCCAGGCGACGACGGTCTTGATGTGCCGCCCGCAGCAGCCAGCGGCCTGCCCGCCTGCTGCTGATAGAGCCGCTTGAATCCCTCGCCGAAGGGGTCGACGGGCTTCTCTGGCTGACGGGGCGCCACCATGCGAGGCTTCGGATCGGCCTTGAACTGCGAGGCTACGGGTCTCGGATTCTGCATCCATTCCGGGCCCTCGCTCTCAAGTCCCCGGCGACTGCCGCCGTAGGTGCTGCCCGTGCCGTAAGCCCCGCCGTCATAGCGGTTGTAGGTCTTGCGGCTCTGACTGCTGCCAAAGCCCGAATCGCCTGCTTCCGAGTGTACCTGGAGCAGCTCGGGATCAATGTCGCGGATAAACCGTGAGGGCGTGTCATACTCCATCCGTCCGTAGCGCCAGCGATTCTGCGCGCAGGTCAGTATGCAGTGTTTCTCGGCGCGGGTGATGGCCACGTAGAGCAGTCGCCGCTCCTCTTCGAGCTCCCGCATCGAGTTGGTACACATCGGCGAGGGGAAGATGTTCTCCTCCAAGCCTACCACGAAAACCGTTGGAAACTCAAGGCCTTTTGCAGAGTGGATGGTCATCAGCGTCACCTTATCGTTCTCATCGCCCGTATCGCTATCGAGGTCTGTCAGCAGCGCCACCTCCTGCAGGAAGTCGGGCAGATACACCTGGTCGCCCATATCCTCCTCACGGCGCGACTCCACGAAGTCCTGCATGCCGCCGAGGAATTCCTCGAGGTTCTCCTGGCGGGAGATGTCCTCGGGGTTGTGGCTGCTGTAGATATCCTTGCTGATGCCCGAGGCCATGATGATGTCGTGGCCCAGCGTGTAGGCGTCCTCGGTGTTGAGCCGCGCTATCCAGCCCTCGATGAGTTCACGGAAGGCGTTGAGCTTCGTCTGCGTGCCCTTCGAGACACCCGTCGGGAAGAGCACCGGCTCCTTGATGACCTGCCAGAGACTGACGCCGTAGGCCTGTGCCGTCTGGATGACCTTGCCCACCGTTGTGTCGCCGATGCCTCGGGCGGGATAGTTTATGATGCGCTTGAAGGCCTCCTCGTCGTCGGGGTTGGCCACGAGGCGGAAGTAGGCGATCACGTCCTTGATCTCCTTGCGCTGGTAGAACGAGAGGCCGCCGTAGATGCGATACGGTATGTTGTCCTTGCGCATCTGCTCCTCAAACGAGCGGCTCTGGGAGTTGGTGCGGTAGAGGATGGCAAAGTCGCTCCAGTTGCAGTGATCCTGCTTCCGCAGCCGCTTGATGTCCTGCGTCACGATCATCGCCTCCTCCTTGTCCGAATAGGCTGGCTTCAGTTGCAGCCGCTCGCCGTGTTCGTTCTCCGAGAAAACGTTCTTCGGTATCTGGCGCTCGTTGCGGCGAATCAGCGAGTTGGCGGCCTGCACGATGAGCTGCGTGGAGCGGTAGTTCTGTTCGAGCTTGAAGAGTTTCGAGCCCGGATATTGCTTTTGGAAGTCGAGGATGTTGTCGATGTTGGCGCCTCGGAAGGAGTAGATGCTCTGGGCATCGTCACCCACGACGCACACCCGCTGGTGCTCGCGAGAGAGCTGATACACGATGGCTTGCTGCGCGAAGTTCGTGTCCTGATACTCATCCACAAGCACGAACTGGAACTTCTCCACGTACTTCTGCCTGACATCCTCATGCTGTTGGAAGAGCACCCACGTCTGCACCAGCAGGTCATCGAAGTCCATCGCATTGGCCTGACGGCACCTCTCCGCGTACCTTATATATATATTAGATATCTGCGGCAGCTTCCGCGTGGCATCGTCAGAGGCCCATGAGCTCTGCTGATACTGCCCGGGCAGCAGCAGATGGTTCTTCGCCATCGAGATGCGGTCGGCCACGGACGACGGCTTGTATGCCTTGTCGTCGAGCCCCATCTCCTTGATGATGGTCTTCACCAGCGAGCGGGCGTCCGTCTGGTCGTAGATGGTGAAGTTCGAGTTGTAGCCGATCTTGTCGGCCTCTGCCCTGAGTATGCGTGCGAAGACGCTGTGGAAGGTGCCCATCTGCAGGTAGCGCGCCCGCTCCTGTCCTACCAGCCGCCCGATGCGCTCCTTCATCTCCCGCGCCGCCTTGTTGGTGAAGGTCAGCGCCAGTATCTGCCAGGGCTTCATGCCCTGCTCCAGCAGCCAGGCTATCTTATAGGTCAGCACGCGCGTCTTGCCCGATCCTGCTCCCGCAATCACGAGGCTCGCCCCGTCGCAGTATTCCACTGCAAGCCGCTGACTCTCATTCAGTTCGCTTAATAATTCCGTGTTCATCAACCCTAATTCGAAAGTGTACGATGCAAAGGTACGACATTTCTGTGAAACGGCCAAATTTTTGACCGCAGTTTCAGCCGATTTCCAGCGAGCCGTAATATCGTGGGCACGGAGATTACGGATCGTGGGCACGGAGATTACGGATCGGCTGGATCGGACGAGGACTTTGTAACAATGTAACTTTGTAACATTGTAACATTAAGCAATTCCACATACACTGTAAGCGTACAGAGAGATAATAAGAATTATTATATATTATAATATATAATAATTTAATAATACCATCTTATATCTTCTCCTGAAAATATGGGAAAACCTTAATGTTACAATGTTACAAAGATACATTGTTACAATTCACTATTGCAGATGCTGAAAATCGCATGAATATGCAGCAATGATACGCGATTGGCAGTATTCGGTCAATTATATGCAGAAAATCGCACAAATCGGCGGAAAGAGTTTTGGTGGTTTCCGAAAATCTTCGTAACTTTGCACGCGATTTAAACAAGGATAATAAAATCAACCCAAAATGAAAAAAGAACTGAAGAAGGTGTTGGTACTCGGATCGGGTGCCTTGAAAATCGGACAAGCCGGTGAGTTTGACTACTCTGGATCGCAGGCCTTGAAGGCCCTTCGCGAGGAAGGAATCAAGAGTGTGCTCGTAAACCCAAACATCGCAACCATCCAGACCTCGGAGGGTATTGCCGACAAAGTGTACTTCCAGCCGGTGAACACGCATTTCGTGACCGAGATCATCAAGAAGGAGCGTCCTGACGGTATCTTGCTCGCGTTCGGTGGACAGACGGCGCTCAACTGCGGTACGGAACTTTACCTGAACGGTACACTGAAGGAATATGGAGTTGAAGTTTTAGGAACGAGTGTCGAGGCCATCATGAATACTGAAGACCGCGACCTTTTTGTTAAAAAGCTGGGTGAGGTCAGCCTGAAGGTGCCCGTGAGCCACGCCGTGGAGTCGATGGAGGATGCGCTGAAGGCCGCCCACGAGATCGGCTTCCCCATCATGATCCGCTCGGCCTACGCCCTCGGCGGTCTCGGCTCAGGCATCTGCCCCGACGAGAAGACCTTCCGTGAGCTCGCAGAGTCGGCCTTCACCTTTGCCCCGCAGATCCTCGTGGAGGAGTCGCTCAAGGGCTGGAAGGAGATCGAGTTCGAGTGCATCCGCGACGCCAATGACCGCTGCTTCACGGTGGCCTCGATGGAGAACTTCGACCCGCTGGGCATCCACACCGGAGAGTCGATCGTGGTGGCTCCGACATGCTCGCTGAAGGAGGAACAGGTGAAGATGCTGCAGGAGATCACCATCAAGTGCGTGAAGCACCTCGGCATCGTCGGCGAGTGCAACATCCAGTTCGCTTTCAACGCCCAGACCAACGACTACCGTATCATCGAGATCAACGCCCGACTCTCACGCTCCTCTGCCCTCGCCTCGAAGGCCACCGGCTATCCCCTCGCCTTCGTCGCCGCCAAGATTGCCCTCGGCTACACGCTCGACCAGATTGGTGAGATGGGTACGACCTCCAGCGCATACGTGGCGCCGAGCCTCGACTATATGATCTGCAAGATCCCCCGCTGGGACTTGACCAAGTTTGCCGGTGTCAGCCGCCTGATCGGTTCGTCGATGAAGTCTGTCGGCGAGATTATGTCCATCGGCCGCTCCTTCGAGGAGATGATCCAGAAGGGTCTGCGCATGATCGGACAGGGCATGCACGGCTTCGTGGGCAACGACCACACGAAGTTCGAC